>CAYLNH010000293.1:0-8848 GCA_964384625.1 uncultured Lentisphaerales bacterium
AAAGAGAGTGAGTTTGTCCAGCAGGATTTGTGCGTAAAGGCCAGGCCTTGTGTCGCGGGTGAATGAGTTGTTTAATGCGACGTCTGTTCCCGCCTCCCCTTGCTTCAGCGGCTTTGCGAGCATGCTCACAAAGCCGCTGAAGCAAGGGGAGACGGGGGGGCGGTACCGACTTAAACAACTCATTCACCCGTCAGACGAGTTAACGGGGGTCTTTCTCGGAGCGGGAGACCACAAACCCCTTGGGGATTTGAGGCTGAGCAGCGTTACTCACCCTTTTCGCGGTGGGTGTAGCTGCATCTCCCACGAAAAGATCCCCCCGGCTGTGCCTGGGGTCTCTTCTCGGAAAGCAGGAACCCGGTCTCGCCATCAGATACTCATGAAATGTGCGGGCTAGAACGGCGTTCCTCTTTGGCAAAGCTGCAGCGGCACCCCCCAGGGGTCGCGGAGCATGATGAGGTGGGAGCCGTCGTCCAGGTGGACCTCTTCGAAGAGCGTGGCGCCGGCGGCAAGCAGGCGGTCGCGGACCTCTTCCACGCCAGCCACAGCGAAGGCGAAGTGGAATTCCAGCGGGTGCATGTTGGGATAGTCCGGAACATCCGCTTGCGGATTGGTATAGATCTCGATCACGACGCGGCCGGTGTCGTCGGCCAGGAAGTGGGTGTTATTGCCCTCCGGCCCCAGGTCCCGCAGGACCGTCAGCCCGCAGTATTCCACCAGCCACTGGGCCATGGCGCGGGCGTCCGGCACGTTGATGCCGAAGTGTTCGAATCTCACTGGGCTTCCGCTTTCGGCAGGAGTTCAATCAGCAACCGGCCCTGGTGATCGATGGCCTCGGGATAATTCGTTTTCAACTCGGCCGCGAGTTTCGCCGCCGCATCGGCCTTGTTCTTCCGGGCGTAATGATGGGCCAACAGCAAACGCGCATAAGGACCGACCTGAACGCCGTCACCGTACCAGCAATCATTGAAGCTCTTGATCGCCTTCTTCAGCAGGAACTCCTTCTCGATATCATCCTTCGACATCTGCGCCAGATAGAGCACGCCGCAACCGGTGCGATTGGCCTTCGGGAATTCCTTCATCAGCTTGGTCAGGCTGTCCATGGCCTCGACCGTATTCCATTTGCGGTTGGCCACCTGATAAATCTGTTCGATGGAATCCAGTTGCGCCTGATTGAATACCTTCTGGTCTTCCTTCATCCGCCGGCGCGCCAGCACCTGCATCTTCTCGCGACGCTTGCGGACGACCATCTCGCGTTTGAGCGGCTCCAACAGTTTCTCTAATTCGGCAACTCGTTTCTCCAGGTCTGCCACGCGCTTCGGCAGGTCCTCCTGCGCTCGTGCGGGGACGGCTATCGTGCTGACCAACAGCAACACAACCAAGATCGTTCGCATCAGTATTCTCCTCCGTAACGTTGCGCTTAAGGTAGCCTGCCGCGGAGGGAACGCAATGCGGGCTCGAGCGCTTCCCGGAGCTCCCTTCTGCCGTTAGAAACGGACGACGCTGTCCGTCTCACTGGAGCGAAAGGCGGCGTCGATAACAGCGATCGAGCGGCGCACGCTGGCCGGCGTAACTGCCAACTCCGCCCCGTTCAGCAGCACATCGGCGATGTTCTCATAGTAACAGCGCCAACGCCCGGGGATCGTGGGACAGCGCTGTTCGCCGTCCCCGGTCTTCACGGTGGCGTAGTTCTCTTCGGGTTCGACCGCCGCATCGATGTTCCCGTCCTTCATGGCCTGTTCCTGCGGGTCCAGACCACACTTACAGAACGCGCCTTCCTTGCCGAGAGCGTACATGCGCGGCTTGGAGATGGCCGCGATGCTCGACGTATCACAGACGGCAGTGCGCCCGCCTTCGAAGTTGATCACCACCAGGGCGTGACTTTCCACGTCGCACTGCGGCCAGTCGTACTGGAGCTTGGCGTAGACGCTTTCGAGCGGCTCGGGAAAGAGCTGGCAGATCTGGTCAATCAAATGCGCCCCCAGATCATTGAGCTTCCCGCCGCCGGCCTGTTTCTCGCCACGCCAGCGCCCGGCCCACGCGCCTAGCCCCTGCCAGGCCATCTCCAGGTGGCGCACATCGCCCAGCAGGCCGTCCTCCATAACCTTCTTGAGCGTCAGGTAGTCGCCGTCCCAACGACGGTTCTGGAACACACTCAGCAGTTTTCCATTGCGTTCCGCGGCCTCGGTCATCTGCCGATATTCACCGAGATTCAGGCACATGATCTTGTCCGTCACGACGTTCTTGCCGGCATCCAGCGCCCGAACCGCCAGCTCGCAGTGGGTCGCATTCGGCGTAGCGAGGACGACCAGATCCACTCCGTCGTCATCAAGGACCTCCTGAAACTCGCGGTAGATCCGGCAGCTGCGTTCCGCTCTGGCCTGGGTCTGGCGCTCCGGGTTGCCGGTGCAGATGCCGCGCAATGTCATATCCGGCACGAGGCCGACGAGATAACTGTGAAAGCTGCGGCCGGCAAAGCCATAGCCGATCACCGCAGTCTGAACCTTTTTCATCACGCACTCCTGTACATCGCTGGTCTGTTTGCTAGTATAGAAAAGCAGACCTCGAATGTAGTACGACTGCCTCTGGAAGGAAAGGAACGCATCATGGAAATGACCGAACTCGGCAAAACCGGCATCAAGGTTTCACGAATTTGCATCGGTGCCTGGCAGGCAGCCGGCTGGGCCACGTCTGACGACGAGCGTTTCATCAAAGTCGTACGCCACGCGATGGACAAGGGGCTGAATTTCATTGACACGGCGGAGGGTTACGGCAACGGCCATTCGGAGGAAGTCGTCGCAAAAGCGTTGGAAGGCCACCGCGACGAGATGATCGTAGCGACCAAGTTCGGTCCGTGGAATGCCAAGGGCGAGCGCCTGGAGGCCGCGCTGGAGAACTCACTGAAGCGGCTGCAGACAGACCACATCGACCTGTATCAATATCATTGGCCGAGCCCGGAAATCCCGTTGGAAGAGACCATTTCCGAACTCGAGAAGTACCGCGAGCAAGGCAAAATCCGGGCGATCGGCGTATCGAACTGGATGGGCCCGGAGTGGGAGGAATTCGGTGATGCCGGTCGCATTGACAGCCTGCAGCCGTGCCACAGCCTGCTGTGGCGTACGGTAGAGCGCAAGGTTCTGCCGCTCTGCATCGAAAACAATGTCGCCGTCATCCCGTACTCGCCCTTATGCCAGGGCGCGCTGGCCGGACGCTTCCGCAAGATGGAGGACATCCCGGAAAAGGACCCGCGCCACTCCAACAAAGTCTGGACCAAGGAGAAACTCCCCGGCGTCCTGAAGGTCGTCGACAAGCTCGAAGAGATCGGCAGGAAGTACGACAAGACGATTGCCCAGACGGCAATCCGCTGGCTGCTGGACCAACCGGGGATTACCGCCCCGATCGTCGGCGCCAGCCGGCCGGCACAGGTCGACGACAATGTCGGCGCGCTCGACTGGAACCTGGATGACGCCGATTGGCGGGAGCTGTCGGAGTTAAGCCTGCCGCTCTCTGACGACCTGACCTACAAAGACTCCATGTGGGGCTGGCACTCAAAGTACCCGAAGAAAGAGCAGTAGCAGGGAATGCGCCTGCTCCGGTTCGATTCCCGGCGGCCACCGAAGTTCCCGCATCCCGGGCGTTGCCGCGGGTTCAGCCAATGCCTGCCGGCGCCAGACCGAATCAGCTCGAGAAGGTCAGATCGCCGTCCTTCAGGTCGACCGTGACTTTGCTGCCCTCGGCGATATCACCGGCGATGAGCATCCGGGAGATCGGGCTCTCCAGCCGGCGGGCGATGGTCCGCTTCAACGGGCGCGCACCGTAGACCGGGTCGAAGCCCTCCTTCGCCAGCAGTTTGGCGCCGGCATCGCTGATCTCAAAATCCAGCCGCTGCTTGGCCAGCCGGGCTTTGAACTGCTCCAACTGGATCGCAACGATCGCAACCAGGTCCTCCTCCGTCAACGGTTTGAAGACGAGGATGTCCTCGACGCGGTTGAGGAACTCCGGCCGGAAGGTCCGGCGCAGTTCCGCCATTACCGGTTCTTCGTTTTGCGGATTGTCCACCAGGTACTCACTACCAAGGTTGGAGGTCATAATCACAACCGTATTCTTGAAGTCGACGTTGTGCCCCTGGGAGTCCGTGAGCCGACCGTCATCCAGCAGTTGCAGCAGGATGTTGAAGACGTCCGGATGGGCTTTTTCGATCTCGTCAAACAGGATCACGGCGTACGGCCGGCGGCGCACCGCCTCGGTCAGTTGCCCGCCTTCGTCGTAGCCGATGTAGCCCGGCGGCGCGCCGATAAGCCGGGCCACCGAGTGCTTCTCCATGTACTCACTCATGTCGATCCGGATCAACGCGCGTTCATCGTCAAACAGGAATTCCGCCAGCGTCCGCGCCAACTCGGTCTTGCCGACGCCGGTCGGGCCGAGAAAGATAAAGCTGCCGATCGGCCGATGGGGATCCTGCAGACCGGCGCGGGCCCGCAAAATGGCGTCCGCCACGGCGTCGACGGCGGCATCCTGCGAGACCACGCGTTTATGCAGGTGGTCGGCCAGTTGCAGCAAACGATCGCGTTCGCCCTGGAGCAGCTTGCTCACCGGGATGTGCGTCCAACGGCTGACAATCTCCGCGATGTCGCTTTCCTCCACCTCTTCCTTGAGCATGCGGTTGCCGTTGCCCGCTTTGATTTTCTTCTCGGCTTCGACAATCTGCCGTTCCAGGTTCGGGATGGTGCCGTGCTGCAGTTCCGCCATCTTCTCCAGGTTGTATTCGCGCTCGGCCTGGGCCAGGCTGCGCTTCGCCAGTTCCAGGCTTTCGCGCAGCGCCTGGACATTGCCGATCGTCTCCTTCTCCACATCCCACCGCGCCTGCAGGGAATCCAGTTTCTCCGTGCAGTCGGCCAGGTCCTTTTCCAACTGCTCCAGCCGCTCTTTCGAAGCCTGGTCTTTCTCCTTCTTCAGACCGGCAATCTCGATCTCCAACTGCATCTTGCGGCGCATGGCCTCGTCGATCTCCCGCGGCCGGCTGTCCATCTCGGTGCGCAGTTTCGCCGCAGCTTCGTCAACCAGGTCAATGGCTTTGTCCGGCAGAAAACGTTCGGAGATGTAACGATCCGAGAGAATCGCGGCATTCACCAACGCACCGTCACGGATCTTGACACCGTGATGGACCTCGTAGCGTTCGCGCAAACCGCGCAGGATAGAAATCGTGTCTTCCACCGACGGCTGCTCGATCATGACGCTCTGAAAGCGGCGCTCCAGAGCTTTGTCTTTCTCGACGTGCTTGCGATATTCATCCAGCGTTGTCGCGCCGATGCAGTGGAGTTCGCCGCGGGCCAGTTTCGGTTTAAGCAGATTACCGGCGTCCACCGCGCCCTCGGCCGCGCCGGCGCCGACGACCGTGTGCAATTCGTCGATGAACAGGATGATCTCGCCTTCTGCGTCGCTGACCTCTTTCAAAACGGCCTTCAGCCGCTCCTCGAATTCACCGCGGAACTTGGCCCCGGCAATCAACGCCCCCATGTCCAGCGCCACCAGACGACGGTTGCGCAGGCCCTCCGGGACATCGCCGGCCACGATGCGCTGGGCCAATCCTTCGACGACCGCCGTTTTGCCGACGCCCGGATCGCCGATCAACACCGGGTTGTTCTTGGTCTTGCGCGACAGAATCTGAACGATACGCCGAATCTCTTCATCGCGGCCGATCACCGGGTCCAGCTTGCTCTGCCGCGCCAGATCGGTCAGGTCGATGGCGTACTTGCCCAGTGCGTCAAAGCTCGCTTCCGGCGTCGGACTGGTCACGCGCTGGCTGCCCCGGATCTCCTTCAACGTCTGCAGCAACACATCCCCGGTCACGCCGTGGTCGGAAATGAGTTTGCGGCTGACGTCGTCGGCTTGCAGAAGACCCAATAACAGGTGTTCGACGCTGATGTACTCGTCTTTCATCTCCCCGGCCACGTCCTCCGCAGCAAGCAATGCCTCCGACAATGCCCGGGTCATCCCCGGCTGGCCGAGATTGCTGCCGGTTACTTGCGGGATCCGCCCGAGCTCCTGCTCCAGTGCCTGTTCCAAGGCGCCGCGGTCGGCGCCCGCTTTCTCCAGCAGACTGGGAACCAGCCCCTCGGTCTGACGACAAAGCGACGCCAGCAGATGCAGCGGCGCGACTTCCTGGTGATGCAGCCGCACAGCCAACTGGTGTGCTCCACTCAGCGCGGTCTGCGATTTTTCGGTGTATTTACTGAAGTCCATGGTGTGCCTCCCTCAGATCGTAGATTGCGTCGTGTATTCAGTAGCAGAACAGCCGCCAGAACACAGAACACGATCAACAAGACTCTATCTGCGAATCAGTTGCGCGGATTCACACAATCCCGAAGACACCCCGAGGTGCGACACTATGTCACACACTACAGCCCTGAAACGGCAACCTCAACCCGGTGGAAGGGGGAGATCATGCCGTTGCCGGTGCATTGCAGATTGCCGCTTATCTGAGGGGTATTTGGGGCAGGATGTATCTTCCGTGCATGCGTTCCGGTTCAGAGGCTGTCGGTTCGTGAAACCGTTTCGCCTATGGTCACGTGAGGCTGACTCGGCGCTTCAGCCGGAAATGGAAGGCGAGCTTGCCGCCGCGGCGTCCAGGCCGCAGCGAAGATGAGATGATGAATGATCCAAGCTACTGCAGCGCGTTCTTCAACGCCCGGACCTGGTCGGTAATCCAGCCCCAATCGCCGGCGGCGATCCGTTCTTTGTTGAACAACAACCCGCCGATACCGAAACCGGCGGCGCCGACGTCCCGGTACTCGCGGATATTGTTCAACGACACGCCGCCGGTCGGGACGAGCCGGATCTGGGGCAACGGTCCAAGGACCCCCTTGATGTAGCCGGGCCCCAGCGTGGTGGCGGGGAAGACCTTGACAAAATCGGCGCCGGCATCCCAGGCACGATAAATCTCCGTCGGCGTAAACGCCCCCGGCACCGCCACCAGCGCAAGCTTCTTGCAGGCGCGAACGATCGACACATCCAAAATCGGTGTGACAATAAAACACGCCCCTGCCGTGGCAGCGGCATCGAGTTCGTCCCGGGTACAGACGGTCCCGGCGCCGATATTCATCCGGTCGCCGACGGTTTCCGCCAGACGGGTGATCATCGCCGTTGCCCCTGGGGTATTCATCGTGACTTCCAGATTGCGGAGCCCGCCGGCGGCAGCGGCTGCCGCAATCCGGTCGAGCTGCTCCGGAGTGACGCCGCGGAGGATGCCGATCACGGGGAACTCATCAAAAAACTGTCGATTGAAATTCGCCGCCACGTCAACCCCCGACGTATTCCAGCAGCGTGGCATGACCGCGAACGAGCGCCTGGTCCGTATCTTCCTGCGAAATCACTTCGAGCTCGATCTCCGGCGCCAGAAAGCTGAACAGCATCTGGTAGGCGTCAGCAAACTGACCGCCGCAGATCATGACCGGCAGGTCGTTGGGGAACTCGTCGCGCAAACCGGCAAATTCATTGCCGAACAACACGCCGCTGAGGAAGGAGGAGTTGGCTTCGGGCGGCAGGCCCTGCAGCAGATCGTTGGTACGGACGCGAAACAGCGAGGCGGAGAGACGACGTTCGGCCCCGAGGGTGGCGCCCTCGATAAACGCCGGCCAGTCCTGCTGCTGCTTCACCTTGGCGACGCCCAGATCCGTCAACGACGATCGCAGAATACTGTGTTGCCGAATGATACTATAGAGCTCGCCGGTCATGTAGGTGCGGAAATCGTGGACCGCGCCGTTGGTAATAAAGAGGTGTTTGGAGTGGGTCCCCGGCAGCACCACAATACAGTCGCCCCCCTGGCCTTCCGCGTAGCGTTGCCCCAGGATGCCGACAACGTGCGTTTCTTCGCCCCGGAGGATATCGGTATCGGTCTGGATGCCGGAGACCAGGACCACCCGCGCCATGGACGACACCGGCAGTTCATCGAGGATGGCGGAATGGCCGTCGACCCGGAACGGGACTTTGGCATAGGGCAGTTCCCGCCAGCCAATGGAAGAGCCTGCCATGCCGGAGATAATAACCGGCAGGGCCCCGACATCCATCGACACGTTCTGTGCCAGTTGATCCATGCCCTGGCAGAGGATCTGTTCATATCGGAGCACGCGAGCACGACTGCTGCCCTGCGCCTCCTGCGCAATTGCCAGAGCGCCGTTTTCGCTCTCAACGGTCGCCACGACCTCACACGGCGGCGTCAGCTTTGCCAGACGCAGCCGAAACCGACTGGAGCCCCAGTCACAACTGATGAAATATCGATCTCCACCCATGGCAACAGACCACTCCTCGCCAAGGTTAAACAGCGGCTGAACACCAGTGAACATAGTCTGCAGGAGCGGGGTATTCAAACTCCAACGTGCTGTCATACGTACTGCGTCAAACACCGGAAGCAGCTCCCGCATGCTGCCTTCCTGCCGCTGGTGAAACGTTGATCTACGCCACCCCCCGTCGCTGAGGCATTACCTGCAACACTGAAGGGGGGTAGATCCACCCAGTGCGAAAAGATCCCCCCGGCTGTGCCGGGGGAGTGTCGGCCTCCCTTCAGTCTTGCTTTCGCCACGACTCCCCCGCCGGTTGAAATGAAGGGGGTATAGATACTCCCAAAGCTGAACTTGGGGCTTCTTCCCGGAAAGCATAAACACGATCCCGCATCCGTTTCGCGGCAGGTGTAGACACTGCCTACGCAGAGCCTGGGTCCCTTCTCGGAGAGCAGGACCCCGATCCCGTACCCGTTTTCGCGCCAAGCCGATCTAGCCCGGAATGGCGCTGAATTAAGACGTGTTTGGGACGTTTGGCCGCCGCTCCTGAGTTCGGCGCGAAGCGCGTCCGTGTA
>CAYLNH010000294.1:0-8739 GCA_964384625.1 uncultured Lentisphaerales bacterium
GCCAACGCCCCCCGAGCCCGAAAACGGGCAACTCGAAGAGCGGGTCCAAGCATCCGGCCGGCGGCGTTGCCCCCGCAAAGCGGGGCAAGCACGAAATGTATCCCGCCAAGGCGGGACACGATGGTCGCATCGCTTGTTCGACGGCACCTTGCCGGACCGGCGCCTGGCCTCCGTCCGTGGCTGGAAAGCTTACGCCGCGCCCATCTGGTGCGGCGGCGGCGCGTGGTCGGCAGCTACATTTCCCGCGAAAAGATCTCCCCGGCTGCGCCGGGGGAGTGTCAGCCTCCCTTCAGTTTCGCCTTCGCACCGACTTTCCCGTCCTTTGCGCCGGTTGACCCGACTTTCCCGTCCTTTGCGCCGGTTGAACTGAAGGGGGCATAGATACTCCCCAAGCTGAACTTGGGGTCTCTTCTCGGAAAGCAGGAACCCGATCTCGCCCTCTTTTCGCGCCAAGTGGAGCTGCAAGGTTCGCGAAAAGCCATTTGGAGATCCCCGCGGCCTTGCGCCGCGGGTCCTTTTCGGACCGGAAACGCAGAATCCGCGAGATCCGCGAGGTCGGACATCGCCGCGAACCCGTTTCGCGGCGGGTGCAGCTATTCTGCTGCTGCCGGCGGGCCGGGGTCCGGCCCGTCGTCCTCGGCGGTCGAACGTTTAACCAGCCAGCCGACAATGGCGAAGCCGGCGGCGAGCACGACGAGCAGGGGGATAACCACGTGGGTCCCCCGGAGCCCCATAAGTTCGCCCATATTGAACAGGCGCAGACGTTTGACGCTTGCGGTCTCGGGCGCCGGCCGTATCGGGTTGTAGTGGAAGGGCCGCAGGTGGCCCTGGCGGAAGGAATAGTAGAAGTAGAAGAGCGGTTTGCTCCAGTATTCGCGTTCGCGGAAGTCGTGGTAGGGCTGCAGCGCCGGCGACGTCGGCGAGACCGAAACGGTGATCAGCATATTGCTGACGGAAGCGGCCAGCAGGAGGAGGAAGAGCACGCCGAACGGGCGCGCCAGCGCGGTGCCGGCGAGCCGTTCGCTGAGCCGCCGGATGCCGAAGCCGGCCAACAGGATGTAGAACGGGAAGGCGCAGATCTGATAGCGCGGCCCGATACAGGCGCCGCCATGCCAGCCGTTGAAGGTCAGGTTCATGGCGAAGAACCCGAGAATGCTGCTGGTCGCAACCCAGAACAGCCAGTGCTTCCGGAGTTTCGGGACGGCAACGACAGCGGCAAATACCGTCAGCATCACGGGCATATGGAAGAACAGCCCGCGGTAGGACGAGAAGGTCAGGTGCCAGAGGGCCCGCAGGGAGTCCCGAAACTGGAACAGCCCGCCGATTGCGCCCTCGTCTTTGAACAGGGAGTTATTGTGAAACGTCGCGAGCGTGAGCGGATTGCCGAAACAGAGGTAGTGGTAGACCATGAACAGCAGGAGCGGCGCGGCGCCGCCGGCGCAGAGCAGGGCCAGCGGCTGGTATCGCGGCGGGCCGCCGGCGCGAGGCGGGCGGCAGAACCGGTACAGCAGCACGCCCGTCAGCGCCAGCAACGGGATGGCTACGGAGTATTCGGACAGCACCGCCAGCCCCAGGAAGAGACCGCTGAAGACATAGCCGCGCGGGGTGTCGGCCCGGAAAAAGTAGAGCCCGGCGATCAGGAAGGCGGTCGCCGTCACGTGGCCCCAGAACTGGGTGCTGTACGGCCACAGCAAGGTCCCGAAATAGAGCGCGACACAAAGCAGCGTCGGCCAGAACGCGCGGTTGTCGAAGATATCGCTGAGCAGCCAGAACATGAACAGGATGGAGATGGCCGCGGGCAGAACGGTGACGATCAGGTTGATGATGTAGCAGTTGAGATAGGTGAGAACCGGCTGTGTGGGGTCCTGGCCGGCGAGTCGTTCGACGCCGTAGAGGACGGCGTAGACGGGGATCGCCAGCAGCGCCGGGCCGGGGGCTTTGTTGGAGTAGTAGTTGTCGTCGTGTTCCGGGTTTTGCGCCCAGTCGCCGGTGTTCTCGCCGAGCTTCGGATTCCAGACCAGCCGGTTGATGCGGAAGGAGAACTGATCCGGTCCCGGTTCGACGAAGCAGAAGGCCACATCAAAGCGCGAAACATGGTTCCAGTTGGCGCCGTTGTAGAAGTAGGCGCCGGCACAGAGGAACAGCGCCGCCAGGAGGAGCTCGATTGCGTGTCGTTGCAGGAGGTCCTTCAATCCTCTCTCCTGACGCGGAAGGAGGTGCTTATACGGGTTGGATGATGAACAGCAGGTCGCCCTGGTTCACCGCCTGGCCGCTGGACGGGTTGACGCGGACGACCCGGTAGTCGCCCTTGGGGTACAGCTCCGTCCTGCCGTTGAATGTCCCCAGGCTGAGCGGCCGGAACAATTTCATCGCTTCCAGCAGACACAGCGTGTCCTCGGTGGTTACAACCTGATCGACCTTGACGAAATCCGGCTCCGCCGGCGAAGCCGAGGTGTAGAAGATCCCGGTGCCCGGCGACAGCACCTTCAATTCGTCCGTACCCTCGATCTGCAGGACATCGGCGCTCAACGCCTGGCGGGCGCCGCCGGCGGACTCCTCGACCTCCGCCATCAATGCGTCGAAATCGATGCGCTGGAAAAACTCCGGCAGGTAGCCGGTGTCGTAGTCGCCGCCGCGGAAGACGTCGTCCGCCAGGATGCGTTTAACCAGCGGGATGTTGGTGCAGACGCCGCGCAGTTTGACGTCGTCGAGGTATGCGAGCAGTTTGTCGATGGTGTCTTCGCGATCCTTGCCTTTGCAGATGACCTGGACGATCATGCTGTCGTAATAAGGCGGGATCACCTGGCCTTTGCTGACGGCGGTCAGGATCTGGATATGCGGTTTTTTGGGGAACCGGCATTCCGTGATCTTGCCGGGGTCCGGGATAAACTGGATGTCGCCGTCCGGCGAGACCGCGGCCTTTTCGGCGTTGATCCGGACTTCGATGGCGTAGCCGGACTGCCGGAACTTCAGCTCTTCGATCGACCGGCCTTCGGCGATGCGGATCTGTTCCTTGACGATGTCCACGCCGGTGACCATTTCGGTGACCGGATGTTCGATCTGCAGGCGGGCGTTCATCTCCATGAAGTACACGGCTTCGTTGGGCAGGTCGAAGATGAACTCGACGGTGCCGGCGCCGACGTAGCCGACGCGGTCGGCGATCGAGGCGGCATGCTTGAACATGGCCTTCTTGAGTTTATCCGGCAGCAGCGTGGAACCGGATTCCTCCACGACCTTCTGGTTGTTGCGCTGGACCGAGCAGTCGCGCAGCCCGAGAACCCTGGTGTTGCCGTGCTTGTCGCGCAGGATCTGGATCTCGACGTGCCGCATCGACTCGACGAACTTCTCGAGATAGACGTCGCTGCTGCCGAAGGCGCTCTTGGCTTCGGCGGCAATCTGCAGGAAGAGCTCACGGAAGCGCTGCGGCTCGCGCACCACCTGGATGCCCTTGCCGCCGCCGCCGTGGACGGCCTTGAGGATGACCGGATAGCCGATCTCCGCGGCCAGCTCGGCCGCCGTCTCGCTGTCGGTCAAAACACCGTAACTGCCGGGCACCACGGGCACGCCCTGTTCGCGGGCGGTATTGGTGGCGTTCGATTTGTTGCCCATCCACTCCATGCTCTGGACCGGCGGACCGATGAAATTGATGCCGTGCCGACGGCAGAGCGCCGCGAAGTCCGGGTTCTCCGAGAGAAACCCGATCCCCGGGTGCAGCGCGTCAGCCTTCTCGCGCTCGGCAATGCGAATCACGCTCTTGGCGTTGAGGTAGCTCTCGTCCGGCGTATTCCCGCCGATGCAGACCAGCAGGTCCTGCTCGGCGAGCAGTTTGGCCGCTTCCGACTCCATGTCGGCGTCGGACTGGACCAGCACCATCGGCTTGCCGGCTTCCTGGACTTTGCGGACGATCTTCTGGGCTGTACAGCCGCGGGCGTGGACGAGGATGCGTTGGATCGGCTGCATTAGTCCGAGGTCGTCCTGGTCGACGTCTTCCGCCTGGGCGTCGCGCGTGTCGTAGCTGCCCTTAAGGACGCGGACGACGACCTCCGGAACGGTCTCGGTCGGCACCGGGATCTGCGGGTCGACCAGGCGCAGTTCGTCGTCGAGGGTTTCGGCGAACGGGTGCTTGACCAGCCCCTGCATGGCGCCGGGCACGAGGGAGAGGTAGTTGGACAGCGTGGTGTAGCACGGCAGATAGGAGGGCACGACGATCTGGCCGGCAAACGGCATGTTCGTGCCGGACAGATAGTAGGTCTGGACCATGGGGTGTGTCACCAGGCTGGCCTGGGCGCCGCCGGTGCAGTCGCCGAAGCCGAACATGATGATCGGCAGGTCGTTGTCGCGGATGAACCGGGTGATGCGGTCGTTGACGATGGACATCGAGAACAACGCGCCGGCGCCTTCCTTGGTCTGCATGCCGCTGGACGCGACGAAGCCGATGACCGGCAGGTGGCGGCGGGCGCACTCGAGGAGGAGCTTGCAGAATTTCTCGGCGCTGGCCATGTCGAAAGCGCCCGCCTGGAAGCTGGTGTTCGAGATCAAGACGCCGACCTGGCGGCGGAAGCGTTTGTACTTGAACTCGGCGATGCCGGTGATCGTGCCGCAAGGCGTGATGTCCTGGCTCAGGGCGCGCTCGATCGACAGTCGGAAACCCGGGAACGCGGCGGGATCGGCGCTCATCAGGTTGCCGTTGAGTTCGCTGAAGTCCTTGAAAAACGCCTCCAGCAGTTTCTCGCTGGTGATGACTTTGTCCTTCTTCAGCTTGAACTGGATATTCTGGATCAGCAGATCGTGGTAGGCGATCGCCAGGCGGTTCCAGAAGTCCTTGATCCCGATATTGCGCAGGCTGATGTTGCCGCGGTAGGCGTAGCGCCGGTTGGCGACCGATCGCAGATAATCCGGGATCAGCCGTTCGAACAGAAACGTCACAATCGCAAACAGCGGCTCCGGGACACGCGGGAAGACCACCTTCTTCCACTGCTGGATGGTCTTCAGAATACGCTCGCGCTTGGGCAGTTTCGAGAAGAACGCCAGCCAGGTGTCGAACTGCTCGCGCAGTTCCTCCGGCGAGCCCATGTACTCGGCGTCGGCCGGAAAGGCGGCGACGAGTTTGTCGATGGCCGGCGTCAGCGACTGCTCCAGCAGCTGCCGGATGGACTCGCGGCTGATCGTGTTGGAGTCCTTCGCCTCGGAAGCGATGTCCTTGAGGTTCTTGATGATGTTCGCGTAGAGATCGTCGAACAGCAGGATGTTGCGGCACTCGGCGATGAACGGCCCGCGGATCTCCGGCTGCAGGATGACGTCGAGCACCGTGGTGTTCTCGTGGTCGCCCGGCTGGTTGGCTTCGTCGGCCAGGTGTTTGATGAGCGCCGCAAAATTCGTCTGGGCGCTGTCCTTCCAGAGGTTGTACAGGTGGAAGCTGTACTCGAGGCAGAGGTTGCGCATGGCCTTGCCCCACTCGGTCCTGGGATCGCCGAGGAAGAACTGACCGACGCGGTTGCGGCGGCCGAGGGGCAGGTCCTTCTTCTTGTCGCTGTACTTCAGGTAGAGCCGGCGCAGGGCGTCGTCGTACTTGATCTCGAGGGCGTTCCCGAGCCAGCGGTTGAAGGTCTCCTGGTGCTCCTTCTCGGTGCGCTGTGCCAGGTCGCCCCTGGGCAGCTCGAGGTCGGCCAGATGGCCGTAACGCTCGACGGTCGAGTGGTGGATGCGCCGGCGCAGCGTCAGGAACCGCATGAACCGGTAGGTCAGTCCGAAGACGTTGGCGAGGTTGGTGGGGCTGAGCGCCAGCGACAGGTCCGACGTGTTCTGCATGGTCTCGAGGTTCTTCGAGGGGGTCAGGTAGCGCGATATGCTGCGCTGGTAGTGCTCGAAGATCGACGGGTTGTTGGCGGCGAACTGGGTGGCGGCGGTTTCCACGGCCTGGATGCCGCTGATGATCGCCAAATGCAGGTTCTGCAGCTCGCGTTCCTCGCCCGGAGCGTAGTCGATGATGCCGTCGATGTAGCCGTTCTGGAACAGCTCGCAGGCGGAGACGCCGACGTAGCGGGCGCATTCCTGCCAGGACAGATCGTACTTCCGCGCAATGTTGGCCAGGCCCCGGGGCAGGATCGTGTTGAACACGCCGTCCCGGACGGACAGCAGCAGGTTGGTCGTGGCCAGCGGGATGGCGCCGCCGGAGTAGCCGTTGCCGATGATGACGCCGACGGTCGGGATGTCGATCTGGGCGAACTCCGCAATCAGCCGGGAGATGGCATGCGCCTGATTTCGGGCGTTGGCGTCGGCGCCGGCGTCGGCGCCGATCGTGTCGATCAGCGTCACGACGGGGGTCGCATGATCGGCGAAATCGCGGATGTACGCCGCCGCCTGCAGGTGGTGTTCGGGCATCCAGATGCCGTTGCTTGCCGTCCGCTCCTGGGCGATAATGCCGACTCGGCGGCGCCGGCCGCCGAAGTCCATCGATAGTTCCCGCATGATCAGCGGCCCATGTTCGGCCTGGTGGTGCACCTCGCCCGGCAGGGACTCGAGGATCTCGCGGGCGCCGACGCGCGTCGGGTCCTCAGCCGGGGCAACCGCCTGCGCGATGTAGTCGTCAACGGCAATGCGCTGCAGCCGGTCATACTGTTTTTTTACCTGTTTCGGGCTCAACAGCCCGTCCACCTGGCGGCCCAGCGACAGCTCGTCGCTTTCCGGGAACAGCTCGGAATCGGTCGCCATCTGTTCGGCGATCAGGAAAAGGTCGTCAACGTGCGGATCAGGTTTTCGTGCCACTGGCTCTCTCTCTGGGTAAATTCAGTTGCCCCCGAACTGGACTCTGTTGGTCTGCCGCGATTGCCCGATACTATTACAAGAAGCAAGTCCCTGATCAACGTCTCTTCCGGAAAAATCCGCCGGGTCCGGCCGGCGGCCGTCAGGAATCCGCGATGTCCAGCTCGAGATCCACCGGTTCCGCGGCGCCGGTCAATACCACTTCCGTCGGGGAGACCGCCGCCCGCAGCGCCAGTATCTCAACACCGGCCGCGGCCGCGCGCTGCAGCTCCGCCGCATACGCCGGATCCACCGCCGCCGCCGGCCGGAAACCGGCGCCGTCCGAACGCTGGATCGTAAAGATCAGCACCGCCCGAAAGCCGGCCGCGACGCAGGCCTGCAGCTCCACCAGATGCTTGCGGCCCCGTACCGTCGGCGCGTCCGGGAAGCAATATCGACCGGCGGCATCCACCAGTGTCACGTTCTTCACCTCGATGTAACACTCCGGTCCGGCCGCCGGCACCTTGAGCAGATCGATCCGGCTGCTCTCGCCGTACGGCACCTCCGAACGCAGGTCGTCCAGGCCCCGCAGGCTCGGAATCCGGTCCGCCTCGAGCGCCTCGCGCACCAGTTGGTTCGGCAGCATTGTATTGACCCCGATCCAGCCGTTGCCGTTGTGCGTCATCTCCAACGTATAGCGATATTTGCGCTTCTTCCCCGGGTGGTCGCTGAGACGCACCTCCCAGCCGTCCGCCCAACAGCCCAGCATGCTGCCCGAGTTCGGGCAGTGAACCGTGACCGCCCGGCCGTCCGCCAGCTCGACGTCCGCCAGAAACCGCTTGTAACGGCGGCGGATTACGGCCGGGATCAGCGGCGGATCAAATCGCATGGGCTGCCTCGCGCTCGGGGGTTGCCGGAAACGCTACTCTGGCCCCCGACAGACCGCACGTCAACTGCCGCACCAGCCGGAGAATCGGGGAAAGTTGGCTGAGGCGCGTTGTAAACCCCTTATCTGCAATGTATGGTAGCAAGCCCTACGGACGAATAGCTATGGCAAAACGCACAATACAAAGTTGCTGGAAGCAGTACGAAAAGCTCGCTTCCGATTATATGAACGAGGCCAAGAGCAAAAAGGCCACGCTCAAGAAGATCAAAACCCTCACCAAGAAGGCCAACGCCGATGACGTGGGCGCGTCGCTGGTGACCCTGTTTGTCCGGCCCTACCTGCCCCTCGACCTCTCGCTCGAGTTCGTTTGCGACCTCGACGACGGCATCCCCCGGTGGCAGAGCGACTACGACAGCGAGAACTCCCGCATTATTGTGCATCCGATTGCCGTATCGAAGTTCGCCTCGGATATCGTCGACCTCGAACTGCAGGAAGAGGACTACGACGATTTCCTGCATTGCCGCTGGCTGAGTTTCCTGGTTGAGATCGGCAAGCTGCCCTCGATCTACCTGCTGTTCATGGTCGTTCTGCAGCGGGTCGCATACCTGCTGGAGGTGGCGCACCTGGAGAAACGCGGCGGCGTCGTCGAAGTCGCCGAGGGCGAGGCGTACCACACCATGCTGTGGGCTTTCAAAGAGTTCGAGATTTTCGCCAAGCGCACCTGGAGCATCAGCATCCGGGCCAAGTACGGCATTTCCTGGTACGAATCCGAGTGGATCACCGGCCGCTGATCCCCCTCCCCGTCGCCCGAAATTTTCTCCGATTTCCCCCTTGCATCACCAACAGATCTAGCTACCTTATCCGTCCATTTCAGTAAACATCGATCACCGATTACTGAATCTGGGGCATTAGCTCAGTTGGCTTAGAGCGCCTCGCTGGCAGCGAGGAGGTCATCGGTTCGAGCCCGATATGCTCCACCAGCCTTCGCCAAGGCTTCGGCTGGCTTACGCCAGTAGGAGACTTGGCGTTTCTGTTTTGCGTCAAAACGGAAACGAAGAAGGCTGCGCGCCGAAGCCTTGTGCGAAGGCGGGCTCTGTTTCTGAAGGCTTCGG
>CAYLNH010000295.1:0-8614 GCA_964384625.1 uncultured Lentisphaerales bacterium
TTGAAACCAACTCGGGAGATTGCCTGTGGATGCCAAGCCCTCATTTGAGAACTACCTTCGCCAAAACAAACTGATCGATGAGAAGTATGTGAGTTACTACAACAACTGAGTACGGCAGTTCGTTGCTTTCTGCGGGGGGAAAATGCCGAACCTGAACTGGGAGATGATGTCCCGTTTCCTGGCAGAACTTGAGCAGTCCCGAGAGGACTGGCAGGTTCGGCAAGCAAGTGACGCGCTGACCATCTATACGGGAAACTATCTGAAGGCTGTTCACGGTATCGACATCCTGGAGCGATCCCCGGATCGTAAAGTGCCGACGGAAGCGGGCGGCCAGGCGTGGTCGGCTGTGGATCAACTGATGCGCGATGCTATCGCATTACGTCGACTCAGTCCGAGTACGGAGAAGACCTACACCGGCTGGTGCCGACGCTTCGGACACTACTTGGAATACAAAGCGCCCACCGACGTCGACTCCATCGACGTCAAGAACTACCTGACCAACCTGGCGAAGGTCGAGCGGGTGTCCGAGTCCACCCAGAATCAGGCATTCAACTCCATCCTTTTCCTCTTTCGCCACATTCTGGGAAAAGAACTGGAGAACATGCGGAGTACGCCGCGAGCAAGGTCCCGCGACTATGTCCCGGTTGTCCTCGCACCCGAAGAAGTGCGTGCTATCCTCGACCGGATGGAAGGGCTGTATGGCCTGATGATCGAGTTGGCCTACGGGACCGGCTTGCGCCGGAAGGAACTTGTCTCGCTTCGCGTCAAGGACGTCGACTTCGGGAACGGCCAGACGATTGTCCGCGACGGCAAGGGTGGGGTAGATCGCGTAACACTGCTGCCGGAGGGCTTGGTGGAGAGACTGCAGCAACAAGTCGAATCTGTCCGACAACTGCAGCAGGAGGACCTTGCCAACGGCTTCGGCGCCGTTCAGCTCCCAAACGCACTGGCGCGGAAATACCCTCGCGCGCCATGGGAACTCGGATGGCAGTGGCTGTTTCCTGCGGACAACATTTCAACGGATCCAAAAACTGGCTTCCGGGGCCGTTGGCACGTCTTTGACAGCATGCCGCAACGGCATCTGCGTGAAGCTGTGCGCGCTGTCGGGATTACAAAGAAAGTCGGCATGCACACCCTTCGGCACAGCTTCGCTACGCACCTGCTGCAGGCCGGCACAGATATCCGCACGATCCAGGAACTGCTCGGCCACAAGTCCGTGGAGACGACGATGGTCTATACCCGCGTCGTGGCAAACCGGTTCTCCGGTATCCAGAGCCCGCTGGACTGGAAGGCGGGGTAGGGGGAGAGAGAATATCCAATATCGAACCGAGGAATATTCAATGTCCAAGTAAGATGTTCCCGACAGAAGTCGGGGATGCGCGGTCGAGACGACCGCGGCCACGCTCGGAAGCAGACCGTCTGAAACGGTCTGCAGGACTTCTGTCGGCGGCAGCTAGATTGGTCATTCGTCGGTTGGGTGTTTTCTGGTGCCCGTTGGACCGGAAGGCGGGGTAGGCGGAGAGAGAGAGAAGAGAGAAAGAAATATCCAAGGGAGGCAGGAAGCGGGGTCGAAACAACCGTTCGGATTCCCAATGACCCCTTCGACTTCGCTCAGGTGCTGAAAGCACCCCGCCACTGCGGGGAACTTCGTCAATGACCAATGACCAATGTCCAGTGACCACTGCCCAATGACCAATCTCAGCCGTACCGGCCTTCGATGTATTCGGCAGTGCGTTCGTCCTCGGGCTTGAGGAAGAGGTCCGCGGTGGCGGTGTGCTCGATGAGTTCGCCGAGGAGCATGAAGATGCACTCGTCGCTGGCGCGGCGGGCCTGGGCCATGTTGTGGGTGACGATCAGGATGGTGTAGTTGCCGCGCAGCTCGAACATCAGCTCTTCGATGGCGTGGGTGCCGTCGACGTCCAAGGCGGAACAGGGTTCGTCCATAAGGATGACATCGGGCTTGAGCGGCAGCAGGCGGGCGATACAGAGTTTCTGCTGCTGTTCGAGCTGGAGCTTGGTGGCTTTGGTCTTCAGCTTGTCCTTCAGATCGTCCCACAGCCCGACTTCTTCGAGGGCGGACTGGACGACTTGGTCCATGTCGTCGCGGGACATGGAGAACATGGGGTTATGGATGCGCATGCCGAAGACGATATTTTCGTAGACCGAGATGGGCAGCGGGTTGGGCCGTTGGAAGACCATGCCGACGGACTTGCGGAGCTCGATCAGGGAGACGTCGGGGTCGTAGATGTTCTGGCCGAGGATGGTGATTTCGCCTTCGGTGCGGACGTAGGAGTAGCGTTCGTTGATGCGGTTGAAGCAGCGGAGGAGCGTGGTCTTGCCGCAGCCGCTGGGACCGATCAGCGAGGTGATCTCGCCCTCTTTGATGTTGCAGGAAATGTGTTTGAGCGCCTGGAAATCGCCATACCAGAGATTCAGGTCGCGGGTGCTTATGCCGTATGAAACCGGATCACTCATCCGAAAATGCCATTCACGTATTCATAGGTTCTGCGGTCTGCCGGTTCGTCGGAAAAAATCACCTCGGTGGCGTCGAGTTCGACGACCTCGCCGTTCCAGAGGAACATGGTGCGGTCGGCCAGTCGCCGGGCCTGCTGGGTCAGGTTGGTCACGAGGATGATGGTGATCTCCTCTTTGAGCTCTTTAAGGACGTCCTCGATGCGCATGGTGGTGACCGGGTCGATCGCGATGGAGAACTCGTCGAGACAGAGGATATCCGGCTGGTGCGAGAGGGCGCGGGCGATGGTCAGGCGCTGTTGCTGCCCGCCGGAGAGCGCGGTGCCGAGGCTCTTCAGGCGATCCTTGACTTCGTCCCAGAGCGCGGCCTGCGTCAGGCAGCGTTCGACGATTTCGTCCAGCCGGTCACGGTCGCGGAGGCCGGCGCAGCGCGGGGCGAAGGCGACGTTGTCGTAGATGCTCAACGGCAGGCCGACCGGCAGCGGCGCGACCATGCCGATCTTGCGCCGCAGGGCGAAGATGTCCCTGGTCTCGCGCACGTCCTCGCCGTCGATCGTGACGGTGCCGGTCATCTTCGAGCCGGCGTCGTCGTCGATGGTGCGGTTGAGGCAGCGGAGCAAGGTGGTCTTGCCGGACTGCGCCGGGCCGATAACACTGAAGATCTCGTTGCGGTAGACCTGGAAGCTGATGCCGTGGATGGCTTCCTTGGCGCCGTAGGCGGCGCGCAGGTTGTCGACGTCGATGGTGATGTCGGGTTTGTCGTTCATCGGTCTACCATTTCTTCCGGCTGCGCAGCCACATGCGCAGGCCGATGGCGCTGGCGTTGACCAGCAGCACGGTGCCCAGCAGGACGACGGCGGTGGCGTAGGGGATGGATTCCTTCACATCGGGCACCTGGGTGGACACGGTATACAGGTGCATCGACAGCGCCATGCACTGGTCTTGCGGGCCGTAAGGCAGGAAATAGCCGAGCCAGTCGCTCAGGGTCTGCGCTGTTTTCGGGTCCTGCACGGCCTTGTAGAAAACGGCGCCGGTGAACATGATCGGGGCGGTCTCGCCGGCGGCCCGGCTGACCTGCAGGATGACGCCGGTCAGGATGCCGCTGATCGAGTTCGGCAGGACCACGGACTTGATTGTCTGCCAGCGGGTGGCGCCGACGTTCCAGCAGGCTTCGCGGAAACTGCGCGGCACCGACGCCAGCGCCTCGCGGGTACTGGCGATGATCACCGGCAGGGTCATGATCGCCAGGGTCAGCGAAGCCGACATGATGGAGTAGCCGAATTTCGCGGCATAGACGAAGGCGCCCAGACCGAAGAGCGCGTGGACGATACTGGGGACCCCGGCCAGATTGATCACGGCCAGGTTGATCAGGCGGTTGAACCAGTTGTCCCTGGCGTACTCGTTCAGGTAGACCGCGGCCAGGATGCCGATCGGCGCTGATACCGCCAGGGAGATGACCACAAGATAGACGGTACCGACAAACGCCGACCAGATGCCGCCCGCCTTCATGCCGCGCCGCGGGATATCGGTCAGGAACTCCCAGCTCAGCGACGGCCACGCCTGGACCACCAGATACGCGACGATCGCGATCAGCGGGATGATCATCGCAATCGCCATACTGAAAAACAGCCATTTGGCGATCGCTTCATACAGCTCCTTGCGGCGGACAAACCTGGTTTTGACGAACCGTTTGGCAGGGGCTTCGGCGCTCATCTCAGTCCTTCTTGACGCCGCGGATCACAAGGTCCGCAGTCAGGTTGACGACAAAGGTTATGCTGAACAACAGCACGCCGGTGACGAAGAGCACGCGGTAGTGGTCGGAGCCGGCGGGGGCTTCGCCCAGTTCAGCGGCGATGTTGGCGGTCAAGGTGCGGACCGAGTCCAGCAGGCTGTGGGGGACCTTGACGGCGTGGCCGGTAGCCATCAGCACGGCCATGGTCTCGCCGACGGCGCGGCCGACGCCCAGCAGCACCGCGGCCAGCAGGCCGTTGCGGCCCGCCGGCAGGAGGACCTTGCGGATCACCTGCCAGCGCGTGGCGCCCAGTGCCATCGCCGCTTCGCGATAGGAGTCGGGGACGGCCTTCAGCGCGTCTTCTCCGATGGAGACGATGATCGGCACGCTCATGAGCGCCAGGATGATACCGCCGTTGAGCAGGTTGACGCCGACCGGCGCGCCGGTGACCTTCATGATCAGCCGGCTCATGACCGTCAGCCCGATGAAGCCCCAGACGACACTGGGGATGGCGGCCAGCAGTTCGATGATGATCTTCAGGGTCTCTTTGAGTTTGGGCCCGCAGAACTCGGAGATGAAGATCGCCGCCCCCAGCCCGAACGGTACCGCGATGACCATGGCCAGCGCGGTCACGCTCAAGGTTCCGACGGTCAGGGCGAGGGTGCCGTAGCGCACATTGGTCTCGGAGGTCGGATACCATTTGGTGCTGAACAGGAACTCGCCCAGCTTGAAGTCGCCGCGGAACAGCACCGGGGCGGCTTCGCGGAAGACGAAGAAGAAGATGGCCAGCACGAAGATGATGGCGCTGACGCCGCACAGCTTGATCAGCCACTCGATGGCTTTCTCGCCGTTGACCGCCCATCTCGGCCGCTGCAGGCGCTCACCGCGTGTGGCGCGTTCGGGTTGTCCATCGCTCATGCGTGCAGTTCTTATCGGTAGCGGCGCCGGCCGCTTCCGGCCGGCGCCGGGGATTGCATTACTTACGGCTCTGCTGTTCGCCGGCCGGCGTGGTCGTCTTGGACTTCTGCGGTGCTTTGGTGCGTTTCTCCGGTGCCAGCGGGACGTAGCCGTTTGCTTCGATGATCTTCTGACCGGCGTCGGAACAGACCCAGTCCAGGTACTTCTTGACTTCGCCCTGCGGCTCGCCCAAGGTGTAGACGAGCAGCGAACGAGCCAGCGGATAGGTCTTGTTCAGCGTGTTCTCGACGGTGGGCGAATAGGCTGTGCCGCCCTTCTCGACGCGGATCTTCAGCATCTTGACCTCGTCCGTGGCGTAGCCCATGCCGCTGTAGCCGATGGCGGTCTTGGTGTGACCAATCAACTCGACAACTTCCTTGGAGCCGTTCAGATCGCGCGAGCCCAGTTTGAAGTCCTTCTTATGCAGGGCATGCGTCCGGAAGAACTCATATGTGCCCGAACTCGACTGCCGGCTGACGCGGACGATCGTGTCGTCGGAGACGCCGGAGATGGTGACGCCCAGGTCCGACCATTTGGTGATCGTGCCGCCTTCGGCGAAGATCTCCTCCAACTGCGCCAGCGAGATCTCCTCCAGCGGATTGTCCTTGTGCACATAGACTGCCAGCGCGTCGTAGCCGACAATCAGCTCTTCCGGTTTCTCGCCGGTGTTCTTCTCGGCCGCCTCCTGTTCCGCCGGTTTGATGTCGCGGCTGGCATTGGCCATATCGACCATGCCCTTGAGCAACGCCGCAATGCCGGGACCGGAGCCCCCGCCCGAGACCTCGATCTCCACCGCGGGATTGACCTTGGCATACTCCTCCGCCCAGGCCTGAGCGACGTTGACCATTGTGTCGGAGCCCTTGTTCTGGATGACCGTCTTGCCTGCTCCGCCGCCGCTGGATTTGCCGCAGCCGCTGAACAAAATCGCGCCGCTGACGACGCCCAGTGCTGCCATTTTGCCAAAGACACGAATCATGGGGTTTCCTCTTCTTCTGCTTCGGGGTTGCCGGCCTCGGCGACGCCCGGCTCTGCCGCCGTCGCCGCCGCCGCGTCCGATTTGGGGGTGTCGGATTGGGGTTGACTGCCGAGAATGGCGCTGACCAGATCCGTAATGTGCGTTTCGAGAAACTTGTAGGTTCGTTCGTAGGCGGCCCGGACCTCTTCGTCGCTGCCTTCTTTGGCGGAGGGATCCGGCACGGGCCAATCCAGGAAGATCACCTTGCGCGGCCGCTGCGGGAAGGCGCGGTGCGCCTTGCGCGCCAGCGCGACGATAACCTGAAAATGATCCAGCTCCGGCACCTGGAAGACGGCCTGCGGCACGTTCTGTGACAGATCCGCGCCTTTCGTGGCCATAAACTCCTGGGTGGCGACGTCCACCGGCTTCGGCTCCATGCCCGCACTGAGAAACTCAAACCGCGGCGCTGCCATGCCCTTGGCAATCGCTTCCGCCATCTGGCTGCGGCACGAATTGAACTCATCCACAAACAACACCCGGAACTTGTCGGCCGGATGCTTGGCCGGCTCGCCCGTGCAGAGGTACAGCGCTTCCATGCAGATGTTGCGCGCCTGATCGGAAACACGCTCGAAACGCCGGACCACGGTCATCAGCGCATCGAGTTCATCGAAGCCGATCTTGTTCTCGCGGAAGAGGTGCACCAGCTCGCCGTTGAGCTTGCGCTTGAGGACGTCGGCCGCCTCTTCGACCGCGATGGTCTGATGGGCGAGCTCGTCGTCCTGACTGTTGAACGCCTGGACCGAATCGCGAAACATGCCGATCGCCAGTCCCGCCAGTTCGGCAATGCCAGAGGTGATGTCCGCACTGGGCTGCACCTGGATCTTCAGCAGGTGCCGCGCAATGCTCTCGGCATAATCGCCGACCCGTTCCATTTCCAGGTTGATCTTGATCGCGGAATACACCAGCCGGAGCTGGGTCGCCACCGGCTGCTGTTTGACCAGGAACTCCTGGCACAACCGGTCGATCTCTTTCTCTTTCTCGTCGATATACTGGTCCCGCAGGATGATCGCGTGAGCCAGTTGCCGGTCGTCCTCGACGAGGGCCGTCACGCAGTCTTCCAGGGCCTTCACAGCCAGCCGGGACATCGCCTCGACCTGCTCGCGGATATGGTCGATATCCCGCTGCAGCGACTCCTCCAGATGCGTCTTCATAAAGCTGTCCGCCTTCTGTCATTCGTTATCGATCGTTAACTGAATCCTAACCAAATCCAAACGCAAACTTAAAAATGAAGATCCCCGGCTGTTTTGCGTCAAATTCCCCCGATGTCGCTTGCTGACGACCCCCTCCAGCACCATTTTATCTACGTAGGTACCTACATAGGTTTGAACTTGGACCGAGTAGTATGAAGCAGACCGGCAGAGTGACCCAGAAGGATGTCGCCGAAGGCGTCGGCGTGAACCAGAAAACGGTGTCGATGGCCTTTCGCTCGCCCGACCGGCTGGCGCCGCCGACGTTGGAGCGGATTCTTCACAAAGCCCGTGAACTGGGCTACCGCCCGAACCCCGGCGCCCGGGCCATTCGCACCGGCCGGTTCGACAACGTCATGCTGGTCTGTTCCGATCACGAACGGCACAGCAATGTGCCGACAGAGGTGCTCTTCGGTATCCACGACCATCTCCGGCAGCAGGGGGTTTCCCTGACCCTCGGGCGCCTGAGTGACCGTGAGCTGTCGGACGCAATGCCGGTGCCGGGCGCCCTCTTCGATCACGGCGCGGACGGCGTCATCATCAACATCGACGTCATGCTGCCGCAACGGCTCGTCGACATCCTGTCCCGGTTTCAGATTCCGGGGGTCTGGCTGAACACGAAGCAACCGCAGAACTGCATTCATCCGGACGATTTTCGTGCCGGCCGCGACGCCACGCGTCAGCTTCTGGATCTCGGGCACCGGCACATTGTCTACATCGATTTCTTCAAATCCGTCCGCGACGAGGTCCGGCACTACAGCAAGGACGACCGGCTCAGCGGCTATGAAAGCGCGATGCAGGCGGCGGGCTTACAGCCGCATTACATCCTGCCGGACCACTGTCTGGCGAATTCCGCGAGTACCGAGTACATCGCCGGCCAGTTGGAGCATATGCCGGAAGTCACCGCGGCGGTGACCTACAGCGGCGACGAAGCGGCCGGCGTGATGCGCGCGGTTGAGATCCACCTTGACGGCCGGATCCCGGAGTCGTTTTCCGTGATGACCTTTGCCGGGCAGTCGGCGCCGTTCTGTGGTCTGAAGCTGTCCGGCATGATAGCGCCCGAGCACGAGCTGGGCGCCCGGGCGGCGGCGCTCCTGCTGCAGTTGATTCGACAGCCG
Source organism: uncultured Lentisphaerales bacterium (assembly GCA_964384625.1). Classification (GTDB taxonomy): domain Bacteria; phylum Verrucomicrobiota; class Lentisphaeria; order JABSQK01; family JABSQK01; genus CAYLNH01. Next base: position 8,482 of record CAYLNH010000295.1, read on the forward strand.
GAGACGCCGCTGCCGACGGAGGTGCTGCCGTTTCGTCTGGAGCCGGGCGAGACCTGTGCCCGCCCTCCGGTCTAGTGTAGAATGGCGCTGAATTAAGACGTGTTTGGGACATTTGGTCGCCGCTCCTGAGTTC
>CAYLNH010000296.1:0-8593 GCA_964384625.1 uncultured Lentisphaerales bacterium
ATCGCATATGCAGCAGCATGACGAGTGTCGCCTATTTGCATGCCGTATTAATAACTTCCCCAGTAGCGCTGGATGGCGGAATCGAGAGACTGATTTTCTTTCCGGATAGTCGTTTGATCCACGGGACGGCCATCCTGGCGGCGCTGGCGCAGGGCATCGATAACCTTGTCCGCCGACCAATCCTGGACTTTCCGGACATAGGGCACGCCGGCGGCATCAGCGGCGGCTTTCAGACTGCCGAAATGGCGCCTGGCAGCCGAATAGAGCCGGCCCCCCACCTTCTGGCAGGACAGCGGACCGTGCTCTGCAGACCACTCCCGGAGCTCGCGGACGACGTCCCCATCACGGAGCCGGCACCATTTGATGACTTTGCTCGGATCAACTCCAATGGCCTGCAAACCCTGGTCGAAGGTGCCAAAATACCGCAAGCAGGCCTCATACAACTTCTGCTCATCTTCACGGACCCGCAACGGCTGCAGGGACCGGCCCGCCTTCTTCCGGGTTCGCAGACCCTTCAACACGTCTTCCCGCGACCAGGATCGGGCCTTCGCGGCATAGGGCAAATTACCGGCCGCGGCCGCCTCTTGCATTGACGAGAAAAACCGGTAGATAGCGCTATATAGTGCGCAATCGGTTCGGCTCACCGCTCGCGCCGAGATGGTTCCGTGACGGTCAGACCAGACACGCAAGGCCTCGACCACATCTTCCGGTCCCCGCCAGCGCCGGCTGTGCTTCAGGACGGCTTCGTAGTCATGGCCGGCAGCCGTGACCGCGGCGCCCCAGGAACCGAAATGTTTGCCCGCGGCATCGCACAACCTAGGCCGGGCCTGGCGCACAAGCTTGTATTGCAGTTCGGCCGACGTCATCCCTTTCAGTATCCGTATAATCCTTTCTTTGGACCAGGATTCACGTTGGAATTGTGGCAATCCGGCCGCCGCCAGAGCAGCCGTCCAGCTGCCGAAAGCGTACATCGCGTGCTTTGCCAGACAGGGGTCATGTTCTTCGCACACGCCACTTGTTAACGGGCCGGGGACCTGTTCTGCAATCTGCTGCATCCGAGCAAGGATTTGCGCTCTCGACAGCGGCTTGTATTCCTTCCTGTACCGACGTCGATATCGCGCCCGCTGCGCTTGAGAAAGCCCATCGCGCAATTCGTCGCTGAGAACATACCGAACGCCGAATTCTTCGCGATACTCGGCGACTGTCATCCCGTGGACTCGAATGTGCGCTGTCAATGACTTGAACTGGTTGCCACACACTGCACACGTAATAAAGCTGTAATTGTAGTCTTCCGGTTTCCTTTCGGACATCGGTTGATCTCGCTTTCTTTCTGCCCGTCGCATGCCTCCAAGATTTCCACGCCTCGCAGAGATCTCAAGCCATACCTCCGGAGAGTTTCAATACAATGACCATTGGGCCGGGAAGACCCGACCCCGGAAGGCGCTTTCTTCCTTGTTCCGGCTTGCTGCCTGCCGCCTGATGCGCCCGGGCTGTCGTACCACAGGAAATTTCACATTATTCCCAAAAACAGTTGAGCGGATATGAAACAGGCAATGCCCGTCCTGACTCGCGCGGTTCATACGTTTCCGTTCCGTCTGCGATCGCCTATTACGCATTCGGCCAGAGGCGGAAGCGGCCGCGGCCGCCGGTGATCTGCAGGGACAGCCGGAAGTGGGTTGCGCCGGCCGGGGAGTGTGGGGTGACTGTGGTTCGGCGCCAGCCCCTGGTCGGCGTCAGCTCGAAGAGATCGTGGCGGGCGCATTGCAGGCCGTGCTCGTCGTAGTACAGCAGTTTGCCGACGACTTGCGTCGGCGTCTTGGCCATCGCTTTCAACTCGTACTTCACAGCGATTGCTTTGGCCAGCGGCTGCCGCGGACTGGCGATATGAACCATGCCGCTCTGCTTCTTGATCGACGCCTGCAGGACCTCCTTGCCGTGCTGTTTGCGGATGCGCAGTGACGCATCGGCTGCCGGTCGCCATTGCAGCCAGCCGCGGAACGCCTCGCCGTCGTACTCCGGATACAACCGGATCTGCCGGTCGAAGTCCGGCCACGGTATGGGCTGCATGTCGTCGCCAAAGCGCTTCAGTGTTTTCACCAAAGCCTTCGCATAGGCCGCGCCGAGGGCCTGGTAGCCTTGGCGCTGGATGACGCGGCCGGCGTTCGTCACGGCATAGCTGGTCTCGGGGGTGGCGCCTGCGATGCCGAAGCACCAGTTGAAGATGCGGCGGCAATGGGTCTCGGTGGCGTCGGTGGAATAGAACGGTTCGTTGATCCCGTCGATCGCGCAGGACCGCGGACTCAGCCGTCTGGCGGTTTCGCCGAAGTACTCGTGAATCGGCCACTGGCCCGGCGGCACGCCGCTGCGGTGCGAGAGGAACACGGTATTGCCGCCGCCCAGTCCCGGGCTGTGGTAGTCCAACGCGAACACCGGCCGTGTCTTCAGGATCTCCTTGAGATACCGCCGGATTTCCGGCCGCGGCGAATCCGCCAGCCACGCACGATTGAAATCCCGTGGCGCTCGGTCCTTGCCGTACCAGCCTTCGAGCACGCCGTCGAGATCGACGAACGGGACGACACGGGTGCAGTAGTGTTGCCGCAGCCAGCGGGCTTCCTTGCTCTTGCCAAGCAGCCAACGCAGGTGGCCGTCCAACGCCCAGGCGCCGCCGACCTCCGCCGCGTGATTGCGGGCGAACAGCCAGATCGTGTCGCGGCTCGCGGCGCTTTTCGCAGCGATCGTCGCCTGCGGAATGGGCCGGCCCATCTCCGTCTTGCCGATCGTGTCGACGCGCAAATCCGGATGACCCGCATGATCATCCAGGAACTCCTGCCACGCCCCCGGATTATACGGATAACAGTGCGCCACGAACAGCTCGTTGCCCGTTACGCGAATCGTAAAGGCATACGCCCCGCTCTCGGCATCGAAGGAGATCCTGTCCGGCTGCACGCGCTGCCAGTTGCGCTGCGACGGCGGCATGTCCAGACCGTGCGTTGTGTAAACAGGGCGGACACGTTTCTCTTTCAGGTGTTTGGGATTCGCGCCCAGTGAATTGAGGACGTTGCAGTGCACAAAACGCACCGTCCAGCCTTTGGCGCCGCGGACGCGGAAGTGATACCACATCGGCAGCGGGCTGTCGTCCCACGGCGCCAGGAACTCGATCACACCGGGCGCCGGCGAAACAATACGAATTCCCGCGCCCGAATCGAAGTCCGTATCGCAGGTGACCGACCAGAGTTTCGTCTTCATCACACGCCCTCCCGGCTGAAGCGCACCTCGCCCTCGCCATAGACCGCGGCCGGCGCCGACGCCAGATCAAAGGGGTCGCTGTCCCAGCACACACATGATGCCCATTTGCCCGGTTCCAACGTGCCCAGACGATCGTCCACACCGATTTGTTCGGCATTGCGCCGGGTGATCAGTTCCACGGCCCCCTGCCGCGACATCCCGGCCCGCAGGAAATAGCGCGTGACATTGAACAAATCGTGCGCCCAGGATACCGGATGATCCGTCATCAGCGCGAAGTCGACGCCGGATTCCATCAGCGGTACGACGTTTTGCCACGTTCGATTGCGCAGTTCGAGTTTGCGCGCGCAGCCGCCCAGCGGTCCGTAGGTCACCGCGATGCCACGCTCTTTCAAATCGCGGAACGTGTCGATATCGTCGACGTCGCCGGCATGCTCCAAAGTCATCTGCACCCCGAACTCATCAACAAACCGCAGCAGTGACGCAATGTCGTCGACGCGATGACAATGCGCCCGGACGCGCAGTTCGCCCTTGAGGATCTGATGCAACACCTGTTCCTCGCGGGTCAGGCGTTCGTTGCGTTCGGCTTTGTCCAGGACCTCGTAGCTGGCGCGGCGCAACACGGCAAAGGTCCCCATCCGCGTGTTCGGGCGTTCGCCCTCTTTGCCCTGCTGCGTAATCGTGTTCCAGCCGAAAGCCATCTTCATCCCGGCCCGGTCGATCAACGCCTTCGTGCTGTTCGGCGCGTAGTTCCGGATTACCGCCGACATGCCGCCGACGATGTTGGCGCTGCCCGGCACGATGCACGAGTAGAGCACCCCCATTTCGATGGCGCGCTCGAACGCCGGATCATCCATCTGCAGCGAGTCCAGCGCATCGACCACCGCCTGGATCGGCAGCAACCGGTCATTCGACTCGGTGTAGTTCGACGGTTCATTGCAGCGGTTCATGCCGATATGGCTGTGCGGATCGATGAACGCCGGCATGACCACATCGTAGCGCCCGATCACGTCCCCCGTTTCCTCTTCCGTCACCTCGCTAATTGTCGTGCCGTCGAAGGCAACGTAGCGGTCCGAAAGGACCTCCTTACCGGTATAGAGCATCTTCGCAAATACTGAGTTCATAGGATCTCCCTGGGTTACGGCTTCTTCAGTAAAAACATGGCCATTGAGTCGATATCTCCTTCACCTGTCTCCTGCCGGAGTCCCGCCGGAAGGAGGTGTCGGTTTAGTCGCACCGAAGCCCTCCGACAGCGCCAACGGCGTTGTACAACGTAGCCTGGGGTAACACCCCAGGGATCGTTTTCGCATCCGAATTGTTCCCTGAAGGGGAACTACAACCATCCGATTGGCAGCAGGTTGTAGAACGCCTTCAGCGTTCGAACTTCTCCTTTCACATTTCCTGGGGTGTTACCCCAGGCTACGTTGTGGCAGCCCCTTCAGGGCGCAGAATTTGACGAAATGCGACTAAATCGACACTCCCGGAAGGCGGAAGCTCCTCGAGGGCGGAAGCCCGTCTTCCGATGGTCCGAGACACCACCGGCAACGCCAACGGCGCGAACCACAATCACCTCTTGGAACTGTCCTAATGACCTCACGATCCGACAGGCTCCACATGGATGTGTTTAGTGACAAATCGCTGCGGCAGCAGCGCCAGGATGCGGGACATGACCGCAATGACCAGAATTGAAAACACCGCGCGACCCCAGAGGATGCCGGCATGGTGGGCGCCGGCCGCCGCCATCAGCAACGTGTCTTCGATCAGGCTGTGGCAGATCGACAGCAGCGCCATCGTCAGCAACACGTCCCGGCGCGACATCCGGCCCGACTGGGATTCGCGGATGATCAGGCCGCCGCCATACGACAGGCCCAACGTCATCCCGATCACCGTGATCGGCGCCGCCTTTGAACTCATGCCCATCAATCGCAACAACGGACTGAGGATGACCGATAACAGACGGTTGAAGCCCAGCCGGTCCAGCACCCGCAGCAACAGCAGCAGCCCGAGGATGATCACAAAGATCAGCGCCAGACTCTTGACTTGTCCCAACGCCCAGGCGAGCCAGCCGGGATCGCCGGCCGGCGGCTGCCAGAGCGCCGTATTCGGTTGCTGCAGCCAGTCCAGCGCCAGACAGGTGCGGCTGAACAGAACGCCGAATACCAAAGCGCAGCCGACGCGCAGCAGGGCCGTGAACCGCAGCCGCGGCCCCGCCTTCTGCGCGATCCGCAGTTCCACCGGCAACCCGTGGGCAAACAGAATCATCGACATCAGCACCGTCACCTGCGCCGTCGTCAACTCCAGACCAGTGCCGATCGTGCCGAACGCAGCCATACCGCCGTAGATGTTCGTCACCATCGCGGTGGCCCAGACCAAGCCCAGTTCGCCCGGCAGCCCGACCAACTGCATTACCGGCGCCAGCACCTGGCCCAGCAGATCAACCGCACCCAGTTCCTTCAGGATCTTGGTGACGATGACCACCGGGATCATGATCTTGAACAGACTCCAACTGACCTTCGCCGCGTCCCGCAGCAGGCCGCGAACAAACGAATGATACGGGTTCAGCCGCTCCTCGCCGTTCGCCGAATTGTCCAATTCCTGATGCGTCACTCCAGCACTCCAGCACTCCAATACTCCAATACTCCAGCAATCCAATAAACACTGGAGCGTTTCACTTGCCTGTCATCTATGGCAATAACCTGTCGAATATGGTAAATTCCTGATGTATGCCTGCTGATGACCGCGCAAAAATACTGAAAACACTGGATCGGCACGTGATCGGTAAAGGCTGCAAAGCCATCCATCTGCTGCTGAACCATCCGGCGCCGCCGGCGACAACGCACAGCTTGCGGCGCTATCCTTATGTCTTCTTCCAATATGTCGTCCGCGGCCGTCTGCCGCTGCAGTTTGCCGCGCCGACCGGCGAGCTCTCCGAGCACACATTGGGCCCCGGGGAATTGTTCTACAGCGTCCCGGACGGTTGGGACATTCGCCGTCACGACACGGGCCGGCGGCTGCTGGGCATCGGCATCATGCAGGAACATGTGCGTTACGTGATCACCGACCGCCGAGCCGGCACGCCGATCGGCAGCGGCGTCCGCGAGCGCTATCATACATCGGCGCCGCTGAGCGGGGACGCGGCGTTGGTGGTGCAGGCGTTGAACACCTGCGCCCGCCGCGGCGGCGATCCGGATGCGGCGCGGCAACTATTTGAAACGGTGCTCTTTTTCGTGCGTAAGGCGCTGGCGGAGGATGTACCCTCGCGCCGGGGCAAGGCGCATGCCACGTGGCAGTTGGTGCGCGAGTACGTCGACGAGTATTTCCATCTGCCCATTGACCGCAGCACAGTGGCGTCAGAGTTTGGTTTGGCCGAGGACTATATCTCGCGGCTGTTCCGTCAGGAAGGGCAGGAAGGCTTCAACGAGTACATCACACGCCGACGCATGCAACGTGCACTGCGTCTCCTCGAAGACGGCCGCTACCGTGTCTATGAAATCGCCGCGCGCTGCGGCTACAATTCCGAAGGCTATTTCATCAAGGTCTTCCGTCGGTTCCACGGGACAAGTCCGGGGAAATACGGTCGAGGCTGAGGACGGGTGGCGGATAATCAGCAGCCGAGAACATGGATGACGCGACCGCTCTGCGTCTCGGTGCGCCAACTGATCTTGTCGTCCCATGATGTCTCCGGGTCACGGTCGAAGATGATCAGCCAGCCCTCCCGGGCATCCAGCGTATCCATGTAACCGGCCAGTTGTCGGAGACCGTCGGGTTCGGTCTTGGGCCCGTAGTGCAGCTTGAGTTCGATCGGGTATTTATGCCCATCGAAAACAACACACAGATCCAGTCGCTTGCGGCCGGCGGCGTACTCGCGAATAATCCGGCCGCCGCCGTTAATGACCCGTTGGAGGAAGGCGGTCAGCACCAGATGCGGCGCGGCTTCGCGGTAGTCAAAGCGTTCCACCCAGACCTCGCTGTTCTCGCGCCAGAACTCCTGGAAGGCCCGCAACAGGGAGTTCATGTCGATACCATCAGCGGAGATCCACCGGTTGATGAACTCGGGCGAGAGGTCTTGTTGCGCATCGTAGTTCAGCGCCCGGGAGATCACCTCGGCATAGATCGGGTTCGCCGGTTCGATTACGCCGTTGTCCTCTCGAATCATCCCCAGGTCGCGAACGTATTCATAGTCATCCGACTGCCGCTTGATCCGGCCTTCGGCGCCGATGATCATCGGTTCGACGATCCGCTGCACCCGCTTTTCCTTGAGCCGTTCCAGGAGACTGTCAATATGGGTGTCCCGGCGGACGATGAGATTCTGCGCCGCGCGGTCCACGTGTTCGGGCAGGATTTCGGCGGTCTCGTTCTTGAGAATCTTCGTTACGACCTCCCGGGCCACGGCATTCACCAGCCAAGGCTGGCCCTGGGTAAAATGGAAGGCGCGATCAACAACCGGGTCGGCAAATGCCTGGCCCGTCTGTTCGCTGTGTTGCCGGTACAGGTCGGCCACTTCGTCGCGGGAGAAGTTGCGCAGCGTCAAGCTCTCGGTGACGATATTGAAAGGGCTGGCTGACCCGAGTGTGTCCTGGTCCTCACGCAGCGACGCCTTGTAGTCGCGGATATTGCGCATGCCCACTAACGCCACAGACAGCGCGAAAGGGAATCGGGAACGATTCACGTATCCGTCACGCAGTTGACGCAGGAAAGCGATCAACGTGCCATTGCTCAGACAGTCCGCCTCATCGAAGAACAGGAGCAAAGGCCTGTCAAGTTGCTGACATACCTGCGCCAACTGCACTTTCAGCAAGACGTTGAAATCCTCCAGATTGGCACCTTCATCGAACCGCACCTCACCGAGAATCCCGCTGAGCTGGAATTCGGTTCGCAGGGCTCGGTAAATCGCGGGGATCCCCTCCTTCGGGTCAATGATGCCCTGCACGGACTCCAACGAACAATAGGCCGCGTGATAGTCCTTGCCTTCGTTCAACTGCTTAACCAGGTCCAGCAGCAGGGTCGTCTTACCCGACTGCCGGGCCGCGTGAATAACGAAATACTGTCCCTGCTCGATCAAGCCGTGCAGTTCACTCAGGCGGGCCTGCGCCGGCAGCATGTAGTGTTCACCCGGAATGCAGGGCCCGGCAATATTGAAGTACTTCTTCATGTTCCAAATATGCCGTGCCCGCCCGTGATTGCCAGAAAAGCTCAAACGACTCCCACAACTATGAACTACCTATGCGTAATCGTTAAGCCTAGGCTCAGGACCTCCTCCCGAAGCACCAATGGTGCGGCAACAGACGGGGCGGTGGCCCTAAGGCCGACCCAAGGCGGTCGGCAGGAAGCAAAGCGAATGTCAACTTAG
>CAYLNH010000297.1:0-8549 GCA_964384625.1 uncultured Lentisphaerales bacterium
CCCCATTAAGCTCAAATCAGCGGAATTCAGGGCAAAAACGATGGAAGATCCGTTCGAGTCCCGTCGCTCGCTCCAAGGGGTGCTTGCCCCGCCCCTCGCTACAGGACCTGCGATACGGTCAGGGAGGGCTGTCTCAGAAAGGGACCCGCTGCCGGGTTCGCACAGAACTGCTCTGTACCGGACGGCACCGAAGCGGCCAAGAAACGCCGTCGCGGTTTTCTGAGACAGCCCGGTCCCGAGACTACAGCGTTTTAAACCACACTGTAGCCGTTTTCTTTGTCCGGCCTTTGTCTCCCCCTTTGTCAAATTCTGCCCCGGAACAGGGGGGACAAAGGTTGCCATTGCATTTCCGGCCGCTTCGGGTCAGCCCCCACGCTTCGCTTTGGTGAGACGAAGGGAAAGAAGCACAAAAAGCGGCTATGACTTTTCTTAGCATTCTCTAACCGTGCGCGGCTGTGGTGGAATCGGCATACACACAGCGCTGAGAACGCTGGCCCCGATCGGGGCATGGGAGTTCAAATCTCCCCGGCCGCACCAGATTGGCCATTGGTCAACAGTCATCAGCTTCGGAACGGCGCTACAGGACTTCATCAGAGACGAATGACCGCAAGGCCCCCTTCGACTTCGCTCAGGAACCTCGTCAATGATGAATGACCAATCCTTGCCCGGTGGTGTAATTGGCAACACGAACGGCTCTGAACCGTTTGATCGAGGTTCGAATCCTTGGCGGGCAGCCAGTGTGAAGGTGTTCAGTAACCGGTAATCAGTATTGATGCACCCGACAGAAGTCCTGCGGACCGTCTCAGACAGTCTGCTTCCGAGCGTGGCCGCGGTCGTCTCGACCGCGCATCCCCGACTTCTGTCGGGGACATCAGTATTCAGTAAGGAATCGAAAGAGATCAGTTGGCCGCAGGTAGTGCGTGGTCAGGACCGGAAGTCTGGACCATGCCGGATCCGGAGACCTGACCCAGACACAGCCTTGTACTGTGGAGTTCCCCAACGTGATTCCGGACTTTCCTACGACTGATCACCGGTCACTGAATACAGATTACTCATCCTCCTTTTCGGACCCTGTCGTCCAGCTGGCCCAGGACGGCGGACCCTCAATCCGCAGACGCAGGTTCAAATCCTGCCGGGGTCGCTAATGCGTTTTAAACTATTCTGTCGCCGCCACTCCTCACGCTGAAGGCGTGATAGTCTTGAGCCTGGGGTTGGCGAAGCCTACCCCAGGATGGGGGGAGATACGGTTCAACGCTGAAGGCGTTGTAGTAGGCCCTGCCGTGTTAGCGGCTATAGTTTTTTGGGGAAATGCTATAATGCGAAGGTCATTCGTCAGTGGTCAGTAGTCATTAACAGGACGGAGACGCATCGACGACCAATGACCGATGACCAATGACTAACAGAAGAAGGCGTATAGCTCAGCCGGCCAGAGCAGCGGTCTCCAAAACCGCCGGTCGCAGGTTCGAATCCTGCTGCGCCTGCCAATTGTCGTGCGTGAACAGAAGTCCTGCGCTGGGCGAAAAGGGCATTGCGCGTAGCCCAAATAGAAGGACTACTTGTTCTTCGGCAGACGATTTTGCCGGTGGCATTCCTCGATCACGGCGATCTGTCGGCGTACCTGCCGAGTGGTGACGATTGGCTTCGCCTTGCCGTTGAGCACCTCGTAGAGGTTGTTGTAGATGCGCTCCGGCCCGGAGGGGAAGGAGGTCAGAGTGTAACCGACGGCCTGCTTTTTCTTTTCTTCGTCGATGGTCCAGGATTCCTCAATCCACGGTAGATCTTCGCGGGTGTACTGGCGATCCACGGACCAGTTCCACATCTTGTGCTTCGGCGCTTTGGCCGGGTCAAAGTAGCGCCAGCGCAACTCGGTGGCGCCGCCGGTCGTGCCGCCGCAGGTCCCGCCGATGTTGTAGAATTCCCCCTGCGGGTACGCCAGATAGGCGCTGATGCAGATATCGATCTGCGGCGCCTTCCGTCCGGGGTCGTACAAGGTGACGGTGCAGTGGTCTTCCGCGTCGGCGCCGAAGGCGTTGTGACAGTCCATGCGGCAGAAGACCTTCGGGGTCTTCGAGCCGAACAGTGCGAGCGCCTGGTCGATGGCGTGCGGCCCGGTATTGAACAGGGACCCGCCCATGTGTTTCTGCAGCGTCTGCCAGTCCCACCGGCGGCGGAACCCGCCCCAGGTGCTGCGGATATAGACGAGGTCGCCGAGCACGCCGGACGCGAGGACCTCCTGCATTTTGTCGAAGAACGGCTGGAACCGGTTGTTCTGGAACGGGAAGAGGACGCGCTTGTTTTTCTTCGCCGCGGCGACCATGCGATCGAATTCCTTGACGTTGCGCGCCATTGGTTTTTCGCAGAGGACATGCTTGCCGGCGTTCAGGGCGGCGATGGTCGCCGGCACATGCAGCGGGCTGGGCAGGGCATTGACCAGCAGGTCGAAGTCGCCGGCCTTGACCATGGGTTTCCAGTCTTTGTAGACATTGGCGCCGAACTCCTCTTTGGCGTCGCGCCGGCGATCGGCCAACTGGTCGGCGGCGGCAACGATACGGAACCGTTCCGGCATGGTCCGCATGCACCGCACATGAATGTTGTACCCGCTTCTTCCCTGGCCGGCTACGGCCACCCGAACCACTCCCAGGTCCGTTTGCGCTTTCACAATGACTACCTTTCCGTTCGAATCACATCGATTTGATCGATTCGTTGGAACCTATCAATAGGTCGGCAGGGGGTAAGGTCCAGCACTTCCGGCGCAAAAGGCGAAATTCGCTGCGGCGCAAATCCCCGGCGGCACGCCGGATTTCAGTCTTCGTCGGCTTCAGCGTTTTCGGCATAGAAGACCGGGTCGGTCTTGGCCCCGGCGATCGGGGCGGCTGCGACTTTGCGGGTCTTCAGGTGTTTGAAGAAAACGTAGCCCTGTTTCTGGCCGAGAACGCGGAACAGCTCACGGTTCAGCACGGCATATTTGTGTTTGCCGACGTCGATCTCGCGCTTCTTGCGATCCAGGATTTTCGTCGCTTTCGCCACGGGCTGGGGATCGATCACCAGCATGAACTGCTTGACGTCGGCCCGGATAATCCGCAGCTCGACGCCGATCGTCCGCTTCTCGAAGATCGGGGTGGCCGGGATGATCGTGATGTTGTCGCCGTTGCGGATAATCTGCGGTGGTTCGAACTCCACGGCGAAGAAGCGTTCTTCGTCGATTCGCAGAAACGGCTCGCCCCCGGAAACCACGGATCCCAGCGCCAGGCAGGCCAGGATCATCACATAAACGACGGTTTTCATGGCTAATTCCTCGCTGTTTCCAAGGCGACTCTCTCTTTGGTCGCCTTCCGTCTGTGGGACGTCGTCCACCCCTTGTTTATTAGATCCATACCGGCGTTTTTCTGAAGTCAGCCCCGGCGGACGGCGCGCGACCGCGCCTTCTCCGGCTCCCGTTGATAATGAGTCAAACTCACCTATAGTTAGCGCCCCCCGCAACAGCGGGGCATGCGTTTGCGCCAACGATCATTTCCCAACGCTAAGCGAAAGAGGACATCATGGGCCAGAGCCTTCTCGACAAAGTCTGGCAGCGGCACACCGTCCGCGAATTGCCCAGTGGCCAAACCCAGTTGTTTGTGGGTTTGCATCTGCTGCACGAAGTAACCAGTCCGCAAGCCTTTGCCATGCTCAAAGAACTCGGTCTGGCGGTTAAACACCCGGAACGCACGTTTGCGACCATCGACCATATCGTGCCGACGGCTGATCAGGAACGGCCGTTCGCCGACGGACTGGCCGAGAAAATGACGCAGGCGCTGACCAACAACTGCAAGGAACACGGCATCACGTTCTACGATCTGACCAGCGGCGCACAGGGCGTGGTGCACATTATCGGTCCGGAAAAGGGACTGACGCAGCCCGGCATGACCATCGCCTGCGGCGACAGCCACACGGCGACGCACGGCGCCTTCGGCGCCATCGCCTTCGGCATCGGCACCAGTCAGATCCGCGACGTCCTCGCCACTCAGTGCCTGGCCATGTCCAAGCCCAAGCTGCGCCGGATTGACGTCGACGGCCAACTGGGGCCAGGAGTCTATGCCAAGGACGTGATCCTGGCGATCATCGAGAAACTCGGCGTCAAAGGCGGCGTCGGCTACGCCTATGAGTATGCCGGGTCGACGTTCGACGCGATGAACATGGAAGAGCGCCTGACCGTCTGCAACATGAGTATCGAAGGCGGCGCCCGCTGTGGTTACGTCAACCCCGACGACACGACGTTCGCCTACCTGCAGGGCCGGGAAAAGGCGCCCGTCGGCGACGCCTTCGACCGCGCCAAAGCCTACTGGCAAAGCATCGCGTCGGATGCCGACGCCGACTATGACGATGTCGTCGCCATGGCGGCGGCGGACATCGAGCCGATGGTGACCTGGGGCATCACTCCGGGTCAGGCGGCGCCGGTGACCGGTAATGTCCCGAAGCTGACGGACGTGCCCGCGGCCGAACGCGGGGCCCTCCAGGAGGCCCTGGACTACATGCAGTTCAAGGAAGGCCAGAGCATCAAGGGCACGCCGATCGACGTGGCGTTCATCGGCAGCTGCACCAACGGCCGCATCAGCGACCTCCGGGCTGCCGCCGAAATCGTCAAGGGCAGGAAAGCCGCCCCGGGCGTCCGCACGTTTGTCGTCCCCGGCTCAATGGAGGTGGCGCGGCAGGCCGTCAAGGAGGGCCTGGACGGGATTTTCAAGGCAGCCGGCTTCGACTGGCGCCTGGCCGGCTGCTCCATGTGCCTGGCGATGAACCCGGATAAACTGGTTGGCGACGAGATCAGTGCGTCGTCCAGCAACCGGAACTTCAAGGGCCGCCAGGGCAGTCCCACGGGGCGGACGCTGTTGATGAGCCCGGCCATGGTGGCCGCCGCCGCCGTTGCCGGCGAAGTCGTTGACGTCCGAGACGTGATGTAGAAAGGAGATTCGACATGAGCGCTGAAGCAATTACCACGGTTACGGGCCGGGCGGTTCCGCTGCGCGGCGACGATATCGATACCGACCGTATCATCCCGGCGCGTTTCCTGCGCTGCGTCAGTTTCGACGGCCTGGGAGAACACGCGTTTGAAGACGACCGCCAACAGAACCCCGATCACCCGTTCAACCAGGACAAGTACCGGGGTGCGACGATTCTGATCGCCGGCAGAAATTTCGGTTGCGGTTCCTCGCGGGAACACGCGCCGCAGTCGCTGGCGAAGTGGGGGATCGGCGGGATCATCGGGCAAAGCTTTGCCGAGATCTTCTTCGGCAACTGCACGGCCATGGGCATCCCCTGTTTCCGGGTTGACGAAGCGGCGCTGGAAACGCTCTACAGCGCGGTGGAGACCGACCCGCAGCTGGAGCTGACCATGGACGTCGCGGCCGCCACGGTGACGTGCGGCGACCAGACCATCCAGGCAGAGATCCCAAAAGGCGTCAAGGACGCGTTGACCAACGGCAGTTGGAACGCCACCATGGTCTTGATGTCCGCCGGCGACCGCATCAACGAAGTTGCTGCCGAACTGCCGTATATGAACGGCTTCAGCGGCTGACAGCCGGCTTCCCGCCGTTGCTTCGGCCGACAGTACAAGAAACAGCGGTTTCCGAATTTCAGGTGTGCCTGGAGAACCTGGGGGCAAATCAATGCCTGAAGGGCAGGCCGATCAGTCGTCGCTTTCGTCGGCATCGGTGTCTGCCGCGTCGTCGGAATCGTCGCGCTTGACGACGACGGTGTCTTTCCTGCCGTTGCCGCCTTCGTCGGCAGCAGCTTTGGGCGGAAGGCGGGACTCATCCTCGTCGAAGGCCGGCAGCAGGATGGTGACGCGGGTGCCGTGGCCGAAGTCCGTATGGATATCGAAGCGGCCGCCGTACTTCTCGACGCGGCGTTTGCAGAAGAACAGATCCCGCGTCTTCTCATCGACATTCTGGCGGTCGGCGATCAGATCCTCTTCGTTGAACTCGATGTCCGAGCCGGCGCCGTTGTCGGCCACGGACATGCGGACCCACGTTTCTTCGCCCTCATTGCCTTCATCGTCTGTGATCGGCCCCTCGGCGGTCTTCAACTTGATGACGGACCTGGCGCGTCGCGTGGAACTGGCGGAGTCGATGGCGTATTTAATGATCAGCAGCAGAATATGGCGCAGCATGGCGGGGTCGACGAGGATTCGGCCTTCGGCGTTGTAGGATTCCTTCAGTTCGATGTTCCGCTGTTGCATCGGGTCCTGACACATCTTGACGACGTCGCGCATCAGGGAGTTGACCTGGACCACGTTTTCGGTGCCGAGCTCGCCGATGAACTGCTGCTGCAGAGTGATGATTTCCGTGACGCTCCTGAACTTTTCGACCACGAAGTCGAGTTCGCGGCGGTGTTCATCGAGGATTTTCGGGATTTCCTCGATCAGCGTCTGGAGCGATTGGAGGTACTCTTTGCCGTGTTTGTCGCGGGTCAGGAACTCCTGGAGGTCGCCGGCTTTCAGATGCGTCTGCAGCTCGGGCATGATTTCGCGGTCGATGAATTGCGTCAGTTGGTTGATTGCCTTGAAATCGCCGCTGGCCAGGCGTTCCAGAGCAATCTGGATGACGGTGATGCCGTTGCCGATGTTGTGGATGATGCCGGTTGAGATCTGCAGCATCCCCTCTTCATGCGCGTAATTCAGTTCCTGCTCCATGGCGTGGCGGTTGTTTTCCGCCTCCAGGGCGCGGAAGCCGGCGTCGGCCACGGTGATGCAGTGGCTCAGGCGGATCTGGTCGTCATTTTCGAAGGCCGGCCGGCCGTCGCGGCGCAGGATCAGCAGGTACGCCTCTCCCTGCTCGGTATTGACGGGGGCAACCAGGCCGAACCCGAACGCGGTCCTCTCGTCCGGCGGCAGCCAGCTCTGCAGGTCGTCGCCGTGATAGACCAGCGGGCGACGGCTCCAGAAGAAGTCCTCGGGGACGCCCGGATCATAGGGCAGGGGACGCGAGGCAATCTGACTGCCGGCGTCGACCGACTGCAGACCTTCGAGCCAGTCTTCGCAGTCGCCGGCGGCACTCTGGATCCGCATGGACTTCTGCTCATCGCTGTCGGCCTGGCGCAGATACAGGGCGGCGCCGTCGGCGCGGAATTCGCGGACTACCAGTTCGCAGAAACTCTTGGCCCAGTCCGGCTTACTGCGCAGTCGGGCCAGGATCTGATGGAGTTCGCCGACGGTATCCAGGAGTGCCTTCTGCCAGTTGTCCTTGGTTTCTTCCCGACTGGTGAAGTGCTGCCGCATCAGCAGCAGCGCGACCACCAGCACGATGATCGCAATGCCCATGACGGCAGTCAGCACATAGGCGCCGGCACTCATCTCAGCAATGCTCCGCGTCGGTTCTTCCCGAGGAAGATTGTTCAGCAGTCTTCACAGCGCCCGGCCGGCTGCTGTGCTGCCGCGTTATTGACCGTTGATGCCGATCAGATGTCGGCGTCGCGCGTCCCGGCGCCGTCCCACAATTCGATGAATTGCTGAACGACATCGCACCGCAAGGTGTCGCCGGCGCGCTCATAAGTGTCGTAAAGGGTATCCAGCAACCGCCGGAAAATCAAATCCGTGTGCACCGGAACCAGCATTTCTTCAGCGAAATCCGCACCTTGCTGTTCGACCAGCTCGATGCAGTCCAGCCGACTCAGGATCTGGCCGCGGCGAAACGGGTCGATGTATAACAGCGCCTCGGTGTCCTGCGGGCTTTCGTAGACGCCGACAATGAAATAGTCGCGCAGCGAAATGCCGCGAAAGGGAACGCCCAGGCGTTCGCCGAGAATCAGATAGAGCGCCGACAGACTTATCGGGTTGCCCCGGCGCCCGGCGATCACCGTGTCGATGAAGCAGTTCTCGGGCGAATGATACGCCTCCTGATTGCCGTGAAATGACATCTCACGACCCAGGAAGTCAGCCAACTCCGTGGCCCGCGACAACGGCGCATCGGTTGTCGCCAGACGACAGTCACACAGCACGTGCAGACGCGCGACCTGCTGCCGGATCTCAGGTCCCGATACCGCGGAATGCCCGAACCGACACAGCAGAATCAGCAGGTCCAGAAGCTCCACCCGGTGCCGCCGGCGCAGGTCTTTCAACTCTGTCGCCAGATGCGACCAGACGCGGTCCTGCACCGCCTGGTCGATCTCCATGGCAACATGGTCCGGGGCCGCTGCCGACTGCGCCTGCAGCTTCTGCAGGGTGTCGTCGTCCATCCCCCGCAGCTGCTGTCGCAGCAGTTCCAGCAATTCCGGGTCGGCACGGTCGGTCAGCAATTCAACCAAAGCCGCCAGATCTTCAGTGGTAAGGGTCCTCATATCAGCCTCCTGAAAGACCTGAATTCAGGCCTTCCTGCATGGCGTCAGACAGACTCCAGGCGAGCATGCCGACGCTCCAATTAACCTACTGCTTTCGCCCGTTTTTTCAAGCCGGACCGGCTCCTTCGGTAAGCCCTCGTGTACTGCCCTTCGCGGTCCGCATAGAGATCCCGCACCTTTGTGGTGCGGAGTTTCAGGATCGGTCACCTACACCAGACAGCCACCTCCAGTTCCCG
>CAYLNH010000298.1:0-8506 GCA_964384625.1 uncultured Lentisphaerales bacterium
CCGGCTGAACTGAAGGGGGTGTAGAAACTCCCCAAGCTGAGCTTGGGGCTTCTTCGCGGAGTGGGGATAAGACGATGACGAACGCAGAACCGGAGAGACGGAGACCTGGGCGTGAATGACATCGGTCGGAATCAGCGTACTGCGGTGACGAATCGCCGGTTCCTGCTTGTCGCCGGGTTCGGGTTGTGCCTCGTCCTGGCGCTGGTTGCCACCTGGCGCCGGGCCCGAATGCGTGGTCTCGAGCGTGGACTGCGGGCCGAGTATTTCCCAAATGCAGACGGCAACGGACCGCCGGTGCTGGTGAAGAACGAGCCGACCATCTCGCCGGACACCTGCGCCAGGCTGGTACGGCAGTCAAAACTGTCGCCGACGGATTTCAGCGTCCGCTGGCAGGGCTGGTTGCGGCTGGAGTCCCAGGGAGACTACCGGGTTCACCTGGAAGCCGACGACCGAGCCGTGGTCCGAATCGGTCCGGATACGGTGATCCGGTCGAACCAGGCTCAGGCAAAGGATGAAATGATTCGGCTGACGCGTGGTTTCCATCGCGTCGAGGTCGAGTTCGCCAATGACCGGGACATCGCAAACTTCGCCTTGTCGCTTGGCAAGATCCACCATGCGGAATTGCAGTTGGTGGGGCCGCGTGCGTTCTTCCCTGCCCTGCCCGCGCTCGACATGCGGCTGCTGGCGCTGTATCCACAGCTGCTCTGGCTCCTGTACTGGGGCATGGTTGTCTTCGGCATTCCCGTCCTCCGCCCGCTGCTGCGATCCGACCGGAAAACACGGCTGCTGGTGACGGCGGCGATCGCCGTCGGCGTGATTGCGGCCGCTGTGCTTCTGGCCCGGGCCGGGGGTGTGGCCGGTCTGCCGACTGCGGGGCACAGTCCGGCAAAGGCGAACCTTTATGTTCTGGCCAGCTGCGCGCTGCTGGGGCTCTCGTTCTACGGCTACGGCGCCGCGCTGCTGTTCGGCTGCGGTCTTCAGCGGCACACGCCGTTGGGAATCTGCGCCGGCGCCGCGGCGGTGCTGTTGGCCGGCGGCATTCTCAATCTTCTCAAACTGGTGTCGACCGGGCTGAATCTCGCAGTAATCATTGCGGGGGCGGCATTGGGCATATTCCACTTGGCCAGGGCCGCCGCTTCCGTGCGGGCCGCGGAGGCACGGAAGAACGCCGCGTGGATCGTTGCTGCCGTCGCGATTCTGCTGCTGTCCGGGTTCCATGCCCTGGCGAACGGCCCGCCGCTCAATCCGCATGACGACGCCCATGGCTACCTTAACCACCCGAAGCAGATGCTTGCGGTGGGCTACCTGCAGGAGGATCCGTTCAACACTCGGCGGTCCGTTGCCTTCGGCGGGCAGGCCTACCTGCAGTCTCTCTACCTTGCACTGGGGAATCGGCTGGAGTCCATCGGCTATCTCGATGCTCTGCTGTTCCGGCTTGTGTTCGGGCTCTCGATGTTCCTGGTCTGCCTGCGATACGGGGTCCCGGCCAAAATTCTCGGCCTGGCCGCTTTTGCCTTTGCAGGATTTTTCTTTCCGGTTCCGCAGGCGAACACTTCAGCCCATTTCACGACGATGGCATTCTTTTTCGCGTTGGTCGTCATGCTCGTACGAACCCGGTTTTTCAATGACCGCCGAGCGTTGGTCCTGCCGGCTCTGGTGATCAGCGCGCTTCTCTCGCTCAAGCTTCAGAACGTGGTCATCCTGCTGCCGACAGGTCTGCTGTGCATCCACTATTGGCTCAGCGCGAAACAACGGACCGCGGCCTTGGTCCATGTCGCCATCCTTGGTCTGCTGTCCGTCGTCTTCTGTCTCCCATGGCTCCTGGATATGTATCGGGCGACCGGTTCGCTGTTCGTGCCGCTTCTGGGAAAAGGCATCCATGCCCCCTACCACGAAGCTGGATTGGCCCTGACCACCGTGCGTTCGACGCCGGTTACCGCCAGGTATGTGCGGGCACTGTGGGACATGTTCAGCGGGGACACGCGATATCAAGTTCTCGTCCTGCTGCTGCTGCCGCCTGTTCTGTATGCCGTCCGGCGGCGCCGGCTCAAGCCGGCACTGGGCGCCGGCGCCGTCGTTGTATCGACCTTGATCATCCTGCTGAAGTGCGACAGCGGCTATGATATCCTCGCCCACCGTTACACGGTTGCGTACATCTGGCCGCTGATCCTTTTTCTGCTGTTTTACTTTGTTGCAACCCGGGTTCTGCCGCGGCACATCCGCTGCCTGCTGCTCGCCGCCGCTGTCCACCTGCTCATCATCGCCTCATGGCACCAGACCTACCCCATGCTGAAGCAACTGCTGCAGGCGAACATCCACCTGGCCCTGCCCCATGCCGAAGACCAGGTACCCGCGGCCCAACAGGCAATTCCGCCGGGATCCACAGTCCTGCTCTTCCATGCCAACCCGTACACCTTCGACACCACCAGAAACCGGGTCTTCATTGCCGACTACGCCGGCATGCTCGGGCCGCTACCGGGCTTCAAGACCGACGCCCCGCATGCCGCCGTCCAGTACCTCGACAAGGCCGACATCGACTACATCATCTACTCTCATGCCGATGCCGCAAACTACGGCCGAGGGCACGTTGGGCACCGTCTCCATTGGAGCAAACGGGCCGGTACACGCATGAACCTCCTGAGGATCATAGCGCAGCAGAACATACAGTTTGGCGAAAGTCTGCAGGCCCTGATCGCCAGCAAACGGATGATCTATTACGATGAACGGGATGTGGTGCTCTCCTGTTCGCCACCTTCACAGTCATTAATGAAATAATGGAAGACAGAATCATTACGGAGAAGAACGAGAAGCAAGCCCTCGTCTGCTGCCCTCTACATTCGTCGTTGAGATCCCGCACCCTCTTGAGCGCCGAAGCCTCGGCGTAGGAGCTTGCGGTGCGGAGTTTCAGGATCGGCCACCTACATATAATAGTGTCCCACCCACCCCTTCTCCGGCCATCCCCCAGGATCACTGGATGATGGCCGGAGAAGGGGTGGGCGCCGCGCAGTTGCAGGTGACCGATCCCCAGGTACCGCAGGGCAAGCCGTGCGGGATGCAAAGAAGGGCAGCAATCGAGGGCTTACAACGAGAAGAAGGGCCTGCTGGCACGCAAACCTTCGCGTGCTACATTGGTGCCGCCCGTGCCCTGACGAGAACCGCAGGAATTCATTGAGCTTTAAACGGTATTATCAACAGGTTCTGGCCGCTGAGATTTCCTCAGTGTCCCGCTATTGCGACCGCATCGTGCAATACGCCGCCCTCGAGCATGACGACGGCGCGGTACTCGAACAGATTGCCGGCGACGACAAGAGTACCGCGGCGGCGGCCGACCGGATTTCGACCGACAACCGGGCACGCACAGCGGTGCTGCTGAACGGGAACATCAACTACTGTGACGACGTCCAGGGCCTGCTGACCGAACTCAAGGAGGTCCTTGGCCGCCGGGACCGGGTGATTGCCGTTTGTTTCAACCCGTATATGCAGTGGCTGTTCTCGCTGCTGACCCTGCTGGGTATCCGCAAGGCCACGCTGCCGCGGAACTTCATCAAACGGATTGACCTGCAGGCGATCTGCCGGCATGCCGGCTTCGAAGTCGTGCGGCTGCGGCCGCTGCTGTATTGCCCGCGGCTGCTGGGCCTCGGCAGTCTTGTCAACCGGCTGCTGCCGACCGTGCCGCTGGTGCGCTGGGCGGCGCTGGCGAACGTCATCATCCTGCGCCCCATGTGTGCGTGCGGCGACCGGCCGTCGCTGTCGATCGTGATTCCGGCGCGCAATGAAGCGGGGAACATCGAGGACGCGATCAAGCGGCTGCCGGCGATCGATGCGGCACGGGTGGAGATTATCTATGTCGAAGGTCATTCGACGGACAACACCTGGGAGGAGATCCAGCGGGTCCAGAAGCAATACAAGGACACGCATGCGATCCAGGCGCTGCAGCAGGAAGGCAAAGGCAAGGTCGACGCCGTCCGGCTCGGCTTCGATCACGCAACCGGCGACGTGTTGACGATTCTCGACGCCGACCTGACGATGCCGCCGGAATATCTGGATCGGTTCTACACCGCCTACGTCGACGGCGCAGCCGACTTCGTCAACGGCAGCCGTCTGGTGTACCAGATGGAGAAGGGGGCTATGCGGTATCTGAATGTGCTTGGCAATATCTTCTTTGCGAAGGCGCTGAGCTGGGTCTTGGACCTGCGTTACGGCGATGTGCTGTGCGGCACCAAGCTGATGAGCCGCGAGGACTATGCGCTGTTCCGCAAGTGGCGGGACGACTTCGGCGATTTCGATCCGTTCGGTGATTTCGAGTTGCTGTTTCCGGCGGCGCAGTTGGGCATCGGCAGCATCGACCTGCCGATTCGCTATGGTTCCCGACGCTACGGCGACACGAACATCAGCCGTTTTCGTCACGGCCTGATTCTGTTGAAGATGACTTTGGTTGGGTTCTTCCGGATCAAGCTGGGCAAGATCCGTTGGCGCCAACACGACGAATGCGCATCGGCTTCGGAGTAGTGGACAAAATGATGACGGAAAAGGACAAATCAACTCTTTCCTTGGCCATCTGTGCGTATGCAGAACAAGGACCAGCCGAATGACCGCGCGCTGGGCTTGTTGATGCGGTCGTTGTCACTGCGGCTGGATCCGGCGTGGATCGTCCTCGGCGCCGCGGTTGTCGGGCTGGTGACGGCGGCCGGCGGCTGGCTGACTGTGGTCTATCTGGCGGCGGCGATTGCGGCCGTCGGCAAACTGCGCCGACCGGTCATCGCATATCATCTGCAGCTCTACGGTGCTGCCTTTCTGGCGGTCGCCGGTTTCCTGCTGACGCCGGTCGGCTACTGGTTTTTCCCCTTTGCCGAGGAGCCGACGCGGTCGACAGTGGCCTGGCTGAACGCCGGCGTTGCAGTCGCGATTTTGGTATGGCTGGCGGGTGTCTGGTACGGGACCCGGCCGCTGCCGTGGCGCCGACTGCTGCCGCCGTGGCCGGAGATCGGCATACTGATCGGGCTGGTCGTCGTTTTGCAGGGGCCCTTGCTATACACGGAACTGTCCTACGGCGGCGATGAGTTCTACCATTTCGCGGCAGTCGAGATGATGCGCGAGATGCTGTACGCGCTGATCGCGGCGCCCTCGTCAAGGTGGCTGCTGGCCGCGGGGCTGATCATCGGTGCGGCGTCGACGGGTGCAGCACTATGGCGGCGGCGCAGCTCCAGATACATCGTCTGGATCGGTCTTGTCGCTCTGGTCGCGGCGGCGGCAACGGCGGCGCCGTTCTACTATCGTCTGGGTATTTTGCAGGCAGCCTTCAACGCAGGTCGTGCCGCTCGGTTCCCGGCGGGGCAGCCGTGGTTGTCGGCAGTCATTGCCGCCCTCCTGCGCGAGGGGCGGACGGCCTTCGCGCGGTTTGGTCTGAGTAACGCGGCGTATCGCGTGCTGCCGGTGATCTTCGTCTACCTCGGGGGGATCTTTCTGCTGATGGACCGGCGCCGGCGACAATCACCGCGGCTGGCATTGCTTGCGGTTGCCGCCTTGCTGACGGCGCCCTGCCTGCTGTATTTCGGCACCATTCTGTATCTTGATCAGGCAGTTGCGGTTTTGACTCTGGGCCTGCTGCTTGACGGTGAGCGACTGCTGACAGTGCCGGCATCGCGTCTGGTGCGGCGCCCCGCCTGGTGGGCGTTGATCGCCCTGGGGTTCATGAAGGAATCGGCCTTGCCGATCCTGTTGATCGCGCTGGGCTGCCGCGGGCTGGTGCAGCTGCGGCAATGGCTTCGCGCCGAGTCCAGGGATGGCCGGACGCTGGTCTTCGGCCTGCTGGGCGAACTGCGTCTCGGGCTGGTCTGCCTGCTGCCGCTGCTGGGCTACCTGGTGATCCGTCAACAGCAAGGGGCCCGACCGTACGGCGGTGAGTTTGCCAACCTGCTGTCACCGGCGGTCTGGTGGGAAGCGCTGTGGCCGTTGGCGCCGCAATACGGGTTACTCCTTGCCGCGGCTGGCGGCGGCGCGGTCGTCCTGATCCGGCAGCGCCGCTATGCCGCGTTCCTCCTGGCCGGCGCCATGTTCTTCGGTCTGAAAGTCTTTTTCATTGTCGACAGCGACCAGTACCTGCAGTTGGCGCGGTTCAATTTGTATCTGTTGGCGCCGCTGTGCTATCTGGCGTGGGAAGGTTTCATCCGCTTACAGCGTTATCCCCGACGAGTCGCAGCCGGCTGCACAATCATCATCGCGGTCAACCTGGCGTTGGCGCCGGTGACGCTGACGGGCCAGCACAGGTACTGGCGCTATGCGCCGGCGCAACGTTGGTATCCCTACACCGACTGTCTGCGGCTGCTGCAGCAATCACCGGCACCGCCGCAACGGGTGTTGTTGGCGAACCTGCCGTTTGAACTGGGTCTCACCCCGGTGGTGCGGCAACTCGAGTGGTCGCCGCCGCCGACGTTCCACCAGGTCCGGCCCGGCCCCTACCGCGGCGTTGAAGCCGTGGCGTTCGCAATCAATCATGCCGACCGCAACGACTACGACGCCGTCGTCTATCGCTACGACGGCGCTCCGCCGACAACTCCGCAGCGGCTCGGCGATTACCTTCTCATCCATGTGTTCGACACGCCGGACGGCGGGCTGCTGCTGTACCGCCGGCAGTAAGCTGGCGGTGGTCCCGCTGCTTACAGCCGCGTCGTCACTAAATGCTTTTGCCGAGACAATGCCGCGAAATTACTTGAGGACAACAACGTTGTCTCCCACAGTCAGTACCAGTCTACCCTGCAGCACCAAGTCAGCCCTGCAGACAGGATTTGCTCTGGTCGTCGAAAGACACCCGAAAACCAACTCATAGCTCTCACGGATTTGCCATGCCTGACCCGGTTGTGTCACTTTCTCTCCCCTGTTTCAATGCTGAGAAGACTCTCATTGACACGCTTCGCTCCATCCTGGCTCAGACGTTTGACGACTGGGAACTGCTGGCGATTGACGACGGCTCGACGGACGGGACGCTGGCGATTCTCCAGAGCATTGATGATCCGCGGGTGCGGGTGCTGAGTGACGGCACGAATAAGGGGCGCGGCGTGCGACTGAATGAGTCGGCGCAGGAGGCGAAGGGGAAGTACTTCGCGCGGATGGACGCCGACGACCTGATGTTCCCGGAACGGCTGGCCAAACAGGTGGAATTCCTTGATGCACACCCCGATGTGGACCTCCTGGGTGCAGGCCTGGTCTCGACCGATCCGGAACGCATGCTCAAGGGCGTCCGGTTCGCGCCGGAACGGGTGACGTCGCCGCTGCAGATCCTGAAAGGCGAGGTGCTGTATCACCCGACGGTCACCGGCAGGACCGAGTGGTTCCGCACACACCCGTATCTGCCGGAGTATGTGTACAGCGACGACTTCGCGTTGTGGACGAAGGCCGCGGGCGATGTGACGATCGCGAACCTGCGGGAGCCGCTGCTGTTTTATCTCGAGCACGAGGCGTTCACCTACGACAAGTTCCGCGGCCGCGTGCGCGAAACACGCCGGGCGATCCGCAATCATGGCCCGGCAGCGGTGGGCGGGTTGCAGACAAAGGCCCTCCTGCTGCGGTGGATGGTGAAGGATTCGGTCTACCGCGTCTTCCAGTGGACGGGGCTGTGGCGCCATGCCCTACGGCTGGTGAACCAGCCGCTGTCCGCCGCCGATCGCCAGCGGTATGAAGCGGTGCTGCAGGAGATCCTGGCAACGGAATTGCCCAAGAAGGGGGAGAAGAGAAAACCACTAATTCGCACTGATTCTCACTAATCAGGACGGTTGCTGCGCGACTGGCAGGCCGCAGAGCGGCCAAGCAGTCGCACAGGAGAGATTAGTGAAGATAAGTGAAGATTAGTGGTTTGCGTTCCTAAAGCACGATCCGTTCCCACTCAAGTTCCTGGGAACAACCGAAGTTGATCAGGTAGCCCACCCGCAGACCAGTAGCACGGAGGTAGTTCATCAACTGCGCTCGGTGTTCAGGAAGGATCGCCTTGACCGCCTTCAACTCAACCACAATGCCGTCATTGACGAGAAGATCGCATCGGTATTTCTGAGTAAGCGGCTCGCCTTTATAGTAGATTGTCAGGTCCGTCTGTGACTCGTACGAGATCCGGCGCTTGTGGAGTTCCCGTTCCAGGCATTCCTGGAAGACCGGCTCCAGGAAACCATGTCCCATTTCGTTGTACACTTCGAAAGCCGCCCCCATCAGGTCGTAGCCCTCTGCTTTGAGTAACCCGTTGTCCATCAGTATTCCTTTTCGTCTGTGGTTAAACGGTCAATCTGCGCAGGACGGAAGGGTTTTCAACCACTAATTGACACTGATTCTCACTGATCAGAAAGAAACGAATCTGCGCGACTTGGCAAAGCCGCAAAGCGGCTGCACAAGGCGCACAGAGAAAAGATTAGTGAAGATTAGTGGGAATCAGTGGTTGGCTTTCCTCGCCGGTTGCCTCCGCGTCGTATTGTTTTGCCTCTGATGGACTTGGACAAGTCGGAGTTTTGAGTTAGTTGGTAGT
>CAYLNH010000299.1:0-8455 GCA_964384625.1 uncultured Lentisphaerales bacterium
TGGAACTACAAAATCGCCGCTAATTGTTCATGTTAATTTCGGACGAGCTCTAAGGCGGGACACGATGCTCGCATCGCTTGTTCGACGGCGCCTGGCCGCCGTCCCCGGCTGGAAAACTTGCGCCGAGCCGATCTAGAGGACGTCCCCGTTGAGTGCCTCGAGCAACTCCGACGGCATCCTTGTCGGCCGCTGTTTGCCGGCGGCATAGCAGACGTGGATCGTGTGGCCGCGGGCCAGGAGGTCCTGGTCTCGATAGACTTCGCAGACGGCTTTGACCCGCACTTTGCTGAGCTGCTCGAAGCGGCAGGTCAGGGTCAGCCGGTCTTCGTAGCGCGCCGGCTTCAGATACTCCGCATGGGCTTCGGCAATGGGCAGCAGATAGCCGTCCTGCTCCATTCTGGAGTAGGGATAGCCGAGGGCCTGCAGGGCGGCGGAACGGGCGCGTTCGAAATAGACCAGGTAGTTGGCGTAGTACACGACCTTCATCTGATCGGTATCGGCGTAGGGCACGACATAGTCGATTCTGGCGAGGTCGGCGTCCATGGCGATCCTTGGGTCATTGCATCTGTGGTGGCGGTCGTCTATGGTAGTGCGCCGGGGCAGACAGTCAATCCAGGGACAGTGTATTCCAATGAGCAAGAACATCGCCCGAGTCATCGTCAATCTGTCCCTGGACAAGACCTTTGACTATCGCATTCCGCGTGATCTTCTGGGGCGCGTGCATGTCGGCTCGCGGGTGGATGTGCCGTTCGGCCATTCCGTCCGCATGGGATTTGTTGTGGGGCTGCAGGAGCGCTCGAGTTTCGGCGAACTCAAGGAGATCCGGCAGGTACACGGGGATCGCCCGATGATCCCGGAGCCGCTGCTCAAGCTCGGGCGTTGGATGGCGTCCTACTACTGCTGTACCCGGGAACAGGCCGTCCAGGGCCTGCTGCCGGCGGTGGTGCGCGGCGGTAAGATGAGTGCCAAGAAGCACAAGGTTCTGCGCCTCAATCCGGACGCCGATCTGGCCGCCGCCATCGAGGACCTGGAGTCGCGGCATGCAGCGCGTCAGATCGAGATCATCAAGCAACTGGAACTGCTGCGAGCCGTGCCGCTGACCGAGATGCAGCGTTTTGCCGGCCCGGTCAATGCTTTGCGCCGTGCCGGCATTGTCCTGGCCGAAGACGAAGCGGTGGAACGTGATCCCTTCGCCGACGCCGCGATTCTGCCGGACGCGCCGCTGGCGCTGACGGCCGAGCAGGATGCCGCCCTTGAACAGATCCTGCAGAGTCTCAGTCGCACGCAGCGGGAGACGATTCTCTTGTTCGGCGTCACCGGCAGCGGCAAGACCGAGGTCTACATGCAGGCAATTGCCGCCTGCCTCGAGCGGGACGAAGAAGCGATCGTGCTGGTGCCGGAGATTTCGCTGACCCCCCAGACCACAACGCGGTTTCGCGCCCGGTTCGGCGACCGGGTCAGCGTGCTTCACAGTCATCTCAGCGATGGCGAACGCTTTGACGAATGGACGAAGATCAATGAAGGCCGGGTTCAGATCGTCGTGGGCGCGCGTTCGGCTTTGTTTGCGCCGTTTCGCAAGCTGGGCCTGATCATCGTCGATGAGGAACACGAGAACAGCTACAAACAGGACGGCCACGCGCCGCGCTATCACGCGCGGGATGTTGCGGTGATGCGCGGGCATATGGAGAATGCCTCTGTGGTTTTGGGGACGGCAACGCCGTCACTGGAGTCGTATTACAACGCGATGAACGGCAAATACCGGCTGGCCGAGCTCCGGCAACGCATTGACGCGCGCCCGATGCCGTCAATGGAACTGGTGGATATGTGTGCGGAGAAGGAATCGGCGGGCGAGGCGCAGGTGTTGTCGCGGCGGCTGATCGACCTGACCCGGAACTGTCTGGAGAACGGCGAACAGGTGATTTACTTCCTGAACCGCCGCGGCTATGCCACGCAATTGCGCTGTCTCAGCTGCGGCTTCGTCGCCGGTTGCGACGATTGCGCCGTGAAATATACCTACCATCGCAGCAAGGAGCTGCTGTTGTGTCATACGTGCGGGGCGGTGCGGCGGGCGCCGACGGTCTGCCCGGAATGCGGCGACGAGGGAATCCGCTACAGCGGGTTGGGCACCGAGAAGATCGAGGCGATTGTCGGCGGCGTTTTTCCGCACGCCCGCGTGCTGCGGATGGACTCCGACACGATGACGCGGAAGGACGCCTACCGCAAAGCCCTGACCGCCTTCCGCGCCGGCGCCGTCGACATTCTGATCGGCACCCAGATGATCGCCAAGGGACTGCATTTCCCCAACGTGACGCTGGTGGGCGTGATCTTCGCTGATCTCGGCTTGTACATGCCGGATTTCCGGGCCGGCGAACGGACCTTCCAGTTGCTGGTGCAGGTTGCCGGCCGCGCCGGTCGCGGCGAGGTCCCCGGTCGTGTGGTCGTCCAGACGTATACGCCGTTTCATCCGGCGCTCGAGGCCGGAGTGCAGCTGGATTTCCGCAAGTTCTTCGAGGAGGAAATCGAGATCCGCGAGCAGTTCGGCTACCCGCCGGCCACCCGCATGATGGTGGTCCGGATGCGCGGCAAAGACGAAGCGGAAGTGGACGGTGCAATCCGTCGGTTTGCCGACGGCTTCCGGCCGCAGTTGCCGCCGAATGTGGAGTTGGTCGACCCGTTGCCCGGCGGCATCCCGCGGATGCGCGGGGAGTTCTACTTCCAGTTTCTGATGATCACGCGGGATATGCCGGCCTTGAGCCGCAGCCTGAAACGCTATGTCGCGGCCTTCAAACTCCCGCGCCACGTACGGATGATGATCGACGTCGACCCGATGTCGGTGATTTGACGGCGAACCGTCCGGATTGCTCTCCGGCGGACTGTTGCCGGGTTGGTCGTCGCCGCCGGCGGGCCATCTTGAAACCGTCTGCTTTGGGCGTAGAGTGTATTGGGGTCGGCCGGGTAGCCGGGGAGTCACGCATCACAGTCAGAGTCAACCATGGTTCCACCCGGAAAAGAGACAGACGCCGCCGGGGGAGACGTCCCGTTTCGCCAACTCGTCGGCGATATCTCGTCGAGCTTCGTCAATGCCGTCGGCGCGGACTTCGACTCCCGCGTCGACGCCGCCCTGGCCAGGATCGGCGAAGCCGCGGCCGCGGACCGTGCGGGCCTCATTCTGGTCGAGCCGGACGCCGCGTCCGGGGCGACGACGCACATGTGGTGCCGGCCCGGCCTGGAGCACTCCCTGCCGCCCGACCAGAAGATCCCCCTGGACCGTGTTCGTCTCGCCAGAGATCTGGCAGACGGCAAGCCGCTGGTGATCCGCGATATCGATGAACTGCCGGCAGAGTGCCGGGAGGAGCGTGCATTTCTGACGGCGCGCGGGGTGAGAGCAACGATGGTGGTGCCGATTCTGCTCCGCGGCCGGCTGGTGGCGTTCATCGGCTTGAGTACGGTTGAGCATCCCCGGGATTGGCCGGCGGCATACGTTGGCCTGCTGCGGCTGGTCGGGGAGATCATCATCAATGTCCGGCACCACATCCGGACGGCAGCTGAACTGCGGCAGAGCCGCAACCGGTATCAGGCGATCATCGCGCACCAGACCGAGTTGATCATCCGTTTCCGGGCGGACACCACCGTGACCTTCGTCAACGAGGCCTATTGCCGCTACTTCGATACAACCGAAGAGGAAGCACTGGGCAATTCGTTCATGCCGTTGGTGCCGGAGGACAAGCGGCCGGAGCTGGCGGCGTTGTTTGCGAGCCTGACGCCGGATTCCCCTGACGCCCGGTACGAAATCAGGGTCCCGCTGCCCGACGGCCGGGTGCGCCGGATGGAATGGTCCGGCCGGGCAGTTTTTGACGACGAGGGCAATGTCATTGAGCATCAGGCTGTCGGGCGCGATATTACGGAACTGAAGCAGAATGAGGACACCCTGCGTCTGGCGCTGCGACACCAGCACGTGCTCAATCAGGTGCTGCAGATTTCGCTGCGCCCCGGGTTGGCCTTTCACGAGGTCCTTGATCGCAGTCTGGATGCCTTGGTCGACGTCCCCTGGTTGGGCGAGGATTACGGCGGCGCGATCTTCGTGGCGGAGCAGGAACCGGATGTTCTGATTCTCAAGTCCTACCGCAACCTGTCGCCGCAAATCGTCCTGAATCACTCCAGAGTGACCGCAAGGGACTCCTTTCTCGCGGCCGCGGTTGCCGGACAGGAGATTACCTGGCGCCCGGCGGCGGCCGCCGGGTTCACGTTAGCCGACGGGCCGCAGGAGTGTTGTTGTGTGCCGCTTACGGAAGGCGGCAATGTCCTGGGGGTCTTCGCCCTCTTTTTCATGCAGTCGGCATGCGATTCCGGGCATCGTCGACGCTTTGTCGAGGCCTTGGGCAATACGCTGGCGGTGACCATTCGTCGGAAGCAGGCGGAGGCCGATCTGCTTGAGAGCGAAAGCCGGGTTCGCGCCATCGTCACGAATGTGGTTGACGGCATTGTGACGGTGGACCGTCTGGGCCGGTTGGAATCGGCCAATCCGGCGGCGGCCGGGATTTTCGGGTATTCCCCCGGCGATCTCGGCGGCAAGCCCTTGGGGCTGATCCTGCCGGCGGTGCGGACGGTTCATTCGGTTGGCGACTACCTCAAGTCCCGGGTCGGCGAACCGGCCGTGGAGTCGCTCGGCGAGCGGCGCAACGGCGAGATGTTTCCCATGGAGATGTCGGTCTCGCGCATGCAGTTGGCGGATCGCCGGCTGTACGTCGCGATCGTGCGGGACATCACCGCGCGGAAGCAGGTGGAAGAGCAGTTGATCCAGGCGCGGGACGAGGCCGAAGCGGCCAATTACTCGAAGAGCCTGTTCCTCGCCACGATGAGTCACGAGCTGCGGACGCCGCTGAACTCGATTATCGGCTTTTCCAAACTGCTGGCCAAGAATGGCGACGGCAACCTGACCGACGACCAGATCAACCATATCCAACGCGTCCTGCGGAATGGCGAGGAATTGCTGGCCCTGATCAACGACGTCCTGGATCTGTCGAAGATCGATGCCGGCAAGACCGAGATCCTGGTCGGCATGGTGGCGTTGCGGCCGCTGGTCGCCGATGTCGTCGAGCAATATGCGGCAACGCGTTCGGACCTGGATTTCCGTATGGAGATCCCCCGGGACGTGAAGCCGATCGAGACGGATTCCGCCCGCTTGCGTCAGGTCTTGAGTAATCTCGTCGGGAACGCCGCCAAATTCACGGCCGAAGGTTCGGTTACCGTGCGGGTTGAAGCCGATGCGGAGGGGCATCCGGTCCGTCTGCAGGTGGTGGATACGGGTATCGGCATCGCGGACAACATGCAGGAGCGGATCTTCGAGGCATTCACGCAGGTGGACTCATCGGCCACCCGGAAATACTCGGGTACCGGTCTGGGCTTGAAGATCTGCCGGAGCCTGTGCCAGTTGCTGGGCTATCGCGTCACGGTCGAGAGCGCCCCCGAAGCGGGGTCGACCTTCACGATCCACCTCCGTCCAACTCCGTGAGCATGCGGTTCCAGCGGCCGATGTGCCCATCCTCGTCGGCCTGATCTTTCTCAATGATCTTTCGCGTATCGTCGTCCCAATCGATGTCGCGCAGGAGCTCCGCATAATGTTCGACGGCCTGGCTCTCCACCCAGATGCCCGTCTTGAGGATGCGTTTCTTGCCGAGAATGCGGGAGCCGAAGCCGAAAATGAAACCGACGACGGCGTAGGCCGGGCGCAGAATGCCGGGGCGGAAGCCGTATTCATAGAGCTTGGTCTGGAAGTCCTGCAGGTGCGTCATCTCGTTGAGCATCGCCGCACACAGCTGACGGTTCAGCTCGGACGGCTCCCGGCTGATCTGGAAGCGGTAGATGTTGGTGGCCATCGTTTCGAGTGTGTGCAGCGTCCGCAGGCCGGCTTTGATCTTCCGTAACCGCGCCGGCTGCATATCCCGGCCGCGCACCTTTATTTCCTCTTCCCGCACTTCCGGGCGGATGATCGAGACATCGTATTTGGTTTCTTGCTTCACCTGGTCTTCACTTTCGCTTATGCAGGCAGTTCTCCGTCGCGGTGAGTTGGTTCTCGTCAACACCTGGCTGTTGCCGGGCGTACAATGCGCGATGCATTCGGACTGTCAATCGACTTGGCCGCAATACCGATTTCGGGTGTATTCCTCAGCCCCGAAGAATGAAGGCAAAGCGCCGCAAGGCAAGGACGGACACGCTCAGGATCAGCAGGACCCAGAGCCCGCCCGCTGCCGGCCGGCCGGTGCGGCAACCGCCGCTGGAACCGCCGAGGAAGATGATGCCGCCGCCCGCCAGACCGTCTCCCCGAACGGCAAACTCGAACGGCGTCCGGTCGTCGTCGTTGCTGTAGATCTGGACCACCGCCCGGCGTTCGCCGGTGGCGGTCGGGTCGAAGCGGAGGGTCATGACGGTTTGGCCGCCGGCGCCGACGGCGGCGGCCGGGGCCGCCGCCACGAGGAAGTCTCCCGGGTGTTCGCCCGTGATCTGGACCGACTCGATCTGCAGGTCCGTGTTGCCGCTGTTGGCAATGGTGAACTCGCGGTCCCGGGATTCGTCGGTGACGCGGACAGTGAAAAAATCGGTACCATCGGCCAGTGACGGGCTCAGGTCACCGTTGACGATCGGTTCGCCGTCGCCGGACACGGCGATCACCGGGGCCGTGCTCGGGGTGTCGATAATGTCGAAGTCGACGCCGGCCTGCATGGCGGCCGCCCAGTTGCCGGCCGTGCCGCTGCCGTGAAAGGATTCTTCCGTCAGCAGGAACTGCGCCGTATACGAGCCGACCGCCAACGCGATGCCGTTGTGCGGCAGCCGCTCCCATTCGCCGAAAACACGGGCGCTCGACAGATCGTAATCGACCGTATAGGCGTCTTCACTGAGCGGGTATGGATCGAACGTATGGGCGACGATCGGGCCATCGCCGCCGTCGTCGTCCCAGGCGCGCTGGCTGGTCTTCCAGAGCACGTGATAGCTGTTGTTGAGCACGAATGATACCGTCGCATCGCCGTCTTCATCGGTGATGAAGTAGGCGAAGACGCAGTAGCCGGTGTACCGGTACCGGCGGCCGGTCGGGCTGCCGGGGTCCAGGATATCCTTGCGGGAGTTGTAGAGGTCGTCGTTCGGGTTTGGTGAGGTGCCGTTGCCCTTGTTGTTCAGGTTCCCGTTGGCTTGCCAGACGGCGCCGTCCCATTCCTCCTCCCACCAGCGCCCGGCATAGCCGATATTCTCATTGCTCGTCGCCTCCGGTGAGCCCGGCATGCCCGGGGTGCCGACCAGCTTGATCTGATAGGCGAAATTCGGCTTCAGATTGGTCGCTGTCAACGTGCCGCTGAAACGCTCGCCGGCAAGCGTGTTGGTGACTTGTACGGTTGCCTGGCTGTAGTCGTAGCTGCCCTGGTAGGCCGTCGCATACTCGTTGTCCGCCACGTCAAGCCAGCGCAGCCCGTCGGTACTGCCGCTGTCCGCCAGCGTCACCGTGGCCTCCTGGCCCACAACGACAGCGGCAGTCAGATAGAGCAGATTGAAGAGAAAATACTTCATGGCACACTCCGCATGCCTGAAACATATTGCCGCCGTCGGCCTTCGGCAAGCTGATGTTGGTTTGGCCTGGCGCCGGGCTGTCTGCAGCGCGGAACCGACACTTCAATCGAGAAGTTGCCAATTGACCCGGACGGTTTTGCTGTCCGCGAAGTCAATCGTGACGCCGCCGTGGTTGTGCCATCGTACGTCCGTTACCGGAACTTGCCCGCGGTGTGGCGCGAGGACGGTGGCGTACGTCACGGTCTTGCCGCGGACGCGGTGGATCAGTGACGGGGCGCGGTCGGGGATGATGCGCGTCTGCAAGTTGTTCATGCCGGTGACCGCACAGTAGATTTCACCCGCAGTGGTTCTGTGCCACAGCCTCAGCTTGGCATTGTCGGTTATCGCCCACTCCAGCGTCAGTGTTCCTTCCCCGGTTAGACGTTGCGGGTCGATCAGATTCTCGTAGTTCGCCGTCTTTCCCAGCGGCCGGGTTGCGGCGGTCGCCTCCCAGCCCTTGCCCACAGTGAGTTTGCCGAAGTTGTGATAGACGAAGTCGTAGTCGTGTTCGGCGTCACGTTCCAGCTTGTCGAGGACGACAACAACCCCGCGGCACAGCGCGACGAGGCGCGTGTGATCGACGCCGTCGGCGACGCCCGGCACCTTGGCGGCGACAAACTGCAACTCACGGTCCGTGTCCCATTTCAGCACTCTACCTGCGGCCGGCAGTTGATGCTGTTGGTCGACGAGGACAATGTTCTGCCCCAGGGAGCCGGAGCCGCAGAAACTCTCGAGCTTCGGGTCTTTCACGCGTTTCATGCCGCCGCGCCCGACGTTGTACAGCGTGCCCGGCCCATGGGTATATGAAGTGGTCGGCGAAAACTGGACAGTATGCTAAGGTGTAGAAATCACCGAAAGG
>CAYLNH010000300.1:0-8450 GCA_964384625.1 uncultured Lentisphaerales bacterium
GCTCGAAGCCATACAGCACCCCTCCGGGGTGCGTGTGATTTTGCACGCCATCCCCGGGGCTGAAGCCCTGGGATACATGACAACGCCCCGCCGGGGCTTGGAGTATACAGAATAATGGGTAATCTGGTCTTTAGGTCCTGACGGAAAAGAGGAGACTCCCTTTGCCGGCAGAGATGCCCCGGCCAACCGCGACAACATCAGCAGTTACTATCGCCCATGACCGCAACACTCCCAACGCACAGAAAGCGACGCCCACGCCGACGAACAGGAGGGCGTAAGTCCAAACACGCCTATACCGGGTTTCACACAAGGATACAAGTTGGCCCATCCCTGTACCAGGGGTGGTTTGCAGCAGTATTGGCCCACGATTCAATGGGACAGCCAACCCCATGAGGACAGCATTACTCCTTCTCGCCGCGCTGTGCGCAACTGGATGTTGCTACTCAGTAACGCATATCCCTTCGCCGGATGGATTCACAACATGTGCTCTTCGATTTCCAGACAATACGGCTCCGAATCGTAACCGCTATCGGATGGTTCTCACAGCCAAGTCTGCGACGTATTTTTTCTTTCTCGGGGAAGGGAGTAGTTTCTTTCCTCCCGAAATCTCACTTGGTTCTCTTGATGCTCCTCCACGAGAACTTCATGCGATCAACATATTGCTTATACCCGTGTACATGAGATTTGTGGATTTCGGTCCGAGTGTCTGGGTGGAATTCGTTCTGGAGTCGAATGGCGAGATAAGAACTGCTGCCAGAACGTATAAGGAGCTTGATGCGTTCGCGAGGGATTTTGTCCGAATAGTGGACAAACAATCCATCTCTCTGTATCCCTCAGATCCCAAACCATATGACCCCAAGGATAGCTGGAAGAACAGCAGGAAGGCGTTGATAGGGCGACTGACAAAAATGCTTGCCGAATTGCGCGATACAGAGGCGAAGAAGCGGGAAGTCAGCGGTCAGCCACAGACTGAGTAATCTGTTTGTCTGCACAGCCGACATATGGGGGGATCGACCGGGGGCACACCGGCGGGCCAGTTTGGCGTATCGGTGCATCACCCATGCGGGGCGCGTGAGGGTTGTGTCCGTCGCCCGGGGGGCTTCACCTCCGGCTACCTTGCTGCGGTCCTACGGGCCGGATGGGAACGCGGGACAGAAGCCTCCGTTCCGGACCGGCTACCTTGTGCTGCGGTCTTAAGGGTTTGGTCGGGAGCGTTCCGGACGCATCCACAGCGCAGGGCTGTGGCAATGGTTTGGACTGTGATGTCTGGGCATTCCCGTGGAGTCTTGGCTGTTGACCTCTCCGGAGCCGGCAGTCGGAACCAGATCCCAAATCGCTCCCCTTTCCCTGCCAGCGTTTGATCCCCTTTTCATCGGCGCTACGGTTTAACCCGACAGCATTCCGCAAGCATATCGCAGTCAACATCCAAAATACTGAAGAGGATACGTACTCATGGCGAAGGCGAAACCCATCAACATCGGAATCATCGGCATCGGCCGGGCCGGCTGGGGCATGCATTGCAAGGAACTGGCAGTAAACGGCCGCGACAAGAAGTTCAAGATCGTCGCGGCTTGTGATGTGATCCCGAAACGCCGCAAGATGATGGAAGAGAAGTACGGCTGCGAGACGTACCGGAACGCCATTGATCTGATCAACGATCCTGACGTCGAACTGGTCGATATCGCGACGCCGTCACCGCTGCACACCGAACAAGCGCTTGCCGCGCTGCAGGCCGGCAAACTGGTGTTCCAGGAAAAGCCGGTGGCGATGACCTACAAAGAAGCGAAGAAGATCGAAGCGGCCGCGAAGAAGTCGAAGGGCGCCATCTGGTTCCGGCACAATCGCCGATTCGAGCCGACCTTCCAGCATATTCGCGAGCTGCTGGCTACCGGGATCATCGGCGACGTTTTCGAAGTGAAGCTCTGCCGCGGCGGCTATCAACGGCGAGATGATTGGCAGACGTTGATCAAGTGCGGCGGCGGCCAGTTATGCAACTGGGGTCCGCACATCATCGACCATGCCCTGCAGTTCCTCGACTCACCGGTAAAAGAGCAGTGGAGCAATCTCGCGAGCATCGCCTGTGCCGGCGACGCCGAGGACCACGTTCGCATCACGCTGAAGGGTGAGAACGGCCGGGTCTGCGAGCTGAAGATTTCGGGCGGCTGCACAATGCGCGAGCCGACCTATCTGATCAACGGGACGAAGGGCGGGCTGACCAGTGACGAGAAGACAATCAAGCTGAAGTATTTGGATCCGAAGAAGAAGCTGAAGCCGCGTCGTGCTAAGTCGCGGACGCCGGAGTTCGGCGGCTTCGGTTCGAAGGACGACCTGAAGTGGATCGAGAAGGAGATCCCGGTCAAACCAAAGCTGAAGGTCACCTGCGACGCCATCTGGGACTACCTCTACGACGCTATCCGCAAAGGCAAGACCTTCCCGGTCTCGACGGCGGAAGCCGTCAACGTGATGAAGGTCATCTCGGAAGCGAAGAAGGGCACGAAGTTCTAGGCCGCGCCGCGGCCGTCATTGTGGTCATCCGTCTTCGCCCCGACCTCTGACGTGTCGCGGCTGCGCCGGGACGCGGTTGGTCAGCGGGCTCGGTTCCGAATCCTACTGACTCCATCGCACCAGTTCACGCATCCGGGACCACAATAACGCGGACTGATGGGACGTGGTCGGTCGGGTCGGAGCCGTGTGCAATTCGAGCATGGCGCGACGGTTGGGAGAATCCCCGCAACGTGTGCTGGTTGGATTGGTTCAGTGGGAGCTCGGGGCGAGCCGACCTGTCTTCGCGCGAGGCTGCCCCCGGCACCGCCCGAGCTACTCGGACCTGACGGTATGTGCGTGGGCGGGACGTCAAGCGTGGATTCCTGAAAGAAAGCGGTGCAGTTCGCGGCTGACCAGATCGGGGGCTTCCAGGTTGGCAACGTGGCCGGCGCGGAGGATGATGCGGAGTTCGGCGCGCGGGATCGCGTTGGCCATCTCACGGGATTCCGGCGGCGGCCGCGAGGCATCGTCGGCACCGACCATCACGAAGACCGGCTGCGTCAAGTGCGCTAACGCATCCAGGCGGTCGGGTCGGGTGAAGATCGTCTCGCCCACTGCCGCAATTGTGGGGATACGCTCGGACGGCATCTCGACCAGATGACGATGGAAGCTGGCGACCATCGGGCTGCCGGCCGCGATGGTGTAGGGCGAGAAGATCAGCGGGACAACCGCATCAGCGATCGCATCCAGGATGCAGCCGCCGGCCCGAATGGAACTGAGCATGCCGAGATACCGGCGCTGCGTCTCCGGCGGTTCCGCCCCCAGATAGGAGTCCATGACGACCAGACGCCGAACTGCAGCCGGATAGGCCAGGGCCAATTCCAAGCCCCACATGCCACCGATCGACAAGCCGACAATACTGAACTCGTCGATGCCGAGTGACTGCATCAACTGCCAGTGGTCGTCCGCGATCGACGTGATGCCGTCGGGGGCTGCAGTCAGGTTATCCGACTCGCCATGCCCCCAGAGGTCGGGGACGATGCAGCGGAAGCAGGGCTTCAACGCATCGATCTGCGGCCGCCACATCTCGCGGTCCCAAAGAAAACTGTGGCCGAACAGTACAGGAGGTCCTTGTCCTTCGTCCAGGTAATGCAGCCGGCGGCCGTTGATTTCGACAAACGCCATCTCGCAGCCCCTAGCGTTCCGAGAAAAAGACGTCGGTGAACTTCGCACTGTTCCGCGGCGCGGCCATCATATCGGCAACGGTCGCGCGCCATTTCTGATAGTGCGCGGTCTCCTTGTGTCTGGCGGGATCATCGGCGGTCAGATAGACTTCGACGAGGACGAATCTCGTCGGGTCTTCGTTGTTCTGGACAACGTCGAAGCGGGCGATGCCGGGCTCCTGGACGCTGTTGGCGGCGTTTTCGACGGTGGCCTGTTTGAAGGCTTCGACGCAATCGGGTTTGACATTCACGTCGACATGGACGATCAGCATGATTGTTCTCCCTGTTGTTCGTTTCCTGCGTCCAAGACGAACTCGGCGCTGCAGGGCTCCGGCTCAAGATGGAAGATCTGCTGTAGAATGCAAGATACAGGATACAGGATACAGGATACAAGATGCAGGATACAGGATGTGGATGGCGGGAGGGGGCGCGGTTGAGACAACCGCGGCTACAAGCGGAAAAGGAAGGAGCAGGAAGGAACAGGAAGGAACAGGAAGAAACAGGAAGCAGTAGGGAAAAGGCGCGGTTGAGACAACCGCGGCTACAAGCGGAAAAGGAAGGAACAGGAAAGAGTACGAACGAGTACGAAAAAGGCGCGGTTGAGACAACCGCGGCTACAAGCGGAAAAAGGAAGGAACAGGAAGGAGCAGGAAAGAGTGGGGAAAGGGCGCGGTTGAGACAACCGCGGTTACGAAAGAGTGGAAGAGCGGACCAGCGGGGGAAGGAGGGCCTACAGGATGATCGCGCCTTCGTATTGCCAGCTGTAACGCAGGTGGCCGTCGGGGAAGAAGATCAACTGGCGGATGTCCTCCGGGTTCCTGGTCTCTGTCAGACAGTTGCCGAGACACACGTTCTGGCCGGCCCAGTCGTAGACGATCGCCCCGTGCGGCAATTCAAGCAGCTGCGTCACATCCTCGCGTTTTTTGAACGCCGCTTGGAACTCCCGGCCCAGGCCGGCGACCTGATGGGCATCGACATAGCCGGCGACCTCGGGATCTTCGCTGTGCTCGGGTCGGGCGACTTCACGGACAGTCAACTGCTCGATGCCGCGGGCGCGGCAGCCGTCCACCAGCACGGCGAATGTCCGGAAATCGTCGACATAGCCCTTCACGAGTGTGCAGTTGATGCGGACACTGAAGCCGAGCTGCCGGAGTTTATCGCTGACCGCCCAGAAGTCCCCGGGGTGACCCGGCCGAAAGATCTCGGCATTGCGCTCGACATCCGGATGTGCGATGGAAAGGCTGATCAGCGTCATGCCGTTATCGTACCAGGCACGCAGGTCATCATCGAGATCGTCTTCAAGGAAACGAATGCCGTTGGTCTGCAATTCGATGAACGGAAAATGCTGGTGCCCCCAGGCGGTGAACTGCGCAATCTGTTTCGGGAACAGGGTCGGCTCGCCCTTGCCCGTGAGCAACAGCGTACTGACGCCGGAGCGCACGGCGAAGCGGCAGGCAATCCGGAAGTTCCTTTCGTTGATCGCCCGGGGCCGGCGTTCGACGCCGGCGGCGGGGGTCATTCGCGACACGCAGTACGGGCAATGTGCGTTGCACGCGGTGGTGCCGACGATCGCAGTCAGTGTATGTATTCGCAAAGGATGTCCTTTCGCATTCAGCTGCCCAGCGCCCGGGCGAGCACGTCTCGGAGGGTGACGATTTTGAAGGGCTTGTGGATGAACCCGGCCATGCCGATACAAACGTTGCGCACGGCGATTTC
This sequence comes from uncultured Lentisphaerales bacterium, assembly GCA_964384625.1. Classification (GTDB taxonomy): domain Bacteria; phylum Verrucomicrobiota; class Lentisphaeria; order JABSQK01; family JABSQK01; genus CAYLNH01. The sequence continues at coordinate 5,424 of CAYLNH010000300.1, forward strand.
CTGTTCGTTATAGCCGCTGGCCATGATGATCGGGATATCCTGATCAAGCCGGCGCAATTCCCGGAAGCACTCTTCGCCGTCCATCTTCGGCATCGTCAGATCCAGGATGACGCAGCGGATGTCATCGCGGTATTGCTGGAACTGTTCGAGGGCTTCATGGCCGTCCGAGGCGACAACCACGCTGAATCCCAGCTTCTGCAGAATTCTGGAGCCGATGGCGCGCACGACTTCTTCGTCATCCACGAGCAAGGCAGTTCCGGAGCCGCGCCAGGCGGTGGCGACCTTTTCGGGGTCTTCGCCGTTGACGGCGGTGCCGCCGTCGGCAACCGGGAACAGCACGCGCATCCGCGTCCCTTCCATGAGCCGGCTGCTGACTTTGATGGCGCCGTGGTGGCCGCGAACAATGCCGAGGACCGCGGCCATGCCGAGGCCGCGCCCGGTGAATTTGGTGGAGAAGAACGGGTCAAAGATGCGGGCCTGGGTTTCCTCGTCCATACCGCAGCCCTGGTCTTCGACGTCGACGAAGGTATAACGGCCGGGCGCCAGATCGTCCTCGAGGTACGGTTCCGAGAGGTATCGCGCATCGCAGTCCATGACGCCGGTGCTGATCTTGACGGTGCCGCTGCCGCTGCCGTGCGACTCCGAGGCATTTGTGATCAGATTCATCAGCACCTGGCGAACCTGAGTAACATCAGCGCGAATGGGCGCAGTCGCCGGCGCGAAGTCGAATTTCAATTCGGTCTTCTTCGAGATGGAGACCCGCAGCATCTGGGCGATCTCTTTGATCTCGCGGCGAAGATCGACGACTTCCGTCACGAAGCGACCTTTGCCGGAGTACGCCAGCATCTGCTGGCAGAGGTCGGCGGCGCGAAGGGCCGAGGCCTGCACATCCTCAAGGAGGACCTGCGCCGAAGAATCCTTGGGCAGTTCGAGCTGGACCAGGTCCGTGTTGCCGATGATCGACGTCAGCACATTGTTGAAGTCGTGGGCGATGCCGCCGGCCAGGACTCCGAGGCTTTCGAGTTTCTGGGTATGCAGCATCTGGGCTTCGAGCGAACGACGCTGTTGCTCGGCGAGCTTGCGATCGGTAATGCCGTAGTACTGCTCAATGCGGCCGCCGGCATAGATTCCGGCCTGAATCGGCTGACTGCGATGTTCAAGCCAGCGTTCGTCGACTTCGTCGTTCCCGGCGATATGGCATTCGAAGGTGCTGACGGCCTCACTGGACTCATATGTCGCCGTGATCCGTTGGATGAAGTCGTCCGGATCCTCCTGCACGCGACTCAGCTGGCCGCGCACCAGTTGCCGGATGTCCTGTCCGATGATTTCGGCCCGGGATACGCCGAAATAGCGTTCCATCGCCTTGTTCATCCAGACGATACTGAATGACGGACCGATGATATTGATGGCGACTTGAGAGTTATCGAGGACGTCGTCAGTAAGGGAACGGTACCTGGCTTCGCTCCGGAGCAACGCTTCCTGTGCACGCTTGCGATGCACGATGTTGAAGATGAGATAAGCAATCAGCGCCACCAGTACGACGATGACGGCTACGACGGACCAGATCAGCGATCTGTACGTCTGGTAAAACGAGAACGGTTCATTGATGACAATGCTGTCCGGCGGCAGCAGGGCGCGGTCGACGTCAAAGCGCTCAAGCTGCCGGTAGTCAAACATGTACACCGTCGGGCTGGTGCCCACCGGAATGAGGGCGGCATCTTCGCCCCGGAGCACACGGCGGGCCATGGTACCGACCATCCTGCCTTCCAGTTTGCCGTTGGTCAACTTGCCGCCGACAATGCCGTGACCGAGATAGAATTCCCAGACGCCGTAGATCGGCACCGGACAATACGGCGCGACCCGTTTCAGGTTCTGCTCATGCGGCAACACTCTTCCGGACGCTTCACTTCGGAAGATATAAACCAGGACGAGGGTGTCGTCGGCAAGCGTTGCCAGACGTTCCCGCAGTTGTTTGATCGTCAGGTCTTCGAGATAGGTAACCCGCAGTTCCGGGTAGTCTTTGAAGGTCTCTTCCGACTTCGCTTTCAACGCCCGCCCGGTGCGGCTCGAATCCAGAATCACCGCGATCCTGGTTGTGTCCGGGTGCAGCTTCAGAGCCACATCCAGGGTGCTGTGCAGGTCCACGGACTCCCGCAATCCGGTCAGTTTGCGGCCCTCCCGCATGTCCGGCGTATAGCCGGTAGCGCTGCAGAAGATCACGGGCACATGCGGGAAGATTTCCTGCCCCAGGGTAGTCATGAAACTCAGCGCGTAATCATCGCAGGCGATGACAACGTCCGGCGTGCGGTCGGCGTACTTGAAACGATAGACGGTCTGCAGTTCTTTGAAGTACTCCGCCGAATACAAGCGGCGGGCGTCCATGTACTCAAAAGAGAGTTCGACCTGCAGCGCCTGCCCGGCGAAGGCTTCACGGATGCCGGCGGAAAGATTGTCCGACCACGTAAAACCGTCGTGATAGGAATGCAGCACCAGAACGCGCGAATAGGATTGCGGCTCCTCCCTGGCGACAACGGTGCCGGCGATGCCTGCCGCCAGGAACAGACAGCAAACCAACGCAAACCGGTATGCGCCCCACAATCTGATCATCTTACAGCGCCCTGTCATGTCGTTGACAGCAGCATCCCGCCCGTCTGCAATCACTGACGAATATACTGCATAATCCAGCCAGGTACAGTACCGCGGCAAAAACCGCCGGGGCCAAGGACTCCTCACCGGCGCTCGGCCACCACGTTCCGCACGACCTTCCTGCGGGCGATGGGGGCAGCTGTCAAACAAGTCGGAAACGCCGATCCCCGATCCCCCGTCGACAAGCGACCCCCAGGTGGTTTGCCCGCCTGGTGAAGAAATCCATTACCGCAGACCGCTGCCCTCGTTCCTCTTTTTTTCGCGTTTGTGAAGCCGGCTCCTCGAACCCGGAAAAGGGGGACTGAGTTTTTGGCCCGGGTGTTCCTTACTTGACAGTGCCGAGTTCTTCGGTCATTTCCCAAAGGGACCATGTAACGCCTG
>CAYLNH010000301.1:0-8447 GCA_964384625.1 uncultured Lentisphaerales bacterium
AACTCCTTCGCCAAGGCTTCGGCGCTCAAGAGGGTGCGGGATCTCTAGGCGGACCACGAAGGGCAGTAATCGAGGGCTCAGGCGCCGCCCCGGAATCACCGCCGGCGCTCGTCCGGCTCACGACTCCGGCGCCTCATGGCCCTGTCCGAAGCCGAATCGGAACGGCACATCAGGTTGCGCACGCCCCGGGCGTATCGCCTTATCCCGGGTAATCGCCGAAGATATCCTGCGGTTTTTCGGCGATGACCTCCGGGGCATAGAGGGTGTCGTCGGCGTTGACCACGCGGCCGTCGGGCAGGATGTAATGGTTTTCGCTGCTGAGCCGCGGCAGCCGCGGATATTTATCGTGGAGATCGCCGTCCCGTTCTTCGCGTTCGCGTTCGGCGGCATCGAAGTCAATCGAGTCATTGGCGAACTGCTGGAGTTCGGCAAGGACCTCCCGGGCCTCTTCCGGCACGCCGCGCGACAGCAGGTTGTGCTGTTCGTGCGGGTCGTTTTTGAGATCGAAAAACAGCGGGTCGGCGGCGCGGAAGCGAACGTACTTGTAGTCGCCGAGACGGATGGAACGGAACTCCGTGCCGGCGCCCCAGCGCGGCGTCAGGGCGTCGGTAAAGACCGGCCGGGATTCGGGTTCGCCGGCGCCGCGGACGACGGCGGACAGATCAACTCCATCGAGACCGTCCGGCGCCGGGGCGTCGGCCAGGCCGCACAACGTCGGAAACAGATCCAGCAGCGCCACGGGCGTGCTGCAGCGGATCGGCGGTTTGTCGCCGCGCCGCTGTTCCGGCGTCGAGATGATGAACGGCACGCGGGTGCAGCCCTCGAACCAGCCGTTCTTCCACCACATGCCGTGTTCGCCGGCCATCTCGCCGTGGTCCGTGGTGTAGACGATGACCGTGTCTTCGAGGAAACCGGCGGCTCCCAGGTTGTTCAGCATGTCGCCGATCATCTCGTCAAGATAGCTGACGCAGGCGAAGTAGCCGCCGCGGGCGCGCATGCATTCGTCGGGCTCGATCTCCTCGGTCTTGAAGCCGCGGCGCATGCCGACGCTCATCGGGTGGTCCCAGGCGTCGCCGCCGGCGGGGACCATCGGCTTGGAGATCGTGTCCGGGGCGTAGCGGTCGATCCAGCGTTTTGGGGCAGTCAGCGGGAAGTGCGGCCGACTGAAGGACGCGCACAGGAACCACGGCTGCTCCGGGTTCGCGTGGCGCTGCTCGCGCAGCCAGGCCAGGGATTCCTCGGCGATGACCCGCTCCTGCATGCGGCTCTCCGGAATCGTGGTGACGCCGACGGCGGCGCCGCAGGTGCGCTCGCGCATCCCCTTCTGCGGCGCGTCAATCGGCTCCCATTGGTGGCCGGTGTGGCCGGTCAGGTCGCCGTAAGGCCGGTGCTGGAAGCCGACGAACTGCTGATTGCCGCCCAAATGCATCTTGCCGACCAGGCAGGTGGCATAACCGGCGTCGGCCAGGGCCTTCGGAATGGTGTCGAGCTCCGGACGCAGGACGGAGTTGTTGCTCCAGGCGCCGCTCTTGCGGACTTCTTTGCCGCAGAGCAGGGAAATGCGGCTGGGCGTACACAGCGGCATCTGGCAGTAGGCATTGTTAAACACCGTACCTTGCGCGGCGAGTTGGTCGAAGGTTGGGGTTTCGATATCGGCTTCACCGCCTTCGGCTTCGGAGACGTGGCCCATAAACCGGAAGCTGTGTTCGTCACTGAGAAGGAATAGAATGTTCATGGTAGTGGGTCGTGGATAGTGAGTAGTGGATGGTGAATCGTGGGTAATCAGCTTGCTCCTGCGTGGGGGGCCTGGAGAAGTTCGGCGCGTCGGGCAAGCTGCCTGCCGAGGTCGATCAGGAGGTCCCTGGCGCGGTCGTGGAATCCTTCTTCGCCGTCCAGCCGGGCGGCCGGAAAGGCAATCGCCAGAACCGCGATGACCCCGCCGCCCGAACGGATGGGAACGGCCAGACGCCCGCTCCACGGACTGATATAGCCGGGGTCGTCCATAAAATCCGCGGCCAGCGTCTGCTGCACCCAATCCTCAAGGAACTCCCGGGATTTCGGCAGGCCCCGGGCACCGACACGGTCCGGGTAGTAGGCATCGCTCCGGAGCGTCGCGGTTGAGGCGAAGAACATCGAACCCATCTTGGTGACGTCCAGCGGGAACGACCTGCCGGGTTGACCCGACGACGGACTGGCGGGGTCCAGACGGCGGTCGAGGCAGGTGATGTTGCCGTCCGGCGCGGCGAACAGCGACGAGGTCACCTGCAGTTCCTGATTCAGTTGGTCGAGCAGCGGCTGCGCGAGGTCGGTGATGCTGGTCGGCTGCGGGGCGGCACGACCCCAGAGCGCCACTTTCTCGGTGAGGGCGTAGCGGTTGTCGCCGGTTTTGCGCAAGGCGCCGGCGGCGACCAGCAACTGCAGGATGCGCGACACGGTACTCTGGCTGATGCCGCCGAGGGCGGCGCGCAACTGCTTGAACCGCAGCGGTCCGCCGGCCTCGGCAACGGCGTCGAGGACCACAACAGCGCGTTCAATTCCGGTTTGGCTCTTCATGATTTAGTACGCATTAAGCAATCAGGGTTTTAAATTACGCACCAAACCAGAAAGTCAAGGGGGGAGCCCTGAAAAGAGGCCGAAATCGTCAAGCACAGCCGCCGCTGGGCCGGGTTTCCCTCTCGGTCGGAGTCATTCACGTCATGCGTCAGTGACGGTTTGCAGCGTCTGCCGGCGGCAGGAAGGCAACATGCGGGGGCCACTGCCTGTGACTGACGCATTGGTCATTCACCCATCGGGATTGCCTGTGGTGAAACACTGCTTAGGGCCTGCGCAAAAATAACTTGGTGCTTTGTATCCCAATTGTTTCACTTGGCCGGGGCATTTTTGGCTCTCAGTTTCGTTATTCAATCCTCACGTAGCTCGCTACGATCGTCAATCATGCCTGCCCGAGAGCCCAAACTGCTCCCGGCAAAACACCAACTAATTTCTGCGCAGGCCCTTAGAGCGTTGGACGCACCGGCGTCGTCACCCGGGTTAGGCCGGCGGCCAACGGCCTGGCGGTCCGCAGGAATCGATTCGGAACGGCTGGACGTGCCATGCATCGGCCCGCCGGGCCTCGGAGTAGGATGCCGTGCCGCCGGTCCGGGCGCCGCGGCAGGTTACCGGCGCAGGCAGGCTTCGAGGCCGACGGCCAGGCCGCGGATTTCTTCGCGGGTGCGTTTCTCGGTCACCGCGACCTTCAGGTCGTTGCGGCGATTGCGATAGTAGCGTCCGAGGGGGAAACCGGCGGCATAGCCTTTATCGATCATACGGCCGACCAATGTCCCGGCGTCGATGGGCAGGCGCACAACGAATTCGTTGAAGAAGCTGCCTTGTTCCACGGGTTCAACGCCGTCGATGGCCAGGAGCTGCTGCCGGCAGTAGCAGGCCTTGGCGGCGCAGGTCTTGCCCAGTTCGACAAAGCCCTCCTTCCCGATACAGGACAGATAGGTCACAGCCGCCAGAGCACAGAGGCCTTCGTTGGTGCAGATATTGCTTGTCGCCTTCTGCCGGCGGATGTGTTGTTCCCGGGCCTGCAGGGTCAGCACGAAGCCGTCTTTACCGTCGAGATCTTTGGTCCGGCCGCAGATACGTCCGGGCATATTCCGCACGATCTTCTCGCGGCAGGCGATGAAGCCGAGGTAGGGCCCGCCGAAATTAAGGCTGAGGCCGAGGGCCTGGCCTTCGCCGGTGACGATATCGAAGCCCATGTCGCCTGGCGTCCGGCAAATGGACAGGGCGGTCGGATAGGAACTGCAGGCGCAGGTGATCTTCTTACTCTGAGCGAGTTTAACCACCTGAGTCCAGTCTTCCACCGTGCCGAAGACATTCGGATACTGGACCAGCAGGACGGCGGTGTCTTCATCCAGCAATTCGCCCAGCTGCTCCATATCGGTAGCGGTGGCGAATCGGGGGGTCTCGGAGATGACCAGTTCGACGTCGAGGTTCTGGCTGTAGCAGCGGATCATCTCGCGATAGATCGGTGATACGGTGCCGGCGAGGACGGCCTTGCGCCGTTTGCCGCGACTGATTCGTACGCCCATCATCATGGCCTCAAACAGGGCGGTACCGCCGTCATACAGCGAGGCGTTGGCCACATCCATCTCCGTCAGGCGGCAGATGGCCGACTGGTATTCGTAGACGGCCTGGAGCGTGCCCTGCGAAGCTTCCGGCTGGTACGGCGTGTAGGAGGTGTAGAATTCACCGCGGCCGATGATCTCGTTGACTGCCGCGGGGATGAAGTGGTCGTAGAAACCGCTGCCGATGAAACAGACCAGGTCGTGGGCGTTCTTGTCGGCGAGGCCGGCGAGGTACTGGGTCACCTCGTACTCGCTCAGCCCCTCCGGGAGGTTCAACTCCGGTTTGGGGTTGGTGACGCCGGCGGCAGTCCACAGTTGATCCATGCTGCCGACGCCGATGGCGGCAAGCATCTCACGGCGGTCATCGTCTGTATTGGCGATATAGGGCATCAGCTCGCCGTGAACTCGGCGTACTCCTCATCGGTCATAAGCGCTTCCAGGTCGTCAGCGTTGAAGCCGGACAACTTGCAGATCCAGCCGTCGCCTTCCGGCGATTCATTGATGACTTCCGGCGCATCCTCGAGTTCGGAGTTGACCTCCGCCACATCCCCGGTGATCGGGCTGTAAATGTCAGCGGCGGCTTTGACGGATTCGACGACGCCGATGGGGTCGCCCTGTTCGATATGAGCCGTAAGTTCGGGCAATTCGACGAAGGTGATGTCCCCCAGCTCACCGGCGGCGTGCTCGGTGATGCCGACCACAGCCAGATCGTCCTTGATTTCAATCCACTCATGCTCTTTCGTGAAGCGTTTCATTCCGAGTGATATCCTCCTCATGGATGTTGCCGTTGCGAGATTACTCCGCACAATACCGAGCCGCTTTGCCTTCGCAAGTTTGTTTGCCGGGAATTTTAGCGGGCGTCGGCAAACTCATTTCCGGGCCGTGCCGTCGCGATAAAACGGCAGGGCCGAAACGGTTGCGGACAGGGGCTTGCGGGCCCCCTGAAGTTGTGCCCGGGCGCCGACGTCGACGCTGTCGGGCCGGACATAAGCCAGGGCGACGGCCGCGCCGACACTGGGAGCGAAAGAACCGGACGTGACCTCGCCGAGGTCGTTGCCGTCCGGGTCGCAGACGCGATCGTGGGCTCGCGCCGCCCGTCGGCCGTCGAGGGTCAGACCGACGAGTTCCCGGCGCGGCTCCCGCCGCAGCGCGGCTTGTCCGACAAAATCGTGATCGAGGTCGAGGAAGCGGCCGAAGCCGGCCTCGACGGGCGTGGTGTTTTCGTCGAGCTCGTGGCCGTAGAGCGGCAGGGCGAGTTCGAGCCGCAAGGTATCGCGGGCGCCCAGTCCCGCCGGTTCCACGTTCGGCAGCCCGCTCAGGAGGTCCCAGATCCGGTCGGCGTGAGCGGCGTCGAAATAGAACTCCAGACCGCGTTCGCCGGTGTAGCCGGTGCGGCTGATCAACATCGGAACGTCGGCGATCGTCACGCGGCGGGCCCGGTAGTACCGCGGCAGATCGGCCGCTTCCAGACCGATCCCGGCCACCACAGCCAGGGCCTCCGGCCCCTGCAGATCCAGCTTCGCGGTCGCCGCCGATTCGTTGGTCAAACGGATAGCCGCCGGCAGGTGGCGGCGCAGGTGGTCGAAGTCGTTGTCCTGGGTCGACGCGTTGACGACGATGTAGTACTCATCGCCGTCGAGGCGATAGACGATGATGTCGTCGATCACGCCGCCCTGCTCATTGGTCAGGAAGTTATAGCGGCAGGTCCAGGGCTTCTGGGTACTCGCGCGGCGCGGGAGAACGGCGTCGAGGGCGGCGCCGGCAGCGGCGCCCTGCACCCGAAACTGGCCCATGTGGCTGCAGTCAAACAGCGAGACCGCGGTGCGCGTGTGTTCGTGCTCGGCAATGATACCGCGGTATTGCACCGGCATCTCCCAGCCGCCAAACTCGATTAGCCGGGCGCCGGCCGCCTGGTGCCTGGCGAAAAACGGTGTCCGTAACAATTTGCTCATCTATATCATTCCATCTGCAGTTCATCTTGATCGATGTCAGCCGGCCTGACTTATATGGGTGAGCGGCGGAACTGTCAAGCATCCGCCCTGAAAAGCGGCGCCGCGGCAAGCCTTGCATCCGGCTCCGGCAGACAGTATAATAGTCTCAGGCAACCATGAATCTTGGGACAACTGTGCGCTCCGGCAAACGATGGGGAAAGGACGACGCAATGAAACGGCATGCTTATACCCTGATTGAGCTGATTATTGTTATCGTCGTGGCACTGATCGTTATCAGCATGACGGTGGCAACCTATCAGAAGATCGTTACCGGCAAGCAGGTGGACGCCGGGGTCGCCGCGGTGGGCGCCAATCTCATGCGGGCCCGGCAGTTGGCGATTGCCGAACGCCGCCAGACGGCGCTGCTGTTGCCCGGACCGAACGTCGGTATCGCCGATGCCAAGCGCTACAGTGCCTTCCGGGTTGCTTACGTCTATTGGGATGAGAGCAAGTCAGCATATATCTGGGACACCTGGCCGGAAGACTCCAAGTGGGAATTCACCGGGGCCGGCGCCGCCATCATGGAAGCCGATCAGGATGTCGGAATCTATTCCGGCGGGTGGCAAAAAATCCCGATCGACGACAGCTTCGAAGTCGTGGACGATGTGGATTTGGAAGGCTTGGGCGGCACTACCGGCGTGAACGATGTCCGGGCGATCATCTTCTCCAAAACCGGCAAGCTCAGCCATGCCGCGACCTACGTCACCGTGGGCGAAGCTGTTTTCACCGGCGGCACCTGGATCATCAAAAGACGGGCAGCCACCAGCACGAACGACAGTTCCTCCAATCAGATTACGATCGAGGTCAACCGCTTCACGGGCAGCATCCGGTATATCAGTCCGGACAACTACTGAGGGCCGCGGGGGGCCTGCGTCGCGCCGGGCAACCGCCGGCCGAACCACGCCGAACCACACCGGCAGCCGTCCCTCGCCGCAATTCGTGAAAAAATGCACAACTTCCCTTGACTTCAACCGGCGCGCGGCACACTGTTCGCCGTCACGCCGCAAAGGGGGATCGATCGCAACAGGAAAGTCTCAGTCGCATCCATGTCTACCGCGAAGGATAATGTCTCCCGTTCCGCCATCCGGCGGCTGTCCAAGTACTTGCTTTATATCCGCCAACGCCGGGACGAGGGTCTCGAATGGGTGCTTTCACACGAGATGGCGGAGGCGCTCGGATTGACCAGCGCCACCGTGCGCCGGGATTTGTCCTTCCTCGATTTCCACGGCGTCCCGAAACGCGGTTACCAGACGCAGCAACTCGATGAAGCTCTGACCAGATATCTCGGGGCGGACGACGAGTATCACGTCGTGCTTGTGGGCGCCGGGAATCTGGGCAAGGCACTGGCGCTGCATCGCGGGTTCAGCCGGCACGGCTTCAACATCGCTGCGATCTACGATCATGATCCCAAAGTCATCGGTCGCAAGATCGGCAGCCTGCAGGTTCGCGATCTTGCCGCTCTCGAAGCCGACCTCGAAGCTGCGGAAATCGTGTTCGGCGTTCTCGCCGTCCCGGCAGAAGCGGCGCAGGACGTTTCCGACCGCCTGATCAACGCCGGCGTCACGGGTTTGCTGAATCTGTCCCTGGCCCATATTTCGGCGCCGGAACACGTCAACGTGGTTGATACGCAAATCGTCGCGGGCCTGCAGGAACTGGCCTGCGTCTCCCGCAAGCACTCGTAGGCGCAGCGTGAAATCCTACTCGCTCCACACCCCCATCGGCAAGGTCCGCCTGGTCTGGCAGGCGCCGGGTTGCGTCGCCGAGATCCTTTTGCCGTCCGCCGCAACGGCTCACGACCGCTGCCGCGGGATACCGCCCGGATGGCTCGCCGGTTTCGTCCGCCAGCTCAGGGACTATTTCGCCGGCAAGCCCGTGGAGTTTGACCTGACGGTTCTGGATCTCTCCGGCGCCACGGACTTCCAACAGCGTGTGCGAACGGTCGTCGCTGCCATTCCTCCGGGGGAGACGATGTCCTACGCCGCCGTCGCGGCGGCGGCGGGCAGTCCGGGCGCCGCGCGGGCGGTGGGCACGGTCATGTCCGGCAACCCGTTCCCGCTGGCCATCCCCTGCCACCGGGTGATCGCGGCGAACGGCAAACTCGGCGGGTTCGGCGGCGGCCTCGACATGAAACGTTGGCTGCTCGACCACGAAGGCCGGTCGTAACGGCGGACACAATCCCAAGACGTTTCCTGCGGGCTTCGGATTGCCCGGGGTTCGCGGCTCGCGGCAGGCGGCGGAAGGGTTGTGTGCTGCAGCACATGAGCATTTCGCCAACGCCCCCCCGAACCCGAAAACGGGCAACTCGGAGAGCGGGTCCAAGCATCCGGCCGGCGGCGTTGAT
>CAYLNH010000302.1:0-8376 GCA_964384625.1 uncultured Lentisphaerales bacterium
TGAAGGCGTTGTAGTAGGCCCTGCCGTGTTAGCGGCTATAGTTTTTTTGGAAATGGAAACCGTTAAGCTTAGCCTGAACGACGCCTTGTGGAGCACCTTCAGCGCTCGGATTCGGTGGGCGACTGCAGGGACCTGGGCCGTTGACCCAGGCTAAGTTGTTGCCGACCCGTTGGGCCTCTGAAGGAAGTCCTGAGGCTAAGCTTAACGGTTTCTGGAAATGCTCTAGTACCCCAGGTTCCCGACCTCTTGAGGGTCGGGACTGAAGGCAAAGAAGGGCAGAAATCGAGGGCTTACAGCTGACGGGGGTCGTTCGCGGAACCGCCCATTTCACTTCGCGGGCATTCCGGGGCGAGGCGTTGCCGCCGACCCATTTCGCGGCGCGTGCATCCAGGTGGTCTATTCTCCGCAGCACAAGGAAATGACCGACAGAACTGATATGCCCCCACTGGCGGACGGCGTTTTTATGGCTATATTTCTCCTGGTGAGGGAGCGCCTGAAGGTATCCATTGATGTGCGCAAACTTTGTCGAGAGCCCAGCGTGGAATGAAGCTTCCCAGTCTGCTTAATACCAGCAAGGACTACGGCGTCCGGGCAATGACCAGCGAGGAGTCGTTCGCCTTCATGCAGTTGACTGCCATGGAGATGGAAGACCCGAACTGGCAGATGTCCGAAGAGGACGCCAATAATCCGTGGGTCGTCCTGATCTGGGACCGGCTGGCGAAGGCGGAGTGTCCGGTGACCCAGCAGTTGGTCTTCTTTGTGGCGTCGCTCTGCAGCAAGCCGGAACACGCAATCACCTGGGCCTACACGATCTGTCACATGCTCGAGAAGACCGGCGGCACGCCGACGTTGGACATGATGACCATGCGCTTTTTCCCGAAGGGTCCGCCGTCGGAAGCGGCCTACGACGCCTGCTGGGAAGCACAGAAGACCGCCGACGGGGAGCACAATCTGATGGACCGGGTATACAACTGGTGGGGCGAAGCGTCTCAGACGTAGTTCAGGGCTTCCGCCACAGGCGGACCGGTCCGTTGCCGGCCGGGATTCTGGGCTGGAGGGTCAGAAGCTTTCGGAGGTCGACTGCTTCCGACTGCAATCGATCTGATCCTGCATCCCGCATCGTGTATCGCCGGCGCGGCCTGCTCCTCACCGGTACTTGCGGCCGTATTTTCGCCAGAAGTCGGGCGCCTTCATTTCCTCTTCTTTCCAGGTCGTCCCGATGTACCGCACGTTCGGCAGTTCCTTGAGAAAGGAGATGCTCTTCGGTGACGGCGGGATCAGAATTGCCGAGAGATCGCGGCAATCCGCCAGCGGCGAGATATTCCGCAGCTTCCGGCAGTCCTCCAGTTTGATCTTCTGGATCGGCATGCCGCGCAGGACAGCGATATCATCCACGTTGGTATAGCTCAGATCGAGCCAGATGAGCTGCATGCCGCGGAGGTCTTTAATGTCGGTGATCTGCGTTTTATTGAGCGACAGCACGGTCAGCGGCATATCCCGCAGCGGCCGAATATCGTCGACGGGGCAATTCCAGAGGCCGAGATCATCCAGCGGCATGCCCTGGAGCGGCCGGATATCCTTGACCTTGGTATTATTCAGCGCCAGCGTGGTAATCGGCAAACCCTTGAGCCCCGATATATCCTTCAGTCCGGGGTTGTTCTCGAGCATCACCGTCAACTGTCCATCCGACAGTTTGTAGCTTTTGTTGAAGCCGTTTTTCAGCGCCGGATTATCCTTGACCAGACGTTCGAGGGCGCGTTTCACGCGGGATTCACTGAACGGTTTGAGCCGGGCCAGCGCCCCGATCACCGCGGCATGCCGGCGGGCCGCCTTGCGGTTGCCGTGGTTCTTTTTGAAGGACGCCAGTTCCTGCTTGATCCGATCCACATCGCCTTTGGTATAGGGCCGCCGGTCCATCAACCCGACCAGTTCTCTGTCGTCATCGACGGTCAGCGGCAGATTCGCGGTCCGCAGGAGGTCCTTATAGGCGTCTTCGGCATCTTCTTCAGCGGTATCGACCGGCGGCGCGACAGGCGCCTGCGGCAGGTTGGCCAGGACGACGCGGGCCAGCGGCGTGGCGGCGCGGCCGAAATACTTCTTGGCGGCGTCCCGCCGGTTGCCCCGGGCGGACAGGATCCCCTTGAGCGTATCCGCCACCGGCGCTGCGGCATGCGCCAACCGGCCCATGCGCTCGCGAATCGACAATTCCATGACCCCGAATTTGACTGCGGTATAGCCGAACTTGATCTTCCGCCGCGCGGTCACTCGGCTGCCGACCACACTGACGATTTCCGCTTTCACACGGCCGCGTTTCAGGTCGATCGTGATGACCTTGCCCTTCTGATCGGCGAAGGTGCCGGCGATCAGCTCCGGAATCCGCTGCAGGTTCAGGAGGTCCTTCGAAAGCGCCAGGACCTCCTTATTGCGAGCCAGAAGGTCGTCCTTGCGGCAGGCGGCAAGTGTTGCTGCGGCCGCGTCGAAATCCTGTTTGAGCACGAGCAGGGCCAGCTCGCGCTTGACCTTGTCAAGCTTCGCGCCGGCCTGTTTCATCGCCTCCAGGTCTTGCCGACGGGCGATCTTCTCGTCGCGCTCGAGGCGTTTGACCAGCGACGACCGCGCGGCTTCGGTCTCCTTGGCAAACGCCCCGCGATAGTTGTTCAGCAGCGCCTTGGCGGCGTTGAAGTCGCCCTTGGCCGCCAGCCCGTCCGCTTGCCGGGCCAGTCCGGCGCGCACGTCGTCGATCGCGGCCAGTTTTTTCCGGGCCCACTGCTCGGCGGCGGTCTGGGCGGCGGTCTCGACCTCGGTACCGACGGCTTCGCGCGACAACTGCTGGAACCGCCGGATGACGTCGTCGAAGCGCTTGGGATTACGTCTGGCATAGGTGCGGGCCTGCGTCAACCGGTCTTTCAGCTTCTGCAGGCGTTCGGCTTTGGCCACCGCCATCGGGTCCCGGCGCGGCGTTTTCTTCGGGGTGCTCTTGGGTTCGAGATCCGGTTCGGGCGGCGGCTCGGGCAGCGGCTTGATCACCCCGACCGGATCGGGCTCCGGCTCTGGGGCGACCGGCGCCGGCTGCCGCATTGCCCGGTAGATGCCGGCGCCGACGACGGCCGCCAGCAGCAGGCCGACCCCGGCAACCGCCAGCCGCAGGGGCCAGTTCGGCTTCGGCGCCGCCGGCACCTGCGGCTCTGGCGCCGCGGCAGACGCCGGCAGCTCCCCGGCCATGACCCGATCGAAGTCCTCGACCACTTCCTCCCACGACTGGTAGCGGTCCTCCTTGTCCTTGGCCATCATCCGTTCGACCAACGCCAGACAGGCATCCGAAACCCCCGGATTGAAATCGCGGATCGGCAGCGGCTCGTCGCTGATCAACTGCGCCAGAATGTTCATCGTCGTCTCACCGTCGAACGGCGTTCGGTTGGTGAGCATGTTGTACATCGTCGCCCCCAGCGCGTAGATGTCGGCCCGACAGTCCAACTGCCGGCTGCGCGCCTGTTCGGGACTCATGAAATGCGGTGTTCCAATGATGTAGCCGGACATGGTCAGACCGCTGTCGTCACTGGCCTGTTTGGAAATGCCCAGGTCGGTCAGGCGCACCTGCCCGTTGCGGTCGATCATGATGTTGGCGGGTTTGACGTCCCGATGCAGGACTTCGTAGTCCTCCCAGGCGTAGCACAATGCGTCGGCCACCCGGCGGCCGATCCGCAGCGTCTCTGCCTCATCCAGCATGCCGTCGCGTTCCAGACAGCTTTCCAGGTCCTCGCCGTCGACGAATTCCATCGCCAGGTAGTGGTGGCCGGAGTCCTCGCCGGCCTCGTATGCGGTCACGATGTTGGGATGGTTCAGCCGCCCGAGGGTCTGGACTTCCTGGCTGAAACGTTTGACGTATTCCCGGTCCTCGGTCAACCCGGGCGGCAGCACTTTCAATGCCACCGGCCGCTGCATGGAGACCTGCGTGGCAAGATAGACCTCGCCCATGGCGCCGGTGCCGAGGACCCGTTCAATCTTGAAGTTGCCGACGATGCTGCCCGGGGCCATTTCCGGCGCCGGGATCAACGCCTGGCCGCCGCAGGCCGGGCACTGCACCGCCACACCACTGAGCGATGCGTCGGCCTCCAGCTTCTGCGAGCAATTCGGACATGTAAATTTGACTTCCAAACAGCTTCCCCAGTACACGCAATCATGTTCATGCAGAAGAAGCCGGCCTCAGCCGATGCCTGCCGGTCACCGGCAGCCGCCTCCTCTTGAACCCGGGATCAACGCCTCACGCTGAATCCGGACGTCGTATGCCGGCCCGTGAATCCGCCGCGTGATCCCGCGACACGATCAAGCCGGGTGCAGATATTCTACCTACAGATGTAGTCCTTTTCAATTGGATGCGCAAAACCCCGGGCCGGTTCCCGCCCGCCGCGGCATTTCGCCGGGCGTCCAACCGCGCTCAACGGCTGGCCGAGAGCTCGACGCTGACGCTGTCGGCCAGCGGCACGGCGCGGGGTTTGTGCACCCGGACCCGCCCCGCTTCGACGCGGGCATCGGCCATGATCAGGTCCAGCACGGTCCGGGCGACGGTCTCGATCAACTGAAACCGGCGGGTCTCGACCGCCGCTTTGACCCGATTGCAGACCTCCTCGTAGTCGACGGCCTGGGCGACGTCGTCGCCGGCCGCCGCGGGACCGGCGTCATAGGTAATCTCAATGTCGACCGGCAGGGAGGTCCGCCGCTCCTGTTCCCAGGCGTTGGTGCCCACCGTCGTTTCCAGACGCAGACCGGTAATGCGGATGACGGCCATCAAACGTCCCTCAAATGGCTCAGGAACTCGCTGCGTGTGCGGGCGTCGCTGCGGAAGTTGCCGAGCATGTAGGAGGTGGTCATCACGGAATTCTGTTTCTGCACGCCGCGCATCATCATGCACAAATGCTGGGCTTCGATCACAACGCCGACGCCCCAGCCCGCGGTGTAGTTCATGATCGCCTCGGCGATCTGCCGAGTCAGCAGTTCCTGGATCTGCAGGCGGCGGGCGAAGACATCCACCAGCCGGGCGATCTTGGAGAGCCCCAGGACCTGGCCCTTCGGGATATAGCCGACATGGCACTTGCCGATAAACGGCAGCAGATGGTGCTCGCAGAGGGAGTAGAGTTCGATATCCTTGACGATGATCATCTCTTCCGTATCGGTCTGGAAGATGGCATCGTTGACGACCTCATCCAGGTCCTGCTTGTAGCCCTGAGTAAGAAACGCCATGGCCTCGGCAGCCCGGCGCGGGGTATCGCGGAGCCCCTCGCGTTCAATGTCCTCGCCGAGGTTCTGCAGCAATTGCCGGTAAATATCTTCGTTGTCGTTCATTGGTATTCCTTGTTGTGGCAGGTGCTGACTGCCGGCGCCGGAACTGCCCGGCGTTTCCTCTGCCGCGGTTGTCTCCATTCCGCCGGGACATCTCCGGCCCGCAGCCCGGCCGGCCGCGGCAGGCCGCTCACGGCGTTCATCACTCATGCCCGGCTGAAAGCCGGTTGGTTTTCAGCCGGCCCTTACTTGGTCCCGCCCCGCAACAATGTCAAGACGCCTCGTTCATCGAACCCGAACGGAAGCCCTGCAGATCCAGCGTGACCCAGACGAAACCGGCGGCTTTGACCCCGGCGGTCAGCGCGTCGCGCTGTTCGAACGCGCGGGCCAGTTCAGCACGGCCGATCTCCAGCCGGGCCAGATCGCCGTGGCTGCGGACCCGGAAGACCCGGAACCCGTGTTCCCGCAGCACGGACTCCGCCGCTGCGACCCGGCCAAGTTTCGCGGCCGACAGTTGTTCGCCATAGGGGAACCGCGAAGCCAGACAGGCCATCGCCGGTTTATCCCAGGTCGGCAACTCCAGTCGCCGGGACAGCCGGCGAATGTCATCTTTGGTCAGGCCGGCCTCCTGCAGCGGATTGCGAACGCCGTGCTCTTTCGCGGCCCGTCGCCCGGGGCGGTGATCGCCGAGGTCGTCGGCGTTGTCGCCGGTAGCCAGCACCTCGATGCCGGCCGCCCGGGCGAGCGGCCGGAGGGTTTCAAACAGCACGGACTTGCAGAAGTAGCAGCGATTGGACGGATTGGCGCGGTAGCTGTCATTGTCAAGCTCGTGGACGTCCACAAGCTGCAGCCGCCAGCCCTGAGCCGCGGCATATGCCTCGACAAAACCGGCTTCTTCCGGCGCCAGCGACGGCGAGCGGCCGTTCAAAATCAACGCACGCTCGCCCAGTTCCTCATGGGCGACGGCCGCGAGATAGGTGCTGTCCACACCGCCGGACCAGGCGACCGCGATGCTGCCGCAGGCCCGCAGGATCTCCCGGAGCTCGTCTTCTCTGGCGATGACTGCCGCCGTCGGCTTCAGGTCCTTCATTCCGGCTCCCGTCTCATTGCTGTGGCTGTGAATACCTCGCAGTCATTTCATTCAGCAGCAGGAAAAGTTGTGTCAGATTCGGCGGAATCAAGGAAACATGCAAACGCAGATGCATTTCGATATCGCGCAGGTATTCGGCCCGCTCCCGCAACTGCTCGATAATGGTCTGCAGGACGGCGTTGAAGTGCGGCGCCCAGGTTGCCAGAATCTGATGGATCGCGGGACAGGGTGACTCCTGCGGCAGCGAGTACTGGTGCACGCTCTCATGGAAATCACGAGCCCGGTTCATCTCACGACTGATCCGGTCCACCACGCGAACCACCGGAACCAGCGAGTGCCCGACCACCGCCTCCTGCAGTTGGGTGGTCAGCAGGTAATACGAGAAGTTGAGAATATCACAGAACTCCCGAACCTGCTCCTGCGCCCGATAAATGAAGGCAACATGCTCCTGGGCGTTGCCCTCGTGGTAATACACCTCGCGGAAATGCGCGGTCGCGTCGGTCAGACTCACGATGCGCGCCGCCATCAACTCCGCGGCCGCGCCGCACTCCCACCAGAGCTGCCGCGGATAGGCAATGATCCGCTCGACCGCTTCGTAGTCCTCGCCCTGAATCAGTTGCCACTCCTCAGCCGAGAACCCCCACATGCCTTCCTTCGTGTGGTCAACATGATGAAAACCGGTATCCGGATTCGGCACCGACAGCTCCTCGCCGCAACCCGGACAGCTCACCACACCGCCCACGTGCTCCGGGAACGCCCGGATCCGCTGCGTGCAGAAGGGACAACTGAATTTGAAGCCTTCGGTCTCGAGCGACATGACTATCTCTGTCCGTACAATCGATTTACCAGCATTCGAAATACATCGCGTTCCGCGTCCAGGAACGTCTGATAGCGGTCCTTCGGCCGCCGACGGATCATCCGCTGCAGCATCTCCGCAATGTCCAGCGAGATATCCATCATCCGCGTGGCCTGCTCTTCCGGCGTGTGCGCATCAACATGCATCTGGGCCACCGCCTCGACCTCGCCGGCTTCGTAATAGGGCTTGCCGGCCAATGCGTGGTACATCACCAGCCCCAGACTGTAGATCTCGCTCCAGGCGTCCTCGCCCTCGGCCAGAATCCGTTCCGGCGGCAGATACAACGGCGACCCCTGCAGCATGTCGCCTTCATCAATGCCGACAACCTCATCGATCGGCTGGCAGATCCCGAAATCGCAGAGAAAGGCGCCGTGGTCTTTCGAAATAATGATGTTCTCCGGCTTCAGATCGCGGTACAGATAGCCTTTGTTGTAGATATGCGTTTCCGCCGAGAGCACCCGGAGCGCCACTTGCAGGAGATCCAATTCCGGGACGCTCCCCTCGCGAATGATGCGCGCGTCCAGCCCTTCGCCGTCAATGAACTCGGTCGCCAGAAAATGCTCGTCATTCGCGACGCCCGAACCAACCACGCGCACCGTACAGGGGTGCTCGCCGATCTCGCGGTTGATTCGGATCTCCTCCTGCAGATTCCGGATCAGCGTCTCGTTCTGCAGTTGATCGCGCGGCAGGATCTTGACGGCGTAGAATTTGTCCGGCCGGTCTTGCCGCAGCGCTTTGTAGATCGCGCCCATGCCGCCCACAGCCAGCGGCGCATACAGCCAGAAGTCACCGATCTGCTGCGGCACCAGAACCTGCCCCCCGCAGTTCGGACACTGCACCTCACTCAATCCCGGACATTCGCTGACGTCGAGTTGCGTCTGGCACGACCGGCAGGAACAAACGCCCCGGGGGAAGAACTCCAAGGGGTTCTGCTCGGATATGAAATCCTCTGACATCCGACAGTTGCCTATTGGCTAAAGCCCCAGCCGACCGCGATTTACTGCACTAACCGGCACACACCGCCCGGGGCAGGGAATATACGACACAACTATACGTGATCCCCCGCAAATTGTCAACCTTCCCGATGCGGCGGGGGTGAGCCCTCGTCTGCTGCCCTTCTTTGCCTCGAGTCCCGACTCTCAAGAGGTTGGGA
>CAYLNH010000303.1:0-3544 GCA_964384625.1 uncultured Lentisphaerales bacterium
GAGCCGCGAACCCCGGGCAATCCGTGGCGGAAAGACTTCCGCCGAGACCATCTAGTCGAAGAGCGCTTGCAGCGCCGGCTCGAACGGCGGCCGGATCACCTTGTGATCGGTGATGATCGCGGTCACCAATGCAGCCGGGGTGACATCGAACGCCGGATTGTGCACCTTGACGCCGGCCGGCGCCGTCAACCGGCCGAAGCCGCGACGCACTTCTTCGGGGTCGCGCTGTTCGATGGGGATGTCGGCGCCGGTGGGCAGGGAAAGGTCGATGGTGGAGTAGGGCGTGGCGACGTAGAACGGGATGTTGTGGTACTGCGCCAGAACAGCCACTCCGTAGGTGCCGATCTTGTTGGCGACGTCGCCGTTGGCCGCGATCCGATCGGTGCCGACGATGACCAGGTCGATGCCGCCGGCGGCCATCAGTTGGGCGGCCATATTGTCGCACAACACGGTGACTTCGACGCCGGCGCGGTCGAGTTCCCAGGCGGTCAGGCGGGAGCCCTGCAGCAGCGGCCGCGTCTCGTCGGCATAGACTTTCGGGTGCAGTCCGTCTTCCTGGGCCTGATAGATCGGCGCCAGCGCCGTACCGTAATCGGCGGTCGCCAGAGCGCCGGCGTTGCAGTGCGTCAGAATGCGGGCGTTCGGCTGGATCAGCTCGACGCCGTGTTTGCCGATTCGGCGGCACATGGCGATATCTTCATCCAGGATCTCCCGGGCTTCGTGCAGCAGAACGTGTTTCAGGTCGACCACATCCTCGTCGAGCGTCTGGCGCAACTTATGCAGACAGCGGTCCAGGGCCCACTGCAGGTTGACGGCAGTCGGCCGGGCGGTGGCCAGATGATCGGCGGTCTGCTGGGTATCAGCGATGAAGTCGAGTCCAGTCTGGGCTTTGCTGTGCTGGGCCACCGCGGCCAGTCCGAGAGCGGCGGCACAGCCGATGGCCGGTGCGCCGCGGACCACCAGTCGCTGGATCGCGTCGTAGATCTCGTCCAGGCTGTCGGTTTCGAGGTAGGTCAGTTCTTCCGGCAGTTTTGTCTGGTCGATCATCCGGACTTTGCCGGGCAGCGGGCCCTTGTCGTTCAGGGGCTTCCAACGCACTGTGTCAATCATGGTTCTCGCCTTCTTCTTGCCGAGTTATCTGCACATCCACGAAAAGCGCCGCGTGGTCAGAGCGGCGTCGAGACTGCTTGGCACAGCCGAGAGCCGTGGCGCCGTTACCAAGCCACACCTGATCCAAGCTTAGCACAGGTAACCCGAAAGGCCAGGTCTCGCGAAAGCCGTTTGGTTCAGCCGGCGTTAAGTCCTGCCGCAGGTCCGCGTAGTGGACCGATTCCAGCGGGGTGTTGAAGTCGCCCATGACGATGACGGGCGCGTCTCCGGCCCGCGTGATTTGATCATACAGCATGGTCAGGGCGCGCTTCCGGTTGTAGAACGGGTTGGCGTCCATATCTACCAGGAAGACTTCGAGCCGGGCGCCGCGCACGCGAATCGTCCAGTGCTGCAGTTTCAGTTCCTTCGGTATGTGGTTGGCCCGGCGCTGGAGGATCTCGCCGCGAACGAGGAGTTTCATCGAGCCGCTGCCGTCTACCCGGTGGTCGGGAAACAGGCGCTGCCATGCCGTCAGTTCGGCGGGGGCTTCGACCAGTCCGATGATGTCGGCGTCGTAGGTACACAGATCCGCCGCATAGTCGGCAGTGGGATAATGGTTGTGCATGGTGTTCCAGAACGCCGTCCGAATCGACCCGTCCCGTCCCGGCTGCGGCGCCGCATTCCAACTGCGGCAGATCCAGATGATCCCGACGGCGAGGCAGACGCCGAAGGCCCCCGCCGCCAGGCGTCGTCGGCGCTTGAGCAAGAGCCCCGCCGCGCCGGCCAGCGAGACCGCCGCCAGCAACGGCAGCGGCAAGGCGTAGAATAACGGGGCAAGGAATGCGACCCGATCCTTCAGGATGAACTGCAGCAGCAGACCGAAAGGCACCAGAGTCGTTGCCCCGGCCACGGCAACCGTGAACAGTCGCGCCGCCAGACTCGGGCGCGGCGGCAGCTCCAAAGCGATATCGGTTTCGCTGTCAGCGTCACTCAATTGCCGCCAACGCCTGCCTTGTAGAGTTTGCCGTTGCCGATCAGTTTGAAAGGGGTGCCGGCCGGTACCAGCACGCTGTGGCCCGGCGTCAACGGCAAAGGACCGCCTTCGCCCTCGACGTCCACCTTCCCGTCGACGCAAAGCAGGATCTCCACCGTCTCCGCCTGCATCTCCTGTTCGCCCGCGACAGCCGCGACGGACAACTGGAACTCCGGCGCCGGCGTCCGGTAGACGCCGTCAGCGTCCGGCTGCAGGATTGTCGCCGGCCGGTCGTCAAACGTCAGCACCCGCATCAGTTCGGGAACATCCACGTGTTTCACGGTGCAGCCGCCGCGCAGGACGTTGTCGGAGTTGGCCATCAGCTCGACGCCGAAGCCGTCGAGGTAGGCGTGCAGATCGCCGGCGGCGCAGTACATCGCCTCGCCCGGCTGGAGCTGCACGAGGTTCAGCAGCAGGATCGAGAGCAGCCCGATGTCGTGGCCGAAGACCTCCTTGCCGCGTCGGATCCAGCGGGATTCAACAGCGTCGGGATTGCCGTCGGCCCAGGCGAGCAGATCGGCGATCAACGCGGTTTTGCGGGCGGTCGGCAGTTCCATCATCTCCCGGAAGAACCGGCGCAGCCCCGCGGTCGTCGCGTTGGCCCGGAAGCCATCCAGTTCCGGCGTGATGGTCGGCAGTTCGGCGGCCGTGAGCACGGCGAGGATCTCGGGGATTTCGCGGAAGCCGTTCAACCCCCAGAACTCGCTCAGGGCGCAGATGATCTCCGGCTTGTGGTTGGGGTCCTTGTAGTTCCGGTTCGGTGCGTCCAGCGGGATGCCCGCGGCATTGTCGCGGGCGAATCCGTCTTTCGCCTGTTCCAGATTGGGATGCGCCTGGATCGACAACGGCGTGCCGGCGGCCAGCAGCTTGAACAGGAACGGCAGCTTGCCGTTGTAGCGGGCGGCGACGCGGCGGCCGAGAATGCCGTCGGGATCGTCGGCGATGATCTCCGGGAGTTCCCGGCCGTCGACCATGGACGGCGCCTTCGGGTGCGCCCCCATCCACATCTCCGCCTGCGGCTCCGCCGCCGGCGTCGGCTCACCCAGCAGCTCGGGAATGTAGACCTTCGACCCCCAGGCGTAGTTCTGGATCGTATTTTCAAGCGGCAGTATCTTCACGTCAAACTCCGTTGCGTTTGCCTGCGGTTGTCCTGCTTCCGTGCCCTGGACGGGCACTCCCTTGAGTCGCCCCTCCGTTGCGTTTGCCTGCGGTTGTCCTGCTTCCGTGCCCTGGAAGGGCACTCCCTTGAGTCGCTCCTCCGTTTCGTTTGCCTGCGGTTGTCCTGCTTCCGTGCCCTGAAAGGGCACTCCCTTGAGTCGCCCCTCCGTTGCGTTTGCCTGCGGTTGTCCTGCTTCCGTGCCCTGGACGGGCACTCCCTTGAGTCGCCCCTCCGTTGCGTTTGCCTGCGGTTGTCCTGCTTCC
>CAYLNH010000303.1:3644-8352 GCA_964384625.1 uncultured Lentisphaerales bacterium
TTGAGTCGCCCCTCCGTTGCGTTTGCCTGCGGTTGTCCTGCTTCCGTGCCCTGGAAGGGCACCGACATGAGTAGCCCCGGGTGACCATCGGGAACCCGGGGGGAGCGTCATGCCCCAGGCGTCCCCGAAGGGGGCGAACGAATGGTTACGGGTTGTTGTTCAGCTTTTCGTTGATCAGCCGCAGTGTTTCACTGGCCATCGCCGTCGCTTCCGAGGGCCGGACCTGCAGGTTGGCGCGGTGCAGTTCGTCGTAACTCAACGGGTTGCCCGGCAATTTCTCGTGCCAGTCTTCCTTGCCGTCGCGCTCCAGTGTCGTACTCATCGCGTGTTGGCCGTCGCCCGGTACAAATGCGTCGGCCCGCACACTGCCGACACCCGGCGCCAGCGGTTCGACGGCGCCGACGTTATACAGCAGCACATTCTCGCCGCGGACATGCGGCACGGCAACATTCACCAGAACCGAGTTGTTCAGGTTCAGACCTTCGGCGTTGACGCCGATCAGGACGGATTCTCGGATCGTGCCTTCGCGGATATTGCAGTTGAGCAGAATGCTGTCGTCGTCGACATCCAGTCCGGGGCCGAGTTTGCTGTGGATCCGGTGATCGCCGATGCCGAAGAAACGACGCATGGCATCGCTTTCCTCGCCGGCCTCGGTCAGTTTCAGGTTCTCCGCCATGTAGTAGCGGAGCTGGCCGTAGTCCCACCAGTAGCTGTCGGCGCCGATATCGACGCAGCCGAAAATGCGGGCATCAGCGTTGGCGTCGCGGAAGCGTGCCAGAAAATCCTGAATGCGGTTGTAGTGCGCTTTGGCGTCGGCGACCGGGACCTCCTTGCCGCCCATGATCTCGACGTAAGTCTTCTCATCCAGCGTCATCGGCATCCAGAAATGCGGGTCGGTGTCGAATTTCTCTGTCTTCGCCTGCAGTTCCGGCGCGAACTCCTCCAGCAGCGCCGTGGTCATCGCCGCGGAAATGCTGAACGACCCGAGACTGACGCCGATGCCGCCGGCCACCTGGATGACGCCGTCATCGATCAACTGCACGGCCGTTGCGTGGGTGATCTTCTCCACCTGGCTGGCGTCGCCGTCGGCGCCGACCGCGATCAACCCGTATTTGTGCAGACCTTCGGTCGCCCACGTCTCGGCATCCGGCATCGGCGCCAGCCGTGCCAGGATGTCGACGTGATGCGTGGTGTCATAGCAGGCGTCGGCAGACGGGATGAAGATCTGGTCGCCCCAGAACACGGAGATCCGGCCCCGGCGGCTGGCGGCGTAGATGGCGGTCTGGCGGATGACCCCTTCGAGAATGGTCATGGCGACCTGCTCGCCGTTGATCTCGATCAAGCCGGGCAGTTTCACCGCCGGCTTGTTGTTGCTCTCGCTGCCGGGCAGCGGCGCCAGCCGCGTACCTTTGCCGGCGGTGTGATAGAGGCCGACGGCAGCGCCGTCGTTCAACGTCTGCAGCAGGTCGACGCCAAGGAGGTCCTTGGCTTTGGCTGCCGCCTTCTGAACGGCGTAGAGGGTGCCCAGGCCGTTGCCGGCGCCGCCGGGCCAGTCCTCGTTGACCGCGACGACCACGGCGTCCTGTTTGCCGATCTGCCCGAGACCGGCGGTCAGCCGCTCCTGCCAGAAGTCCTCCTGGTCTTTCGACGTCGTGGAAACGATAATCACATCCATGCCGACGCCCTGGTCGGGGGCCTCGACGATGCGTTGCAGATTCTCTCTGAGCTTCATGGTTCTCCCTGGGTCGTGGTCGATTTTTTCCGGTTGCGGGGAACGGTACAGCCGTTCCGTCTCGCAGCGTTCCACTATATGATCACCGCCGCAAACCGCAACGTGTTTCTTCTTTGCGAAGCTGTTCATTCAGGCTGTCCCCCGTATAGTTCAGATTGCTCACTCAGACATCGGATTCAGGAACCAGAGGAAACCATGCGCACCGATCTTAAACTGACCCATTCGGAACTCCTGCAACTGAAACGCTGGAATACCCCCACCATCTACAACGGTTGGGAGCAGATCACCCAATGCGACGTCACCCGCGACGGCATCAACCTGGAAGAAACCACCGACTTCATGCCGCAGATGGGACCGATGATCGGCTACGCCGTTACCGTTGTCTGCCAGCCGGGCAATGCCGCTCACCCGAAGAACAACCCGAACGCCTGGAGCGAGTATCGCCGGTATGTCGCCGGTCAGCCCGGCCCGAAGATCGTCGTTGTCCAGGATCTCGACAAGCCGGCGGTGATCGGTTCCTACTGGGGCGAGGTCAACAGCAACATCCACCGGGCGCTCGGATGTGTCGGGACCATCACCGACGGCGCCGTGCGCGACGTCGACGAGATGACGAATGCCGGGTTCAAGGCGCTGGCCCGGCGCTTCTGCGTGGGCCATGCGCATGTCGTCCCGATCCGCTGGGACTGTGATGTCGAGGTGTTCGGCCAGATCGTGCGGCCCGGGCAGTTGATTCACGCCGATAAACACGGATTTCTGGCGCTGCCGGAAGAAGACGAAGAGCGCCTGCTCGAGGCAGCGGTATTCATGGATCGGAACGAGTGCAACACCGTGATCGATGCCGCCCGTTCGGCCGCCGGCAAGAGCGTCGACGATATTTGCGCTGCGATCGATGCCGCCGGCGCCGCGTTTGCCGCCGCCGCCGGAGAAAAGTTCGGTCGCCGGGGAGAATGGTGATTCGCGTTCCGGATGTTGCGGCCTCTCAGTACGTCCAGGGCGGGGGCAGACCGCGCAGATTGGCGGGGGCTTCCGGTGCGGCGATGGCGCAGTTCATGCCGCCGCCCTCGTAACGCCAGAACTCCTTGCCCCATTCGACGTGGCCGTCGCCATAGGCCTGGTTGCCGCCGTCGGGGACGCCGTTGCTGCTCTTGTGCCGCCAGGCGCCGCCGTTGCGTTGGACGTTGAACCCCTCGACCACATTCGCCAGTGGATAGATCTCGGTCATGATCGTCAGGTACGCCGGTTCCGCAACCAGGTTGAATTTGTTGTGGCCCGGCTTGATCGCGCCGTTCCAGGGGAAGCCCATGTTGCCGACGCCGTGGCGGCGGAAGAGCCGGATGTCCAGGCGCTGCCACGCCGGGTCCGCCGCCTGCCCCAGATGCGGATGTTGATGGAAACCATGGCCGAAGGTGCTGCCGTAGAGATCGCGTGGATCGCGTTCAACGCTGTTCGGATGGTAGCCGCCGCCTTTCTTCGCCAGGTTTACCTGGCTCTGCAGGGAACCGGAAGGGTGATTCGGGCAGATCCAGACCGCGTGGCCGCTCGTGCTGTCCCAGAGCTCGGCGCGTTCATCGTCCTTGTCCCACTTGCACCAGCGGTCGGTCAACGCATGCTGCGCCGGCAGCCGTTTGTCGTGGGCGTCGATGAACAGAAGGATCGCCAGCGCCTGCTGTTTCATGTTCGACATGCAGTGGACGCGCAGGGCGGACTCGCGGGCGCGGGACAACGCCGGCAGCAGCATCGCCGCGAGAATGGAGATGACGGAGATGACGACCAGGAGCTCGATCAAGGTAAAATCGATGCCGCCGACAGAAGGCCTGCGAGCCGGTTCCGACGGTCTGCTTCCGAGCGTGGCCGCGGTCGGCGCGACCGCGCATCCTCGACGTCTGCCGGGAACGTCAAGAATGGTTGAGCGCTTCGTCCCGAATCCCCGCAACGTCGGGACCGCGTCTGGCAGAGTTGGTTGCTGAATGAGTGTAAGGATCCCCCGGACCCCGGTTTGGAGGCGGCTTTCGAGCCGCCTCACGGCGAACTCAGGATGTGAGTGTCCATGCATCTGCATCGACCCTCCTTCCTAATGTCAATATATCATCAAAGGAGCTGTTTTTCAAGCAAATGTTGGTTTTGTCTGAACCGCTTGAGGCCGGTTTGAGGCAACGCTGGAGCGGCCTTCAGGCGGGCCGCCGGCAGGCGCAGCAATTCGCCGAGCGGCCTTTGGTTGATCTGGCAATACAGCGTATCCAGGCGCCCGTTTGCTTCCTGCGGGCAACAGGCTATACTCCGGGCGGCAACCGAGGTTTCCAAGCGGGACACCGGGTCCGCCGGGAGGTGGATGGCGCCGCGCCGGGCGGGGTTGCCGCGATCAACGAGAATTATCCATTTGAGGAGGATCAATGAGCAGCAGGAAGACTTCAATTTTCGGCATTGTCGTTGCCGTTGTGTGCGTCTTTGCCGCGGTCGGCATCGCTCTGTTCGGTTACTCTTGGCATCGCGGCCGGCAGGAAGCTGAGCGCCGTCGAAAAGCAGCGAAACGGTTGAAGCAGATCGGCGATGCCCTGCTCCAGTACTCGGGCGACAACAGCGGCTTTCTGCAGGAGTCGTTGGATTCCGACGTCTATTCGCCACCGGGGGTGGCGACGCCGAAAGCGGAGGACGCCGGGGAAGACGGTAGCGAGTGAGGGGGCTGCAGTAGGCTGCCAGCGGCCTTTGGTATTGGCGCGAGGTGCGGCCGAAGCGAGCCGGATTCCGGCGAGTCTCGCCCCCGATCCCCGGCGTACAGTCAGTTTGCGCGGCTCAGCTTCGATCCCGGATGGCCGGCCAGTGGGCGAGGAGGTCCTTGGCGATTTCCGGGTCGGTCTCGAGACGGTTGGTGGTTTCCTTCAGGTCCTCCTTGAGATTGTAGAGCTCGACGGCTTCGCCGTCGTGCAGGAGGAGCTTCCACGGGCCCTGGCGCAGAACCATCTTCTTGATCGCCTCTTC
>CAYLNH010000304.1:0-2465 GCA_964384625.1 uncultured Lentisphaerales bacterium
TGCACTCACAGGCGCACTGGCCGCGGTCGTCTCGACCGCGCATCCCCGACTTCTGTCGGGCACATCGCCGAATGCAGAGGAAGTAATCAAGGGCTTGTCGGGGCCGCGCCTCTGTGTTGTATTCCTCGACGAAATCCTTACATTGACTGGATTTGGCGCTGGACGGTGACTTTCCAGCTTGGATGAACTGATTTGTTTGCGGAGGTAATTCAGTGAAATTACGACTGTGTACCGGTCTGCTGCTGCTGGCAATCGGCTTCGGCTATGCCGGTGAGATTTTCCCGAAGAAAACCTGGAAGGACGCCCCGGATCCTCTCGCCAGCCCGGACGCCGAGATCGGCGGCGAACTGGTTTACTACTCGGGCCAGAAACCGAAGGGACTCAACTACTATCTGACGCAGGCCAGTGATACCGCCATCTTCTTCGGGCTCATGTACGAAACGCTGTTGACCAACCACCCGATTACGCTGGAACACCAGCCGGGGCTCGCCGACCGCTGGACCATCTCCGACGACAAGAAGGTATTCACCTTCCACCTCGATCCCGCCGCCCGCTGGAGCGACGGCAAGCCGATTACCGCTGCCGACGTCAAGTTCACCTTCGACACGATCATGCAGAAGAAAAACCTGACCGGCAGTTGGAAAACAATGATGGAACGGTTCGCCAAGGTCGAGGTGGTCGACGCCGCGACCATCCGGTTCACCGGCAAGAAGGTCCACTGGGCACTGCTCGACAACGCCGGCGGTCTGTATGTTCTGCCGCGACACGCCATGGCCGGCAAAGACTTTATGAAACTGCGTACCGAGTTCCCCGTCGTCTCCGGGCCGTACGCCATCGACGAATTCAAGGACGGCCGGTATTTGCGGCTGAAACGCCGCAGGAACTGGTGGGCCAGCAAGTATAAGCGCAATCGGAACAAGCACAATTTCGTGACGCTGAAATTCAAGTTCTACGAATCCGGCGACACCGCCTTCGATGCGTTCCTGAAGGGGGAATTCGACATCTGCCCGATTCACAAGGCGGCGATCTGGGTGAAGAAGACCAACTCCGACCGCTTCCTGAAAAACTGGATCGTCAAACAGGAGATCCACAACTACAATCCGTCGGGCTTTCAGGGCTGGGCCATGAACATGCGCCAACCGCCGTTCGATGACGTCCGGGTGCGGCTGGCCATGTACCACCTGCTCGACCGGCGTAAGATGAACAAAACGCTGATGCATGGTCTGTACTTCATGCATCGATCATTCTACGAAGACCTCTACAACAAAGAGAACCCGTGCAAAAACAAACTGATCGAGTACGACAAGAAGGCCGCCCGCAAGCTCCTGGCTGATGCCGGCTGGACCGTCAACCCGAAGACCGGGCTGCTGGAAAAGGACGGCAACGTCTTCGAGATCAACTTCCTGACGCGCGGCGAGGATACCAACCGGTTTCTCGACATTTACGACGACGCGTTGAAAGACATCGGCATCAAGCTGACCATCACCCAGAAAGACTGGTCGGCCTGGCTCAAGGACATGGACAGTTTCAACTTCCAGATGACCTGGGCGGCCTGGGGCGCCAGCGTCAAAAAGGACCCGGAAGACATGTGGTACAGCAAAGAGGCCAACCGCAAAGCCAGCTCCAACATCACCGGTTTCCAGAGCGACAAAGTCGACGCCCTGATCGAACAGCAGCGGGAGATCTTCGACATCCGGAAGCGACACGCCATCGTCCGTCGTATCGACCACATCGTCTACAGCGAATTCCCGTATCTGCTGCTGTGGAATCTGGATTTCGTCCGCCTCTGCTACTGGAACAGATTCGGTACGCCGCCCACGGTACTATCGAAATACGGCGACGCCGAAACCGCCATCACCTATTGGTGGTCGGATGAAGACGCCGTTGGCGATCTCGAGGAGGCACAGGAAGGCAACCGCCCACTACCGAAACGCCGCTACAAAATCGATTTCGACAAGGAATTCCGGTAGAGGCATCCGTCACAGGTGCCCTTCCGAAAATGTAGGAGCGGCTTCCACGCCGCGATTCCGCCGCCCAGCGGCTCCGAATCCGAAAATGCAGGAGCGGCTTCCACGCCGCGATTCCGCCGCCCAGCGGCTCCGAATCCGAAAATACAGGAGCGGCTTCCACGCCGCGACTCCGCCGCCCAGCGGCTCCGAATCCGAAAATGCAGGAGCGGCTTCCATGCCGCGATTCCGCCGCCCAGCGGCTCCGAATCCGAAAATGCAGGAGCGGCTTCCACGCCGCGATTCCGCCGCCCAGCGGCTCCGAATCCGAAAATGCAGGAGCGGCTTCCATGCCGCGATTCCGCCGCCCAGCGGCTCCGAATCCGAAAATGCAGGAGCGGCTTCCACGCCGCGATTCCGCCGCCCAGCGGCTCCGAATCCGAAAATGCAGGAGCGGCTTCCACGCCGCGATTCCGCCGCCCAGCGGCTCCGAATCCGAAAATGCAGGAGCGGCTTCCA
>CAYLNH010000304.1:2565-8333 GCA_964384625.1 uncultured Lentisphaerales bacterium
CAGCGGCTCCGAATCCGAAAATGCAGGAGCGGCTTCCATGCCGCGATTCCGCCGCACAGCGGCTCCGAACCCGACAAAACGGGAGAACCAATCAGACGACATGGAACGTTTCGACTACTTCGCAAAACGCATCCTCCTGGTCGTCCCCACGTTCATCGGCATCACGCTGGTCTGCTTCGTCATCTGCCAGTTCGTCCCCGGCGGTCCGGTCGAGCAATACATCGTCAAGATGCGGGGAATGGACCGCGCCGGCGGCGGCGTCGATCCATCCAAAGGCATCTCTGAAGAACAGCTCGCCGAGATTCGCAAGCAGTTCGGCTTCGACAAGCCGATCCCGGTCCGCTACTATCACTGGCTCGTCAGCAACCGCGTCGGGATGACGATGAAGAGTTACGAGAACCCGAACAAGACGGCCTGGCGCATGATCTCGGAACGCTTCGCTGTCTCATTGATTTTCGGGATCACCGGCTTTTTTCTGACGTACCTGATCTGCATCCCGCTGGGCATCAGCAAGGCGTTGCGCGACGGGTCCACTTTCGACCTGAGCACCAGCGTCATCGTGTTCGTCGGCTACGCCATCCCGCCGTTCGCTTTCGGCATGATTCTGCGCATGCTCTTCTGCGGCACAGTGGACCAGTTCTGGGACGTCTTCCCGGTGGCCGGCTTCGTCTCCGATAGCTTCGATCAGCTCTCCGCCTGGGGACAGATCAAGGATATCTTCAGCCATATGTTCCTGCCGGTCGTGTGCTATATGGTCGGCAGTTTCGCCGTGCTGACGCTGCTGATGAAGAACTCGCTGTTGGAAGAGGTCAGCAAAGACTACGTCCGCACGGTGCTGGCCCGCGGCGGCACGCTGCGGCGCGCCATCTGGGGGCATGTCCTGCGCAACTCGATGATCCCGTTGGCCACCGGCTTCGGCCGCATTCTCACACTGATCCTCGCCGGCTCGGTGCTGATCGAGAAAGTCTTCGAAATCCCCGGCATGGGCCGGCTCAGCCTCGACGCCCTTGTCGGCCGGGACTACGCCGTGTTCATGGGCATTGTCTCACTGACTGCGTTGTTGTCGCTGTTCGGCAATATCGTGTCGGACTTCGCCTACGTCCTGATTGACCCCCGCATCAATTTCAAACGCCAATGAACAACGCCCGCCCAACCAACGCAGACGCGACGTCCCGCCGCCCGGGGCTTGCCGCGCGGCTGTTCGGCCCGGTCATGCTGCAGCGGTTGCGGCGGTTCCGGCGGATCAAGCGGGCCTACTGGTCGTTCTGGATCCTGCTGGTGCTCTTCGGACTCAGTCTGCCGATCGAGTTTTTCTGCAACGACAAGCCGCTCTACGTGCGCTTCAACGGCACGTCCTACTTCCCGATCATCCAGTTCTATCCGCAGGATGAGTTTCTCGATAATGAGATCTTTACGCGGGTAAACTACAAGGACCTGAACCGGTCGGCGCGGTTCACGGACGACGACGACAACTACATGGTGTTCACCCTGATCCCCTATGGCCCGCAGGAGAACATCCGGGCCGCGGACATCGACATTCCCGACACCGTCGAGCTGGAAGCCCAGCCGCTGCCGAAGCGCGGGTACATCGACATCCGCGCCAACTTCACCATTCGCAAGGCGGTGTCGACCGAGCTCTTCTTCAAGATCGCCGATCGCGACTTGCGCCGCCGGCCGCTGGACGAGGTCTGGGAACTCCCGGCCAACCTGCGGGCAGGGCTCGAACAGCGGTTCGCCAATCGGCCGGCTCCCGAAACCAGAGCCAAGGTCCTCCTTGGCGGCCGGCCGGTCGAAGCCGAGTTGTCGGCGTTCACGCCGGGAGATTACCCGCGCAAGAAGTTTCGCATCAACCTGACGGAGGTCGCCGAGGCTGCAGACGGAATCCGCGTCACGTTCGACCGCGAGCTGCAGCTCGTCGACGGCGACGAGGCCGCCTGGAACGCGCTGCCGAAGCCGGCCAGAGCCGAGCTGCGCGCCATCGTGCAGGAACGGTTCGACACCGTCATCCCGCCGCGGGAGATCCTGATCGGGGGCGACAACTATCGCGTCCTCGCGAAGAAGCGCGAGATCAGTTTCCCGTTCGGCCCGGCGCCGGGGCATCCGCTGGGGTTTGACGAAGCCGGCCGGGACGTGCTGGTGCAGATCCTTTACGCCTTCCGCATCAACATGCTGTTCGGCCTGCTGCTGGTGTTGATCTCGAAGGTCATCGGCGTCACGATCGGCGCGATTCAGGGCTACTACGGCGGCTGGATCGACATCGGCGTGCAGCGGTTCACGGAGATCTGGGCCGCCCTGCCCTTCCTCTATATCATGATTCTGATCGGCTCGCTCTACGGCCGGAGTTTCGGGATTCTGCTGTTCATCTACTGCATCTTCCATTGGATCGGCATCAGCTACTACATGCGCGCCGAGTTCCTGCGGCTGCGGCAGCAGCCGTTCGTTGAAGCGGCCCGCGTCATCGGCCTGCCGACCCGTCGTATTCTGTTCCGTCATATCCTGCCAAATGCCCTGGTGCCGCTGGTGACGTTTGTTCCCTTCTCGCTTGTCGGCGCCATCGGCATTCTATCGGCGCTCGACTATCTCGGGTTCGGTCTGCCGCCGCTGACGCCGAGTTGGGGGATCCTGCTGAAGCAGGCGCAGAAGTACAGTTTCGCCTGGTGGCTCGTGCTCTACCCGGCGCTCGCGTTGTTTATCACTATGCTGCTCGGCGTCTTCATCGGCGAAGGCGTCCGGGCCGCGTTCGATCCCAAGAAATTCTCACGCATGGAATAGCTGTGGACCCGTTGCTCACCGTCGAAGATCTGAATGTTTTTTTCGATGTTGAAGGCCAACGCCTGCGCGCGGTGGAGGACGTCTCGTTTCACGTCAACAGGGGCGAGGTCCTCGGACTGGTCGGTGAGAGCGGCTGCGGCAAGAGCGTCACCTCCATGAGCCTGTTGCGGCTGATCCCGAATCCGCCGGGACGGATCGACAGCGGCAGGGCGATGTTCGGCGGCAAGGACCTCCTGCAACTGCCGCTGGCCGACCTGCGCCGGGTCCGCGGCAACGATATCGGCGTCATCTTCCAGGAACCCATGACGGCACTGTCGCCGCTGCAGCGCATCGGCAATCAGATGGTTGAGGCCCTGCAGTTCCATCGCGACATATCGAAGTCCGACGCCTGGGCCATCGGCGT
Organism: uncultured Lentisphaerales bacterium; assembly: GCA_964384625.1. Taxonomy (GTDB): domain Bacteria; phylum Verrucomicrobiota; class Lentisphaeria; order JABSQK01; family JABSQK01; genus CAYLNH01. The sequence goes on from CAYLNH010000304.1 coordinate 5,741, forward strand.
TGACTGGCTGCGGCAAGTCGGCATCCCCGATCCCGAAGAAAGGATGTACGCCTATCCCTTCCAGTTCTCCGGCGGCATGCGCCAGCGCGCCATGATCGCCACGGTTCTGATGATGGAACCGCAACTGGTGATCGCCGACGAACCGACGACCGCGCTGGACGTCACCATCCAGGCGCAGATCTTTGAGTTGATGGTCGAGATGAAGAGCGCGGACATGTCGGTACTGCTGATCACGCACGACATGGGCGTCATCTGGGAACTGTGCGACCGCGTGATCGTCATGTACGCCTCCGAGATTGTCGAGGAAGCCGCCGTCCAGGATCTCTTCAAACAGCCATTGCATCCGTACACCGAAGGTCTCATGCAGGCCGTTCCCACGTTAACCACCGGCGGCAACCGGCTCGAGACGATCCCCGGCCAGGTGCCGTCGCCCTTGGACTATCCCGACGCCTGCCGCTTCTGTGACCGCTGCAAGTATGTCTTCGACCGCTGCCGCAACGAGAAACCGCAGCTGACCGAACTGCCGGACGGTCGCCGTGCCCGCTGCTTCCTCGCGAAAGACCGATATGATGCCGATGAGTCCGAAAGCAATGAATAGCGCCGAGACCAACCAGGACTTCCTGCGCCTCGAGGACCTGCGCGTCTGGTTCCCGATCACGCGCGGCATTTTCTCGCGCACCGTAGGACATGTGAAAGCGGTGGACGGCATTTCGCTGACAGTGACGCGCGGCGAAACGCTGGGACTGGTCGGCGAATCCGGTTGCGGCAAGACCACTCTCGGGCGAGCCGTGCTCGGCTTGGAACAACCGCATGCCGGCCGCGTGCTCTCCCGCGCCCTGGACGACAAGGACTTCGTCGACATCAGCGCCATGCGCGAATCGCAACGCCGCCGCTACCGCCGCAAAATTCAGATGATCTTCCAGGATCCGTTCTCGTCGTTGAACCCGCGACAGACCGTCAAGGACATCGTCGTAGAAGGTTTGAAGTATCACGGTCTGCTTGAACGCCCGGAAGACGACGAAGCCTCCTTCTGGCTGAACGAAGTCGGTCTCGACAAGAACGCGCTCTACCGCTATCCGCATGAGTTCTCCGGAGGCCAGCGCCAGCGCATCTCGGTGGCGCGCTCGATCTGTCTGCAACCGGAATTCGTGGTGTGCGACGAAGCGGTCAGCGCCCTGGACGTGTCGGTCCAGGCGCAGGTAATCAACCTGCTGCAGGATCTCAGCGCGAAGTACAATCTGTCCTACCTGTTTATCACACACGACTTGAGTGTCGTGCGGCACATCTCCGACCGCATCGCGGTGATGTACCTCGGCAAGATCGTCGAACTCGGGACGCGGGAACAGATCGTCGACAACCCGCGGCATCCGTACACACAGGCATTGATCTCCGCCGTCCCCGTGCCGGGGAAAGAGAAGAAGCAACGCATTGTCCTCACCGGCGATGTCCCATCGCCGGCGAACCCACCGGCCGGCTGCCCGTTTCACCCGCGCTGTCCCAGGGCCATGCCCCGGTGCGCCACCGAAGTACCGGTCGACACCGACCTCGACGGCCGCACCGTGCGGTGCCATCTGTATGGGGAGGGGTGAATAGTGGGAGCCGGAGGAAAGGCAGAATTATTTGGGAAAGAATCATTTTTTCGGAAGGACGAACAGCGCTGTACAAACCAAGATCCGCAACTCGTTCTTCGGCGGCCTGTCTGTCGATTAGAAAGAACTCCGTCTGCCGAATTGTTTTGACAGAATCATTTCGGGAGGAAGGAACAGATGCAAAGTTAGCCACAAAGAGCGAAAACCGGGGTTCACTGTGACGATTGGAAATACTTCTTGTACAGAAACGCTCCCATGCTCCCGTCCTGCTCCGTTAACGTCGGGGCCGCAGCGTGGTAGTTTGCCGCCAACACAAGAGCGCTCTCGCGTTCGTCTGCAGCCACAGACTTCTCGGCTTCGATTTGCTTGCGGGCGTAGTTGCGCAGTGACGCGCTCTTGGTCAGAACTGCTGCGACAAGCCCCACGGCGATGACCAGATTGATCAGCACGATCAGCGATACAACGCCGCAGGCAATCAACACGGGCCGCGGCTTTTTGTTGCCGCAGCCGGCAGCCTTCACCGTATTCGCGGACGTTCGTCGCCGCTCCTGACGCGGGCTCCGGCGCGACGGTTCCATTTTCTCCTCCGGCTCAATTACGATCTCATTGCCGCATTCCGGGCAATCCAACGGCACGCCGATCCGATTGTCTCCCACCGACAACTCGACCCCGCAATGCTGACATTGAATCTCAAAGCTCATGGCAGACAGGCATCTCCTTCCTCTCCCGGCAGCAAGGCCGGCCGACTTCGCAAGATACTGCGTGTTGCCTCTCTCCTCGGCAACCGCATCACTCTGTTTTGGCGTAGTCGAGACACGAAACACGAGACGCGAGACACGAAACACGAGACACGAAACACAAGACACGAGACACGAAACACGAGACACGAGACACGAGACACGAGACACGAGACACGAAACACGAGACACGAGACACGAAACACGAGACGCGAGACACGAAACACGAGACACGAGACACGAGACACGAGACACGAGACACGAGAC
>CAYLNH010000305.1:0-8255 GCA_964384625.1 uncultured Lentisphaerales bacterium
GCGACTCTTGAAAGTCTCTCAAAATGTGAAGTTATTTCCGCGCGGACCCTAAGCATTTATAAATCAATATTTTGGACTTTATCTTTCGGCTTTTTTGGATGCGGTGTGGACAAGTGGCAACCTGGACAAAAGTTGACATATTGCCTTGTCCGGGCGATTTCGCCATGTACTGCCGGGTGTCGCGGCCGGTTGCGATTGTTTCCGACAAAGCAGCGCGGGAGCCGGTAATGGGGGGCAAAATCAAATACGGCAGGCCAATGAACGCATTGGCTCCTCTGCACGCGCGGGGCTATACATGAGTCTCTGGAAAGAGCCAGCCGGTCTCAGCTGTCTTCCGATTCGGAGATGACTGTTGGGCAAGCGGGGAATGGGGGCCAAGGACCTGCCGGGTTGCGACCGCCGCGCAAGGCGTCGCCTTTCAGGTCTACTGGTAGTTGTTCCAGGGCTGCGTGCCGTCGGGTTTGGCGCCCTCCACATGGCCGTCGATGAACAGTGCGTTCATCCAGAGATTCAGCGGATGGTTGGCGGATAGGTCGGTGACGATCGTTGTGGCGACAGCGTGTGTATTGTCGTCTTTCAGGCCGGACCCGCCGTACTGGTAATTGGTCTCGGCTGCCGTAGTCATCAGCGTTTCCGCGCTGGGACATCCGAAGGCTTTGCCGTCGTTCAAGACCCCTTCCGTATTCAGGGGTTCCAGGTTCGTTCCGTTCGGGGTGGTGAGGAAGAAGCCGTTATTCTCGCCGGAATACATCAGCAATGACAGGCCGATTTGCTTCAGGTTGCTGGCGCAGTTGGCGCGCCGGGCTTTTTCCCGGGCTTTGCTGAGCACCGGCAGCAGCATGCCGGCGAGGATGGCGATGATTGCCACCACCACCAGAAGTTCAATCAATGTGAAGCCAATGGTCCTCCGGCATTTCATGGCACGTTTCCCTCCTGGTTGTGTTCACGGCACAAGCTCCGGTACGATATTGCGACACACGCACAGGTGCTGCTATGAGAATAGGAATTCGCGGCCACTATTGCAAGGATCAGACTGTCGATTGGGGGTAATGCGTCAGCGAAGAGGTATAGCGTATGCCGGCGTTTCGCCATCGGCAGGCTTTTGATTTGCCGCAGTGATCGGCGGTGGGCGATGTACGCGCATCGAGTTCGCTGGTCGACCACTGCCGCCAGCAGGTCAGGCCTGCTGGCGGCAGGAAGGCAGCACGCGGAAGCCGCTCCCCGTGACCGACGCATTACCCGGTCGGGCGCATGTCAGCTCGGTTGGTGTTTGGGGCAGGCAGTTGGCTCGACGAGACGTCGCCGGTGGTCTATCCACCTGGTGAAGACGTTCATTGATTGGTCAACGCTCCTCCCTTTGCTCCGCGAAAGCGGGGTCGCGGGGCAATCTCCTTCCCGAGCGGGCCTTGACGCAGAATTAATCAAAAATCATGCGCGTTTTATGTCTGCAGTCGCTTGAATGGGCTGGTTTTGCGATTAAAATGATCATGAATGTGCAGAAATCTGTCAATTTCTTGATTGCTTATGAAAAACGCTGCTCGGCAGAATCAGATTGTGCGGTTGCTTGCCGGAAGTCGCGAGTTAAGCGTGGCTTATCTGGCGCAGACGTTGGAGGTATCGGAGGCGACGGTGCGTCGTGATCTGCAGGATATGGAAGCGCACGGCCTGCTCAAACGCGTCCACGGCGGCGCCACTCTGGACGGGATTTCGCGCACGGAACCGTTATTTGAGGACAAGCAGGACCGTCACCCTGACGCCAAGGCGGCGATTGCTCTGGCGGCGTTGGAGTTGATTGATGACGGCGACCGCATCTATCTGGACGGCGGCAGCACGGTACTGGCGTTGGCGCGTCTGCTCGATCGCAAGCGGCGTTTGACCATTGTCACCAATTCTCTGATGGCAGCGGCGGAGTTGACCAACACGAAGCATCGGTTGATACTGGTGGGCGGCGAGTTTCGCTCACTGAGTCGGACGCTGGTGGGGCCGCTGACGGCTCCGGTAATCAGCAGTTTGCGGGTCGACAAGGCGTTCATGGGCACCATTGGTTTCTCGCTGGAGGAGGGCATGACCACGACGGATCCGGGCGAAGCGTTTACGAAGGAAAAAGTGATGCAGCGGGCGGGCCGGGTGATCCTGCTGGCGGACGCGAGCAAACTGGGCGCGTACTCTTTTGCGCGCAGCGGCAGTCTGTCGGACATCGATGTGTTGATCACGGAAGCTGCGGCCGACGATTTTCAACGCGGTTTGAAGACGCACGGCGTAGTGACCCGGATTGCGGGGCAGGGCAACGAGACAATTTCAATGGAACCGAACGAGGAAGGAAACTGATCCATGGCAACTGCAGTACTGATGCCCCGTCAGGGCCAATCGGTCGAGACCTGCTTGATCCTGGAATGGAAAAAGCAGCCCGGCGACACGGTCGCGGAGGGTGATATCCTTTGTGAAGTCGAGACGGACAAAGCGACATTCGAAGTCGAATCGCCGGCGGGCGGGACGTTGATCGACGTGTTCTACCCGGCGGGTGAAGACGTTCCGGTGTTGGTCAACATTGCGGCGATCGGTGAGCCGGGCGAGAATGTAGATGATCTGCGCGGCGAAGGGGCGCCGGCATCGGCATCGGCTGCTGCTGTTCCCCAAACTCCAGCTGCTCCCGAAACCCCGGCACCGGCTGAGACCGCTGCACCGGCGTCTGTCGCCACGCCTGCCGGCGTGGCCGAAGTCATTTTGCCGCGTCAGGGGCAGTCGGTTGAGACCTGCCTGATCCTCGGCTGGAAGAAGAGCGTTGGCGACGCTGTGGCGGCAGGCGACATCCTCTGCGAAGTTGAGACGGACAAGGCGACGTTTGAAGTCGAGGCCCCGGCGGCAGGCACGTTGTTGGCGACCTTCTGCGATGAAGGCGACGACGTTCCGGTGCTGGCACTGATTGCGGCAATCGGCCCGGCCGGCACGGATATCTCCGGCATGCAGGTCGGCGCTGCACCGGCCCGTTCCGGCAGCGCCGATTTGAAATCGGCGCCTGTCGCTCCGGCTGGCGTCGCGGCCGAAGCGGCGGTCCCGGCCGCCGCCACTGTCGCTCCGGCCGGCGGCCCGGCTTCGCCGCGGGCGAAGAAGCTGGCGGCCGAGAAGGGCGTGGACCTGACGACTTGTGTGGGGACCGGCGCCAAGGGCCGGATCATCGAGCGCGACGTGAAAAAGGTACTTGCCGACGGCCCGCAGTTGACTCCCGCCGCGCGGGCTGCAGTCGCTGCCGGCGGTCAGGTTCCGGCCGGCGGCACGGGCATTGGCGGCCGGGTGACGGCCGCCGACGTGGCGGCAGCGGGTGCAGCGCCGGCGACGGCCGCGGCGGCATCGACGGCCGGTCCGTTGACGACCGGCGGCGCAGGTGATCAGATCACGGAGGTCCCGGTCAAGGGCATTCGCAAGCTGATTGCCGACCGCATGCACGACTCATTGGCGTCCACGGCGCAGTTGACGTTGAACATGAGTGCCGACGCCACTGCGGCGTTGGGCTTCCGCAAGCGTCTGAAGGCCAGCCCGGAAGAGCTTGGTCTGAACAAGGTAACGATCAACGACCTGGTGTTGTTTGCCGTGGCCCGGACCCTGCCGCAGCATCCGGACCTGAACGCATTGTTCGAGAACGATACGGTCTACCAACATTCGAACGTGCAGTTGGCGTTTGCGGTGGACACGCCGCGCGGGTTGATGGTGCCGGTGATTCGCGATGCGAACCGGCTCAGTCTGAAACAGCTTTCGGACGCCGGCAAGGCATTGGCCAGGGGCTGCATCGAGGGCGGCGTGAATCCTGACGACCTCCAGGGCGGCACGATCACGGTGAGTAACCTCGGCGCCTACGGCGTCGAGAACTTCACGCCGATCCTGAACCCGCCGCAGGTGGCAATCCTCGGCGTCGGTAAAGCCGACCTGAAACCCGTTCAGGTTGACGGCGAGGTGCGGTTTGTTCCGCACTTCGCCTTATCGCTGACGATCAACCACATGGCGGTTGACGGCGGTCCGGCAGCGAAGTTCTTGACGGCGGTCTGCGCCTGCCTGGCAAACATTGACCTCTATCTGGCGGTGTAAGGAGGAGCTATCATGGCAAGCAAAGAGATGTTTGACTTGATCATCATCGGCGCCGGTCCCGGCGGTTATGTTGCCGCCGAGCGCGCCGGCAACCGCGGTTTGAAGACGCTGATCGTCGAGAAATCCCAGCTGGGCGGGGTCTGCCTGAACGAAGGCTGTATCCCCAGCAAGACCCTCCTGTACTCGGCGAAGGTTTTCCATCAAGCCACACACGGCAAGGACTATGGCGTTGTGGTGGAGAACCCGGTGTTCAAGCTGGACACGGTGATGAAGCGCAAGACGAAAGTTATCGAGACCCTGCGTAAAGGCGTGCAGTTCCAGATGGACAAGAACAAGGTGACGGTCGTCAAGGGCGAAGCGAGCTTTGTCGATCGCCGGACGATCGCGGTGAACGGTGAGCGGTACCAGGGCAGGAACGTAATGATCGCCACCGGTTCATCGCCGATCCGGCCGCCCATTCCCGGCGCCGATCTGCCGCACGTTGTGACGTCCAGCGAGATCTTCGACATGACCGCGTTGCCGAAAGACATCGTGGTGGTCGGCGGCGGCGTCATCGGGATGGAGTTTGCCTGCTTTTTCAATGCGGTCGACGTCAATGTCACTGTGGTGGAGTTGTTGCCGGAGATCCTGCCGCCGTACGACCCGGAACTGGCCAAGGGCTTGCGCCGGGCGCTCAAGGGCGTCACCTGTAAGCTCGGCTGCAAAGTTGTCGAGATCACCGAGAAAAGCGTCAGGTTCGAAGAAGACGGCGAGATCAAGGCGGTCCCGGCCGACATGGTTCTGATGTCCGTCGGCCGCAGCCCGAACGTCAAGGGCCTCGGTCTGGAAGCGATCGGCATGGACTTCGACCGCGGCGGCATCAAGGTCAACGACAAGCTTGAGACGAATGTCCCCAACGTTTATGCCTGCGGCGACGTCAACGGCAAGAGCCTGTTGGCTCACTCAGCCAGCCGCATGGGCGAGGTCGTGGTCAACAACCTGACCGGCCGTCCGGACCGGATGCGCTATAACGCCATCCCCTATGTCGTCTATACCTTCCCCGATGTGGCGGCAGCCGGGTTGACTGAAGAAGAGGCGCAGTTGCGGGGGATCAAGACCAAGAGCTTCAAATTGCCCATGGCCGCCAACGGCCGGCATCTTGGCGAGCACGTCCGGCCCGTGGGCTTTACCAAGGTTGTGGTTGAGGCCGAGTCCGGCATGCTGTTGGGCGTCCATATGCTGGGCACCTATGCGGCGGAGCTGATCACAACCGCGGTCGCCATGATCGAATCCGAACTGCGCGTCGACGACATCCGCGACATCGTCTTTCCGCATCCGACCGTGTCCGAGGTCATGCGCGAAGCCGTCTGGATGATTGATTGATGCAGGATGCAGCATGCAGGATGCCCGCTTTTGTGTCCCGACCTCGCAGGGAGTCGGGACTTCGGCGTGGCAGGCCCGGATCCGAGGTGTGGGATTTCTCTCACTGCTCTCCGTTCTCGATCTCCTATCAAGGGACAGATTTCTCACAAGCATAAGTAAACCGCAATAGAGGAACAAAGCGATGCCTAAGAGCCAAGTAGTCAATCCCAAGAACGTGCGCAAGAAGGGCGTGATCAAGATCAAGGATATCCCGGTCAATCAATACACGCCGGATGCCAAGAAGGAGATCAAGAAATACAGCAAGACCGGTCTCAAGAAGATGCTGCACGACATGCTGACGGTGCGTGAGTTTGAGACCATGCTGAACACGATCAAGACCCAGGGCGCTTATGAAGGCATCGAGTACAACCACGCCGGACCGGCGCACCTGGGCATCGGCCAGGAAGCCACCTTTGTCGGCCAGGCCTACAATCTGACGGTCGAAGACTTCGTTTTCGGTTCGCATCGCAGTCACGGCGAGATCCTGGCCAAGTGTTTTCGTGCCATCGACGAGCTCGACGAGAAGACGATTCAGAAGACCATGGAGAACTACATGGGCGGCGTCGTCCTGAAGATCGTCGAGCAGGACCATGATGGCGACCTGAAGGACCTGGCGCGGGACTTCATCCTGTACGGCACGCTGGCGGAGATCTTCGGCCGCGAAGCGGGCTTCAACAAGGGCATGGGCGGTTCGATGCACGCCTTTTTCATCCCTTTCGGCAGCATGCCCAACAACGCCATTGTCGGCGGGTCCGGCGACATCGCCACCGGCGCAGCGCTGTTCAAGCGGGCCAACCGCAAGCCCGGCATTGTCATCGCCAACATCGGTGATGCCTCCAGCGCCTGCGGTCCCGTCTGGGAAGGGATCATGTTCGGCGCCATGGACCAGTACCGCAAGCTGTGGGACAAGGAGATCGGCGGCGCCCCGCCGATCCTTTACAACTTCGTCAACAACTTCTACGGCATGGGCGGCCAGCCGGAAGGCGAGACCATGGGCTTCGGCATGCTGGCCCGCCTCGGTGCCGGCGTCAATCCGGAGAACATGCACGCCGAGCGCGTCGACGGCTACAACCCGCTGGCCATCGCGGATGCGATCGAACGCAAGAAAAAGATTCTGCTCAAGGGCGAGGGCCCGGTACTGCTGGATGTGCTGACCTATCGACTGTCCGGTCACAGTCCGTCCGACCAGAGCGCCTATCGCAGTAAGGACGAGATGGCCATGTGGGAGCAGGGCGACTGCTGCCGGGCGTATGAGAAGTACCTGGTGGCCAACAAGGTCATCACCAAGTCGGCCTTGACCAAGATGCAGAAGGGCGTGGTCGCGAAGATCACCAAGGCCTTGGGGCTGGCGTCCTCGCTGGAGACCTCGCCGCGGATGATCTGCGAGGGCAATCTCGAAGGCATGATGTTCTCCAACGGCAACAAACCGAAGATGGCCGAGGGCGAGCCGGAGGTCCTCCTGGCGAAGGAAGAGAACCCGCGCGTCATCGCCAACCGTCGCAAGTCCCGTTCGGCGTTCGACGAAAACGGCAAGGAACTGGTCAAGGCCCGGGTGATCGCCTACCGCGACGCCTTGTTCGAAGCCATGCTGCACCGGTTCTACGAGGACCCGACCATGGTCGCGTTCGGCGAAGAGAACCGCGACTGGGGCGGGGCGTTTGCGGTCTACCGCGGCCTGACTGAGGCGCTGCCGTACCACCGGCTGTTCAATTCGCCGATCTCCGAGGCGTCGATCTGCGGCGCGGCGACGGGGTACGCGCTCTGCGGCGGTCGGGTGGTGGCCGAGCTGATGTATTGCGATTTCCTCGGCCGCGCCGGCGACGAGGTCTTCAACCAGATGTCCAAGTGGCAGTCCATGTCCGCCGGCATCCTCGAGATGCCGTTGGTGCTGCGCGTCTCCGTCGGCAGCAAATACGGCGCGCAGCATTCGCAGGACTGGACGAGTCTGATCGCCCACATCCCGGGGCTGAAGGCGTTCTTTCCCGCCACGCCGTACGATGCCAAGGGCATGCTGAACCTGGCCCTGCGCGGCACCGATCCGGTGGTCTTCTTCGAGAGCCAGCGCCTTTATGACATGGGCGAGAAATTCGTCGAAGGCGGTGTCCCCGAAGACTACTACGAAGTCCCCGAAGGCGAGCCGGACATCAAACGGCCCGGTAGGGACGTGACGATCCTGACGGTCGGAGCCACGCTGTATCGCGCCCTGGAAGCCGCTGATCTGATGCAGGAGACGTACGGCCTGTCCGCCGAGGTCATTGACCTGCGCTTCATCAATCCGTTGAACTACGAGGTGATCCTCGAGTCGGTGAAGAAGACCGGTAAGGTCCTCCTGAGCTCCGACGCCTGTGAGCGCGGCAGTTTCATGCACAACGTCGCCAGCAACATCACGAATCTGGCGTTTGACGAACTCGACGGCCCGCCGGTGGTGATCGGCGCGCGCAATTGGATCACGCCGCCGTTCGAGATGGAGAAGGAGTTCTTCCCGCAGAAGGAGTGGTTCCTGGACGCCGTCCACGAGCGCATCATGCCGTTGCCGGGGCACGAAGTGGTGACCTACCAGACGGACGGCGAAATCGTCCGCCGCAACCGCATCGGCGTGTAACTGCTGCATGCCGCAGCAACGCATGGGCCCCGGAGCGATCCGGGGCCTGTTTGTTTTCCCGGTGAGCTGTCGATTGATGCGCTTACAGTGATATGTTCTGTTCTACTTGGACTCGGTGTTGAACCGGATCTTCCAATGCAGCAGGACAGGCACTCGCATTGCAACACCCCTA
>CAYLNH010000306.1:0-8183 GCA_964384625.1 uncultured Lentisphaerales bacterium
GATTGTAGGGGTGTTGCAATGCGAGTGCCTGTCCTGCTGCATTGGAAGATCCGCTTCAGCAATTCCATTGGGCCATCGTGATTGAACACGCAGGCAACCATATTTACCGCGGTCCTCCGGTAGTCGAAGGCCTCGTCGCCATGGAAAACGACCGGGGTGTTTTTGAGGCTCGAATTGGCGATCGTCAACACATCCACTGGTGTGCTGATTGATACCAGCGGACGATCGCTTGCGGCACGTACGTTCTCGATTGTGAACTGTTCCTGCAACGGCACAGCCGCACCCGGGTAGTATGACCGGCTGAAGCGGTTCTTGCTGAACATGAAGGAGAATCCAACCCGCGCTTTTTCCAGAAAGATATCGCGGAAGACGACATTGCGGACGCCGGCAGTGTAGACCGCTTCATCCTGCATCATGCGCCAGTTGATCCCGTCCAGGAGGCATGTGCCTTCTGTGTGCAGCGGTTTCGTCTTCGACGTGTAGACTGTGCCATCGGGTTGCGCCTGCACACGATAGAGGCGGCCATCGCTGATTACGATGTCGCCTTGCTGCACGTCCATGCCTTTCCGCCAATCGATCCAGCCCCCCGCCAGCAACCGGCAGAAGAAACCGGTGGTGTCGTCGGCTGCCAGATCCCAGCATTTCTCGACCACACCGTTTTCGATCCAGCCCAGTTCGGGGTTGCCGACGATCCAGTCGTGGGCATTCAAAGCCACGGCATCGTCGAAGGTCTGAAAAACGCCGTTGCGAATGGTAAAGCGATTGCCGCGCCCCAGGTGGACGCCGTCCTTCGCCCCTTTGATCACCACGTCGTCGATAATGATATCTTCGAACGTGCAGACGTGTATGGCGTATTGAGCCGGTCCGAGATCGAGACAGCGAAAACGTTCAATGCGCAGTTCGCGCACATAGAAGAACGCCAGTTGCCCATGCAATCCGTAGATCTCGAAGTTACGAACGTCGACGTCGTTGACGACGATCTGCAGGCCCTCGATCAAGATCCGTTCATCGAATTGCCGTTGCCGCGCGCCCTTATTCAGCAATACGTGCGTGAAGGCGCCGACCTCGTCGACTTTCTTCACGAACACTCCATGCCCGAAACGAATGGCCGTATGGCTGCCGACATAGACGGTGCGCGCGAGTTTGTAGGTCCCGGGACAGCTGACGACGATTGTGCCGCCCTGATCAATGGCCGCCTGCAGTGCGTCGGCATTATCTGTTCCTGATGCCGCGGGCGAAAAACCGAAAGCCGCGGCGTCGATGAAGCCCTCATGGGCCGTTGGTCGTTCTTCGGCGTTCTCATGCACCATCGTTTCACCTCTATTCGGACCCGTTCTCGTGGAGATCTGTGGGGGGTTATTGACCATCGGCGCCAAAGGCGCCGTGGAACGTCACGGTGCCCTTGGGAGTATCACCAGCAAACGACAACGTGAAGAATACCTCCGGCGGCACGCCTTCAAGCGCCAGGCCGGACGGATTCGCAAAGCCGAACTTCCGGTAGTACTCCGGATGGCCCACCAGGCAACAGCCCTTGGCGTTCAGCTCCTGCAGTCGCGCCAAACCTGCTTCGATCAATGCAGTGCCAATGCCCTGCCGTTGATGCTCCGGCAGCACCGACACCGGTCCGAGCCCGTACCAGTCCTGCGTACCGTCCGCCATGGCCACGGGAGAACACGCGATGTGGCCGATAACCTGTCCATCCCGTTCTGCCACCAGCGACACGGTCAACGCATCAGCCGCCCGCAAGGCCTCGATAATGTACTGTTCGGTATGATTGCTGATCTCCAGCGTGGCGAACGCCGCTGCAGTCACGTCGGCGATCGCTTCAATATCAGCGGGAGTCTCGTCCCGGATGGTCAGGTCTGCAGCCATGGTCGTCCTTATCCTGGTTGATGGCCACGGTATCATAGTCCCGACGTTCTTCAGTTCTACAAGGGGATGGCAAGAATTGCTGCACCGAAGGCAACGCCAGGCAGGCACAGCAGGCAGATCAACAGGCTCAGACGCGGCGCGGCGCCGGCACGGCATTTTGCGGATTCGCCGATCCGCCGGCTTTTGGGAGTGATGTACGGCACCGGCAGTGCCGGTTCAATGTTTCCGTGCCGGCCGCCGCGACGGGGGCAGACTGCCGGCCGCAGGACTCAGTCGTTCGTTTCTTCGGCGCTTTGCACTTTGTCCAGGTTGTTGACCGAGAACTTGCACTTGGGATAGCGGCTGCAGCCGTAGAACTTGCGGCCGCGATAGTGTTTGCCGACGAGTTTGCCTTCTTTGCATTCGGGGCAGGTGACATCCGTCGGCTCGTCCGCCGGGCGATCCTTCTTCTTGCCGGGCTTCGGCAGGTCGAGGTCTTTCGTGCGTTCTTCGAAGTTGGGGATCTGGTCCTTGTACTTCTGCAGCACCTTGCCGAAAGCAGCGATCTGTTTCGGACTCAGGCGCCCTTTGGTGCTGAGCTGGCGCTTGAGTGAACTGACGAAGTTCTTGTCGTCAAAGGTTCGGCGGCCGCGCTTGACGGGTTCGGCCCATTCTTTGATGTCGTCGGCCAGGGCCAGGAGGTCCTTGAGTTCTTCCGCCGCGGCGGCGTCCGGCGCGTCCATCAGGCCAAGCTCCTCCTTGTGCGCGTCGTAGTCGGGGATCTGCTCGTGGTACTTGCGGATCACGGTTTTCAACGCGTTAAGCTGGCGGTCGGACAGCGGCTTGCGACTTGCCTGTTCGCGGATCGAGTCGATAAACTCCTTGTCGTTGCGTTTGCGTTTGCCCTGCGGTTCTTCCCACTCGGTGACATGGTCGAGCAGCGCACAAAGTCTGAGCGCCGGCTCGTCCGGCTTCTGTGCTGCTTTTTCAGCTTGTTTTCGGCGGAATTCCTCGAGTTGTTCGGCGAATCCGTTGGCCGTCGCGACAGCCTGGAGGCCGGGCATCTGGGATTCGTATTTGACGGCCAGGCGCAGCAGCGCCAGCCATTGGCGTTCCGACAGGCGCTTGCCGCTTTCCATCTGCTTCTTGATCGAGTTGCAGAACTTCTTGTCGTCATAGGTGCGCTTGCCGTTCTTTTCCGGCGGCGCGTATTCGATCTCGTCGGTGAACAGGTCCAGGAGGGACCGGATCACGTCGTCGGGCGGCGCGTTCGTGATGTTCTTCGCTTCCTCGAGCCATTTGCTGAAATGGCCGTAGAACTTCTCCAGCATCTCGACCCACTCCTGGTCGCCCTGTTCGACGGCGTCCAGTTTGCCCTCCATCCACGCGGTGAAGTCCACCTCGAACAGCCGCGGCAGGTGGGTGCAGAGATAGGTGTTGACGTTCTTGCCGCGATCGGTCGGGATCAGCTTGCCTTTGTCTTTGTTGACGTAATCGCGCTTTTTGATGACGTTGATAATGCTGGCGTAGGTCGACGGCCGGCCGACGCCGTTGCTTTCGAGTTCGCGCACCAGCATGGCTTCGGAGAACCGCGGCGGCGGCTCGGTAAACTTCTGATCGCGATCGAGGTCCAACAGAGCACAGGGATCATCGGTGGTCAGTTCCGGCAGCCGGTCGGTATCGTCCTCATCCTTGTCCTTGTCCTTGTCTTCGACGGCGTCTTCGAGGTCGTACACCTTCATGAAGCCCGGGAATTTCACGGCTGTACTGGTAGCGCGGAAGGTATACTTGTGGTCCGCGGTGCCCGTCCGGTTGCTGATTTCCACGCTGTACTGCATCAGTTGGGCCGGCGCCATCTGGCTGGCGACGAACCGATTCCAGATCAGCTCATACAGGCGGGCCTGGCGGTCGTCCAGGTACTTCCGCGCCTGCTTCGGCGTCAGCTTGACATCCGTCGGGCGGATGGCTTCGTGCGCTTCCTGGGCGGATTTCTTGGAGCGGTAGTGCGGGGCTTTGTCGGGGGCGAACTGCGGGCCGAACTGCTGCTGAATGAAGTTGCGGGCAGCGTCCTGAGCGACCTTCGAGATGTTGACGGAGTCGGTTCGCATGTAGGTGATGAACCCGCCGGATTCGTCGTCGGAGGATTCAACGCCTTCATAGAGCTGCTGGGCGACGCGCATGGTCTGTTCCGGACTCATGCGCAGATTGGCGCTGGCCGCCTGCTGCAGGGTGCTTGTGATGAACGGCGGCTTCGGGTTGCGGCGGCGCGGGGTCTTCTTCACCTCCGACACGAAATACTCGCCGCGCTGCGCGTCGTCGGCAAAGTTCCGGGCGATTTCGGCGCTGTTGATGGCCGGGCCGGTGCCGGTGGTCTGGCCGGCGGACAAGCCGCCTTTGGGTACCTGGATGGCCTGGTCGTCAATACGGGCGAGCTTCGCCGTGAACCCTTCCTGTGTGGCGGTCTTCTCGAACTTGCCGGTCAGGAGCCAATACTCTTCCGGGGTGAAGTTGTTGATCAGCTCTTCGCGTTCGCAGATCAGGCGCAGGGCGACGGACTGCACGCGGCCGGCGCTGGTGCCGCGTTCGACGCGGCGCTGCAGCAGCGGGCTGACCTTGTAGCCGACCAGGCGGTCGAGAATGCGGCGGGCCTGCTGGGCATCGACCAAGTCCATGTTCAGCGCGCTCGGCTTGTCGAACGATGCCTGCACGGCCGGCCGCGTGATTTCGTGGAACGTCACGCGATGGAAACTCGCCTGCTTGTTCTTGGCTTTCAGGATCTCGTAGATATGCCAGGCGATGGCTTCGCCTTCGCGGTCCGGGTCTGTGGCCAGGTAGATGTCGTCCGCCTGTTTGGCGGCGTTCTGCAACTCGCCGATGACCTTCTTGCGCGACGCGGTCAGTTCGTAGTCCGGCTTGAAGTTGTCCTTGATGTCCACCCCCAGCCGGCGTTCCGGCAGATCGCGAATGTGGCCCATGGAAGCCATGATCTTGTATTCGTTGCCCAGGATGCGGGAGATGGTCCGGGCCTTGGACGGCGACTCAACAATAACGAGACTTTTACTCATAGATGACAATTCAGTTATACAGGGCGAACCGCTTGCCGGGAAGCTGCTTTACAACGCGTTTCAGCTCCAGTCCCATCAGGACGGACAGCAGCTTGTGGACGGGTTCACCGCTATGATTGACCAGTTCGTCGATGCCGGCTTCCCCGGGTTGCAGCAGTTCGCAGATGCGCGATTCCACTGGATCGAGTTCGGCAGGAACCGGTGTTGTTTGGGGTTTGCTGATGAGATCCAATTCCGGCTGCGCGGCCGGCTCGCAGGCCAGGCCGGGCAACGCGGCAAATTCGTTGGCGATGTCGTCCAGGGACGCCGTCAGACAGGCGCCGTCCCGGATCAGATCGTTGCAGCCCATGGACTGCGGCGAATCAATGCGGCCGGGGACCGCAAACACTTTGCGGCCGAATTCGACGGCCTTCTCGGCGGTAATCAGGGAGCCGCTGTTGCGGCCGGCTTCCACCACCAGCGTGGCCGGGCACAGGGCCGCGATGATCCGGTTGCGCATCGGAAACGTGCGGCGGTCCGGGCGCATGTTCATCGGCTGTTCCGTGACGACGCAGCCGGTGTCGCAGAGGTTCGCTGCCAGTGGGATGTTCTCCGGCGGGAAAACCTGATCCAGGCCGCCGCCGAGGACGGCGATCGTGCGGCCGCCGCCGTCAACTGTGGTTCGGTGGGCGACGGTGTCAATACCGCGCGCCAGTCCGGAGACGATCACCCAGCCGGCGTTCGCCGCCGACCGCACCAGGTTTTCGGCCGCTTTCTGGCCGTACAGTGTGGTCTTGCGCGAGCCGACCACCGCCAGACCGCGATCCCAGGCCTGCTGCAGTGGGGCCAGCTTGCCCTTGACATACAGCACCAGCGGGGGGTCCTTGATATCCCGCAAACCCTGCGGATAGTCGTCGTCTTCCAGGGTCAGCACCTGGGCGCCGCTGCGCTCGATGCGTTCCAACTCGTCGGCGAGGTCCATATTGTCGGACCAGTCCGCAATCGCTGCCGCCGCCTTCGGACCGATCCCCTGAACCCGGCTCAACGCCGCGGCTTCGGCGGCCAGGACCGCTTCGGGCGAGTCGAATACCGCCAGCAGTTGACGGACCCGGATCGGGCCGATCAGCGGCAGTGCATTCAGAATGATGTAAGCTTCCTTACGCGTCACAGTGCGCCTCGATCGATACCAGGAGTTCGTCTTCGGTTACGTCTTTGACCACGACACAGCGCCCCAGCGCTTCCGGCAGGATGACGCGGACCTGGCCGTGTTCATATTTCTTGTCGGTGCGCATTGCCGCCAGGACCTCCTGCGGGTTGAAGCCTTTGGCTCGGGTCTGCAGGCCGAGACGTTGCCACAGGGACTCCTGCTGCGCGTACAGCTCTTCCAGCGCCGGCTGCCGGCGGGACGCCAGATCGGCGGCCATCATCATGCCGATCGCCACCGCCTCGCCGTGGTTCAGTCGCGAGAAGTCCGCCAGCTTCTCGAGCGCATGACCAAACGTGTGGCCGTAATTCAAAATCGCCCGCTGCCCCGTCAGGTCCTCTTCGTCGGCCAGCACGACTTCCGCTTTCAACTCGCAGCAGCGCTGGATCACGCGGCTGTAGATGGCCGGGTCGAGCTGCAGCAGACCTTCGACACTGGCCGCCAGAAAAGCGAAGAAATCGGCATCCTGAATGACCCCGTATTTCACGACCTCCGCCAGACCGCAACGCAGCTCGCGAAGGGGCAGCGTCCGCAATGTGGCCACATCCGCCAGCACGGCCTTCGGCTGCTTGAAGGCGCCGACCAGGTTCTTGCCTTCCGGCAGATCCACGCCGGTCTTGCCGCCGACCGCGCTGTCGACCATCGCCAGCAGCGACGTCGGACACTGAAGGTACTCGATGCCTCGCATGAACGTGGCCGCGGTGAAGCCCGCCATATCGCCGGTGACGCCGCCGCCGAGGGCGATGATCAGACTCCGGCGGTCCATGCCGGCCGCCACGGCCGTGTGGTAAAACCCGGAAATCGTCTCCAGCGTCTTCGACTCTTCGCCGGCCGGGAATGTCGTGATCGCGACCTTTGCCGCGCCGGCCCCAGTCAGGAGGTCCTTCATGTGCTCGCCGTACAGCGGGGCTACATTGCTGTCCGAAATTACCAGACAACTGCGTCCGTCAATCAGCGGCGCAATGCCGCCGTCTACCCCGTCGCGGTAGAAACCGTTGCCGATCAGAATGTCGTAGGCACGGCCGGATATGGGTATATTTATCTTATGTTCAATCATTTACGAGCATCCCGAGAGATTGAGGCGTAAAGCGGAAAGCCGGTACTGTAGGGGTGCGGCCAGCACTTTGTCAACAAGTCCGCACTATTTCTTCATGTCCGCGGTAAATCCTCGACGAATCATGTTTCGCCGTCAGACCGGAGGATCCTATGTCCCCGCAATGGTCTTCAGCCGGCGGGGTGTGTCTTGTTGGTCCGGACGTTCAGGATCGGTCACCTGCAGCCTCGACTCCCAGCCTGCGTCCGGAAAAGCTGCGCCGGGTTTATCCGGCGCGGGGGCGTCGAAACCGTTAAGCTTGGCCTCAACGGGTGCCGTGCTGAGCCCAAAGGGCCGGCATTGATATAGCCCGGGCTGCAGGCCCGGGTCTTGGGTTGATCCTGAAACACAGGCCTGAAGGGCCGAATTACAGCCTCGCGTGAGCATAAGCTTAACGGTTTCGGGGCGTCCGTAGTTCGCTGCCGGGCGGCTGCATGCCGCGGCGTGATGGGCGCCGCAATCAGGCGTCATTGCTTGAGCAGGGCTTCCGCCGCCGTGATCAGCTTCTTGTCCTCCGGCGTGGTCCGACTGCCGAAGCGATGGACCACGTTGCCGGTCCGGTCCACCAGGAACTTGTTGAAGTTCCAGGAGATCTTGCCTTGCTTTACCGGTTGTGTCTCCTGGCTGGTCAGAAACGCATAGAGCGGGGCAATGTCCTTGCCGCGCACCGAAATCTTGGCGAACATCGGAAAGGAAACATTGAACTTCGTCGTGCAGAACTGCTTGATCTCCGCGTTGCTTCCCGGTTCCTGGCGGAAAAAGTTGTTGGCTGGAAAACCAAGGACTACCAGGCCCTTGTCCTTATACGTCTCATACAGCTTCTGCAGACCCGCATACTGCTTGGTGAACCCGCACTTGCTCGCCACATTGACGATCAAAAGCACCTTCCCCTTGTAGGTCGACAACGCGACCTCGTTCCCGTCGATGTCTTTGACCTTCAACGGATCTTCCAATGCAGCAGGACAGGCACTCGCATTGCAACACCCCTACA
>CAYLNH010000307.1:0-8155 GCA_964384625.1 uncultured Lentisphaerales bacterium
GACTAATATAGCACACACCGCGAGAATGTCGCCTATTTGCGTGCCGGATTAATAGCATGTCGGCGTCTGGTATGCTTGTGGTACAACTTGACGCGGATTGGCCGCCCGGGCCTACGGCTTCGCCCCTTGCCATTTCTTCGGGATCTCCGCCCGGAAGCTGCCGTCTTCATCCTGTACCCAGAGGCGGTCGAAGTACGGGATCGGTGCCTTGCTGCGGCAAACGCGTCGATGTTCGGGGTCGTGATATCGCTGTGGCCGTAGCAGCCAAGGTAATCACCCAGGTCATGCCAGAGGACAATGGGTGTGTTTGGTTTCGTCATCTTCTTTCTGCTCTTTGACGGAATCGACTACATGCCGAGGAGTTCCCTTTTTCTTTTCCAGTAGTACACGAAGTTCTCGTAAGGCACATCGTGGGGGATGGCGTGGTCGATGTGCGGGATGTAGCCGCCTTGATCCACGATGGCAAGCTTGTATTCCAGTTCCGCGTCGATGGCGTCCCGGCCTTGGACCAGAACGCGTTTATCGATGCCGCCGGTCATCAGCAGGTCCTTGCCGTACTGCCGGCGCAACTCCACTACGTCCATGCCGGCCGCGACCTCGAACGGATAAATGCCGTTGATGCCGGCCTCCAGCCACAGTGGAATCAGCAACGATACATCGCCGTCGCTGTCGACGAAGATGTGGTTGATCCCTTTGCCGCGAGCCAGTTCGGTCATCCGCCGGTAGCGCGGGATCATAAACTCGCGGAACAGGGCCGGGGAGATCAATGGCCCGTTCTTGTAGCACATGTCCTCCCAGAAGAAGACGGAAGTCAGCGGTGCCTCGGCGATGACCTGCTCGAGCATGGCACAGGTCAGTTCCGTAATTGTGTCCATCATGTCCTGCACCAGGTCCGGGTCGTCGTAGAACGCGGTCAGGGTGCGTTCCGGGCCGAGCAGTTCGCGGACGAAGCCGAACAGACTTGGCGACCGCGGCCCCTGGAAAACGACGATCGGACCGGACTCGCGCCAGGACTGACAGCGGGCCGACCAATCAGGCGGCAAGCGACCGGGGAGATCTGGGCGGAACCGCGGTTTCAGTTCATTCCAGTCAGTCCGCGACTTGACCGGATACTCGAAATGCTCCGGCATGGACATGGCGTCGGGCGCTTTCGGGAAGCGCGCGATAGTGCCGCGATCGGTGCGGCGGATGACATACTCGCCGTCCTCGTCAAGGACCTCCTGCTCGTAGCGCGGCAGCATCCACAGGTCGACGCCGCACTGGACCTTGTTGCGGCAGTCGCGATATTGTGGGGGCGTATTCCCACTGCCCAGCCCTTCCTGTTGCCAGCACCGCAGCGTGGAGGGCCACGTACCCCACTCCCAGAGCGGTGGGGCGACCGCTTCGAAGTTCATGCAGGCGTTGAATTGTTCGTGTGGTGTCATCTTGATGTAACCTCTGCGGGGGGTGCGTACTTTGTCAGCGAATTCCGCGGACAGAATTTCCTCTGGTCGGCAGGCAAACTGCCGAAGTGTCCGGATGTTGATTACCGATCAGCAAGTATCCACTCGTGAGTGAACCGGGCAACCGTGACGTAGCGGTCGTCGTGCATGCGGTCCACGACACCGTCCTCGTAGATACAGAGAATGGTGCCGTCGGGTGTCAGGCCGAGATCAGTGTAACCCGAGGGACCCTCCTGCAGCAGCCGTTTGGCCGACCAGGTCTGGCATTCGTCCGTACTCATCCGGACGGTAACGTTCTTGCGGTCGCAATGCGGCCGGTCCGGGTTGGTCTGCCCCATGGCGCGCCGCATCTCCTTCTCCAGTGTGTCGGGATTGGCGAAGACGATCTTGCTGCCGCCCTCCTCCGGCCGGGACACGCGCAGGATGCTGCCCATGCAGACCGGCTCCAGCAGGGCGTCGTCGAATCTGGGTGCACTCCAGTCTGTCGCTCCGTCCGGACTGATCGAAACCAGTCGCCGGTTGCGCATCGATTCGGAACGGATATTGAACAGCACGCGGCCGTCGGCCAGTTCCACCGGCACAGTCTCGCTGGGGTTGACGACTTCCGTACCATCGCAAACGTCACCGTGTTTGACGACTAACTCGCCGGCTTGCCAGGTTTCGCCGCGGTCGTCGCTGAAGAGTGATGTCACGATCGACGGCCGATGGCCGCGGTGCTTGGGACCGAATTCGCCGCCGGAGCCGTCGGACATCCACACGGGAACGACGAACCGGCCGTTCCGCAGTTGGATGCCGTGGCCCGGACCGGTGGCCACGACCGCCCAGTTGTACTGCTCCCGCAGGGCTGCCGCTGCCGCTGTGATCTCACGCGGCTCTGAAAACGTCTCGCCCTGATCCGAACTGGTCATATGGAAGACACGGGCGTAGTCGTGGCAGAAGACGGCATGAACAATGCCGCTGTCGCGGTCTTCGATCAGGCAGAAGTTACTTGCCGGTCCTTCGCCATAGATGGCGTGATCGACCACCTTCGTATAGGGCTCCCAGGTTTCGCCGCCGTCCAGACTGCGGCGCATGACGATGTCGTTGTTGCTGTAGTCGCCGCCCTTGTCCGGCCGTGCTTCCGCAGTTGCGAGGATTATTCCTTTGCTGGTACACAGGATCCCCGGCACTCGATAGCACTTGTAGCCTTCCGTGCGCGCTTGAAACAGGCGGGTCTTGTCTACTGTATCTGTTGCAGTTGTCATTCCTCTTCCTTTCCAATCCGTCTAGTCTGTTCAATTCAACCAACCGATTACCGATTACCGATCACCGATTACTCTTTTCGGAACAGTCGTCCGACATGTATCATGAGCATCCCTGCTCATGCCTCCGGAGCACAAGTTGACGCTCGCTACGCTCACTGCTGCCCGTTGGGCAGCCATAGTCTGTCGTCGTCTGGGATGCTTGTGATACAGTCAGAGTTCGCGTCTGTTCGATCGCTGACGGAATGAGAACATCATTGAGGTAGCGATTACCGATTACCGATTACCGACCCGGTCGGCAGCGCCGACAGGTCTTCTTCTTTCAGTTGCAGGTGCAGGGCGCGTTCCCAGCGGTGGGGCACGAACAGGTTCAACACGCCGTCGTCAGCGAACGCGTCGACATAACTGCAGTTGTAGTTGCGCCAGTCGTTCTCAAAACTGGGGGCCAAGGCATTGACGAACACGAATCGCGGTTCACTCCACGTATGCCCGGCGTCGGTCGAGAGGGAGACCCAGGTCTCCGAACGATCCAGCATGCCCGGGTTCTCGCCGTGCAGCCCACGGTAGTCGCGGTCGTGATGGCGATTGTGATGGAACGCCGCCAAGGTCTTGCCGTCAGTCAAGTGAAACAGCATCGGCGGTGCATCCGGATGCGTCAAGGTTGTCGGCTCGAGGTCCGTCCAGCTCTTGCCGCCGTCTTCACTCCAGGCGTTCCACAGGTGTCCTGCGCAGGTCCGCGCCATGAAGTATACGCGCTCGCCGCCCAGACTGATCGGCCGGCCCTCATCCATGCGGTTGAAGGCGGGTACGCACCAGCCGCCGTGACGACGGTTCGGCAGGACCTCCCAGGTCTTGCCCTGGTCCTCGGAACGTAACAGGTACTGCCGGGTCATCAGCGGCTTGTAGGACCAGTCGCCTTCGTGCGACCCGAGAATCCAGGTGCCGCTTTCCGTCTCGCACATGCGCATCACCGACATGCCCGTGAAGTCCGGGTCGTTCTCCGGCCGAATCAGTCGGACCTCCGACCAGTGATGGCCATCGTCATCCGAATACCGAAAACCGATGGGCGCGTTCTCCTGCAGGCCGTTCTCCTGGGACCACATGCCCCAGATGGGTTGGGTGCCGAAGGCGTAGAGGCGTTTCGAATCCTTCGGGATCAGTGGAATGAAACCGTGCTGGTTGTAGTCGATGTCAAAGGCAATGGTCGGGCCTTGCCAGGTCCGGCCTTTGTCCTTCGAGCGATAGGCCAGCATGTCGTTGAGTTTCTCTTTCTTGCCGCCGTAATGACCGCCGTCGGGAAACATCAGCAGGTAATCGCCCCCGGGTGTCTTGGTGGCACGCGTTTCGTGCAGCCCGCGTTCCGGCCAACGGGCGGTATGCACCAGTCGGCCGTTGACTGTCTCGTGCGTGATCAGCCCCAGGTCCTCCTGCAGCGCCAACCCGGAGGGCAGGGCGCTTGTCGTGATCTCATGGCCGCCGATCGTAACGGTTTCAAGTATTTCGTTCATCGTCAGTTCCCTTGTTTCTGTGACTGACAGCGCGTTTCCTACCATTTTCGTAGCAATAAGATTTTGCCGTTTCGAGTTGAAATCTATAAAACAAAGCGAACCTTAATAGTAAATTTGTAACCAGTAAGTCTGTAGTGGAAATTCTGTATCCCGTATCCCATATCCTGCATCCTGTCTCCTGTATCCGGAATCTCATCCAGTGCAACGCAACCCCAAGAAACACCGGCAGGCACTGTTGGAAATGGCCCAACGCGTGGTTGCGGACGGCGTGATCAAAGACGTCATTTTCGGCTTTACGGAGCCGCCGCCGCCCGGCAAATGCACCATGCAGCAGTTGCCGCGGCTGATGGTCTTCCTGACGGGCGAACACCATGTGTGGTATGCTGACGGCAGTGAGCGCCGGGAAGTCTTTTTACAGCCCGGGCAGACATTGTACATGCTGCCGAGTGGCTGGACCCGGGTGATCTGGGATCGGGCGCACACGATGTTCGGCGTGGTGTTCCATCCGACCTATACGCGCTTCCTGTGGTATCAGGACAACGGCGTCGGCCGGCGGCTGCAGCAGGGGCCGGATCTGTGGTATCACACGGCATTCGAGATGACCCACGCGACGGCGCACATGCTGGAGACATGCAACGCACTTGCCCGGCAGAATTGCGACACAGACACCGCCGTGGGCGCGATGAACATGACAGTCCGCTTGGCGATCGAAGAGTTGCTTCGGCCGGAAGACAATCCCCCGAGCAAAGCAAGGATCACCTGGGAGACGATCTGCGCCTACATCCAGGAGGCGTGTGATCAGCCGCTCGACCGCTCCTCGGTTGCCTCCCGGTTTCGCCTGCACCCGAACCATCTGTCGCGGTTGTTCCGCCAACAGGGCAACGAGTCCTTCAGCGAATACCTGACGCATCAGCGTATCGAACGTGCCAAAACCCTTCTTCGACGGCACGGGCTAAGTGTCGACGAAGTCGCTGAACGCTGCGGCTTCAACAGCGCCAGCTACTTCATCAAGGTCTTCCACCGGTTGGTTGGCGTGTCCCCCGGCCGCTTCCGGGAGTAGGGGCACTGTCCGCGAAAGTTCTTCTGGAGACGCCCGCGGCGTTGGGCAGCGGGTCCCTTTCATACTGGAGGAGTGGAATCCGCAAGATTCCTGACGTCGGACATGGCCGTCAACCCTTTTCGCGGCAGGTGCAGCTACAGCAGTTCTTGTGAGGATGCGCTGAAGCACAGCACAGGACCGGTGGCTCGGGTCTTCGCAGGTTGTGGAAAGGCTCCCCCTATCGACTACCCACTATCGACTATTCGGCCGCGACTTCGTAGACCAGGCGGGCGCCGTCTTTGCCTTTGACTGACAGTGGAACAGTTATGCTGTCACCATTCACCTTGGCGTTCACCGGTTCCACGCGCTTACCGCTGGTGGCCAAGGCCCAGACCTTCAGGTTTTCGGCGTTGGCGTTTTTAATGGTGATCGTCGCTGTGCCGTTCAGTACCAGGTGCGGCGTCTTGCCCCAGTCCAGAAGTGTTTGGCGGGCCTGCTCGGCGAACTTCACGTTGGTGTTCTGCAGGTCGGTCAGGTGCGTCACGATCATGCGGCCGCTGTCCTGGATCGGTTTGCCGTCAACGCTGGAGACCCAGACGGTGGCGTCGGTCTCGGCGATCTTAATGGTGGCGGCATCGGTCTTGATGATTTCGCCCTGCGGGGCGTAGCCGCCGGCGGTCATTGCGGTGTTCAGAACCATGACGTCGCGGGGGGCGTCGACCAGCAGTTCGCCGGTTTCGCTTTCAATGATGTTCTTCGACAAGTCCGTGCGGTTGTCGACCATCCATTTCTCCTGCTTCAGCGCCTTCATGATCTCGGCGCCGGCGCCCTTCTTATATGGGTCAATGGCATCGGGGGTTTCGGCGGTCGGCAGATGCAGGAACGCATCGCGATCGCCCAGGTCCTGGAACAGCGTCCCGACCCGGGTGACCAGCGCCAGGGCATGCCAGGACGGCTCGACGTTGACGTTGCGGAGCGGGCGGCGGTTGATTACGTCAGCGTCCATACCGATCAGGATGCGGTGGGGCGCGGGCTTCATGTCGCCGCGCAGGAACAGGCAGAGCGACGCGCGTTCGGCGGCCTGGTTCAGCGGGTCGCCGGCCATGTCGAAGTAGTTCGCGCGGGACGGTTTGAAGAGGTTGCCGCGGCTATGGCTGTAGGCGAAGCGCCAGACCACGCTCCAGTCCTGCAGCGATGCCATGGCGCCGGTGAGGATGCCGCCGACCCCGCGGAACCGGCCCGGGCCGGAGTAGTTGTATTCGCTCAAGGTGAACGGCTTGTTCATGACGCGCCGGAACGCGCAATGTCGGCCGCCGGGCGCGCCGGCGGCAACCGGGCTGGTGTTCGGGCAGCGCGACGGCAGCCGCCAGGATTTCTCGAGGAACTGCGGGTGGTCAACATAGAAATGGTCGTCGACGTAGTCGAAGGACCTCCTTGCCGTGTGCGTACCCAGCCGGTTGGTCCAGCCGTTGCTGTTGGTGATCAGCGCCTTCGTCCTGATCTCGTCGCGCAGGAATTTCGTCATCCGCGTGACCATCCTGGTTTCGACATCGCCGAGGAACGCGGCGAGATCGCGCGCGCGCGGCGAGTTGTCGTAGATATTTGTTGCCAGCGCCACGGTGCTGTCGGCGACATCGCCTTTGACGTCGAACTTCCAGACATCCTTCAGCTTGTCTGTCGTTTCGTAGCGTTTCCGCAGCCACGTGTTCCAGACGCGCTGCCAGTCTTTCTTGACGCGCGGATTCATGCGGCCGAGGTAGTTGCCGAAGTTGCCTTCGTTGATCAGGCTGAGCCAGGGCAGGGCGGGGTCGTCGGCGTACCGCAGTTTGGTATAGGGGTTGACGTGGGTCAGAAAGTTGCGGGCGAAGGCCTGCCAGTTGGCATAGGCTTTCTCATTGACGGGAATGAGCATTTTGAAGTCGTTCATCGAGACGTTCCTGCCTTTCGGCGCATCGTCCCAGATCTCTGTCTGGAAGACGGGTCGCGACACGAACAGGTCAGTCGTGACGTACAGTCCGCGCTTCTTCAGTGCGGCAAAGAGGTAATCGAGCTGGTCCAGTTTGCCGGCCTTAATTGTTGTCGACGACCCCTTGGAGCGATCCACCAGTTCGCCTTCGTGATGGTGGAAGCGGACGGTGTTGTAGCCCAGCCGCAACAGGCGTTCCGCCAGGATTTCCGCCTGCTCGTGCGTGATGTAGTGCGCACTGAAGCAGAGATTGATGCCGTAGAACCGGCGCGGCTTTTTCTCGGGGTCTTTGGCAAAGACGAACTCGCCCCGGCGCGTGGTCTGCAGCCAGCCGTGTTTGCCGGCGGGCGCATCGATCTGCCCGAACTGCGAGAAGTCGAGGGCGGACCCGGATTCGATGTCGAGTTCCAAGTTCAGCGGAATCCAGTCGTCGCCGGCGGTAATGGTTACGGGACGGTCCTGCTGCACGGTAATGCCTTTCCTGGTTGACAAAGTGAATTGGATAGCCAGCGTCTTGCCGGCGTCCCACGTTGCGGCCGGCGTGAAGCTCGGGCCGATCCGGACGACCGCGCTGGGGCCCCACTTCCGGTTGTCCTGCAGCAGCACTGTCGTGGCCTGCGGGAACTGCAGCGACAGCTCGCCGGCAGCCGTTGTCAGACTGAATCGGCGCAGCTCGCCGCTGTGCAGATGGATGTCGCCGAATTCCCGGGGGACCTTGCCCCGGATGTTGTCGGCCCGGAAGGCCCGGCCGGCAACGGCGCTGATGGGCAGGTTGAGCGAGACGTTGAAGCTGTTGAGCTTGATTGCCTGTCGCGGCGTCAGGCGGTATTTGAGCATGAGGCCGGCTTTGTTTTCGGCAGTCTCAATGCGGCAGTCGACGAGAACGCCGGAGGCCGCTTTGATGGTATTAATCCGGCACGCAAATAGGCGACATTCTCGCGGTGTGTGCTATATTAGTC
>CAYLNH010000308.1:0-8094 GCA_964384625.1 uncultured Lentisphaerales bacterium
CTGAAACTCCGCACCGCGAGGGTGCGGGATCTCTAGGCGGACCGCGAAGGGCAGTCATCGAGGGCTTAGGCCGGGATTGCTTGAGATGTTGGGCAACAACGGCTCGCAGTCGAAAGCCGGCAATGACTCCAGCTGGACCCTCAATACTCCCTGCTCCCCGCTCACAGCACGATGGCGCCGTTGTCGGCGAGAGTCCGGCGCAGGGCGCCGGGGTCGACGTCGGCCACGCTGCTGCCGGCCCGGCAGGCGAGGGCACAGGCGGTGCCGGCGGCTTCGCCGGTCTGGTTGCAGTTGACCATCACGCGAATGGCGCCGAAGGCCGCCGGGTCGGCGTCGGTCAGGCGGCCGGCAACGAGGACGTTTGACGCACCCTGCGGGACCAGTGCGCGATAGGGAATCTGATAGTAGGTCGCGGGCTCTTCGTCGGCCGGCAGCCAGCGCGTGGTGATGTCGTTGCCGTCTTCGTCTTTGGTCTTTTCCGTGCCGTCCAACCAGCGGAACGTGATCCCGGCGCGATCGGTATGGTGGATGTCAACGGGATAGGTGCCGTTGGCGATCGCGTCCTCGAACCGATGTCCACGCAGCAGTTCTTCCTGTGTTACCTGGTGTTCACAGCACGCCTGCCGGCTCATGCGAATGCCGATCTGCGAGGCGATCGTCACCAGCGGCTGGCCCTTGCCGTCCATGAACTGATTCCGCAGGAGCTGCATGATGGAGTACACGCCGCGGCGACCGCGAAGCTCGCCCTGGGTCAACTCGTCCGCCTCGCTGCAATCCGTCTTGAACACGCGCACCCCGGCGAGCATGGTTTCGTCCGTCGAACCCGGGACCTGATTCCACCATGCGTTGCCTTCGGGAATCGACTCCGGGAAGTCCGGATTGAAAATTGCCCGGCGCAGGTTGAAGCTGTTCTCGCCCTGGGCATACTCGGGGAACTTCCGACCGAGTTCGCCGAGACCGCGCCAGATGGCACACATGGTCGGCGGCTGCAGTTGGGCGGCCTTGCGGGTCGGCAGACCGGCGCGTGCGACAAAATCGCCGTCGCCGGTGGCGTCCACGAAGTACGCCGCCCGAATGGCGCGCCGCCCGGATTTGTCCTCGATAATCGCGGCAACCGGTTTGCCGTCGGCCAGGACCGGGGCGGCAAAGTTGGCATGCAGAAACGGGCGCACGCCCGCCTCCGTCACCAGCTCATCAAGGATCAGCTTCAGCACCTCCGTGTTCAGGTGATAGGATCCATGCCACTGCTTGAAGCCTTTGTGGTTGACTGCGTCGAGCCGGGTCATCCGTTCGATGACTTCCTGCGTCAGGCCGGCAATCGTGTCGATCTTGCGGTCGGTGCTCTTGGTCGTATGCCAGATGTTCACCAGTCCCGCTGTGGCGACGCCGCCGAAGAACGCATGCTTCTCCACGAGGGCGACCTTTAATCCCTGCCGCGCCGCGGCGACGGCGGCAAACACGCCGGTACAACTGCCGCCCAGAACACACAGGTCAAAATCATCAACCACCGGGATATCGCGTGCCGGTTCGCGTATTGTCTGCATCAGGATCTCCTTCCGTATGTCACTTGCACTATCATGAATATGATCACATAATTCAGGATTAAAATAGAAATAGAATGATATTTATAGTCTTAAGATTGCATTTATGACGATTGCGCCGACAAGGCAGGCGATTGCGGCGGCGGTTCAGCGGCATTTGCCGGGATTGCCGTTCGGCGCCCTGCATTACGCCCACGGCCTGGTCCGGCCGGACGCCGCCTGCATGATCAAGCGCGGGGAGTACTTCCGGATCGTATTGTCCGGGGTCTACCGCATCAGCTACGGCGCGGGCGACGAGCGGCACGATCGCCGTCTGACCGCCGGTGAGATGCTGTTCAATGCCGACGGCAGCTGGCACCGTGAGCACCACGACGAGGCGTACGTGGTTTTCACCGCGACGGAAGAGGAAGACAGCGCCCACTACCATATCAAGTGGCGAGAGGCCGGGGCGGCGGCGATGTCGGCCTGTCGAACCAAGCCGCTGTCGCGCCT
This sequence comes from uncultured Lentisphaerales bacterium, assembly GCA_964384625.1. Taxonomy (GTDB): domain Bacteria; phylum Verrucomicrobiota; class Lentisphaeria; order JABSQK01; family JABSQK01; genus CAYLNH01. The sequence continues at coordinate 2,034 of CAYLNH010000308.1, forward strand.
GGGCCGGGATTTGTTTGCTGCCTGTCGGGCCGCGCTGGAGGCGGACGCCGGGCAGGTTGCGGCGCCGCTGGGGCGCGCGCTGGCGGAACAACTGGCGCGTGAACTGACGACGAGCACACCGGTGCAGCGCACGCGTTCCCAACGCACGTGGGAGATGATCTGCGCGCATATCCGGGAGCAGGACCTGCGCCTCGTCGACCGGGATCAACTGGCTGCGGCCTGCGGCCTGCATCCGGCGCATATTTCGCGGCTGGCCAAGCAGCATACGGGGATGAGTCTATCGGTCTATCTGCGGGGCGTTCGGCTGCGCCACGCGGCGGAGCTGCTGCGAGCCACAACGCTGCGGGTCTACGAAATCGCCGCGGCCTGCGGTTATGGGGATCCGGTATATTTCGGCAAGGTATTCCGGCAGGCCTACGGTTGTCCGCCGGGCGTCTATCGAACCCGCAGTTCGCCCGGCCGGCCGGACTCGGGACAACCCTCGCCTCGAATGGCACCTGCTTAAGGACGTTTTGTGAATCCACGTCCTGAGCGGCTGCGCCGGAAGCTGTCTCAAGGAGTCCGCCGCACAGCAGTGCGGCATGCCGGTCGGCTTCGGAACGCGGTCAGACAGTATCCCGGAAACAACAGCGCCCGGCCGGGCGGCCGGGCGCTGTCGAAAAAACGGGTTGTCGCGGGGATCTACATATCCATTCCCGGGGGGAAGCCTTCGACGTCCGGCGGCAGGCCGCCGGGCACGCCGCTGGGCCGCTTCTTCTTGGGCGAACTCGGGGTCCGGGACTCCTTGCGCTTCTTCTCTCGCCGTTGCCAGGCGCGGTACTCGTCCTCGTCGTATTTCTTCAGCGTGACCGGCTGGCCGACCTGTTCGCCTCTACTCATCTCGACAATCAGCGGCACGTTGTCTTCCACGAGGACCAGAAATTCACCCCGGCGGTCTTCCTGTTTGACGCGCAGAGTGGAGCCGGACTTGACCTTCTGGGTCTTCTTGCCGTAGGCGAAGAACATGACCTCGTACATCGGATCGGCGTTGGGATCGGTGACCCGAACGCCCTTCTGCAGCTTGATCTTCTGCCCCTTGCCATCCTGCCGGGCAACTGTGATCCGGAAGATCTTTTCTTTGTAGACCATTTCGCCGCGCTTGACGTTGCGTTCTTCGTATTCGACATCGTCGATCAGGTAATCCGTACCCGGGATCTTGTCGCCCATTTTGAGGATCTCGGCGCGGCGATTCACCTTGACCGTAATGTCCCACTCTTCCTTCTCGGGCTTGGTCTTGATCACACTGCTGAGAATAAACGGCAGGCGGGGGTAATAGGTCTTGTAGGGCGGCGCCCAGCGGATCATGTCAATCAGCGGCGTCGGCTTGATGACCTTCTTGACTGCAACCGTGTCGTCATCGTCATCGTCGTCGTCATCATCAGCAGTATCGACGGTGCCTTTCAGGATGTCCTCGCGGTTTTCAACGTAGTCCACCCGATACGGCGGGTAGAAGGCCCGCAGGGAACCGAAGTCGAGCAGGTAGGGCTTGCGGTCGATCGGCACGACATAGACGGGGGGATCGAACAATGTCGACGGCCCGAATTTGTCGAGATGCTGGCGCAGATCGCGGCCCATGACCGCCGGCGGTTTGGAATGGTCTTTGAAGATCGTCTCCGGCTTGAGCTGCTCCCACTTGCCGACCGTATACGCCGGCTGCCAGGTTTTGGCCGGTTCGACCTCGACCTTGGCGTTGAAGACTGTCTTGTCCAGTTCCGGGAGGAGTTTCTTGCCGGTCTTGGTCGAGGTGTCGATCTTCTTGGTGCTGTCGATCAACGCCATGGTTCTGCGATAGCTGAATGACTGCAGAGTCAACACCAGAATCAGCATCAGCAGCAGAATGGCAAGCACGATCTTATCGGCGTTGCCGAGAAGGATGCGGAGAATCTTCTTCATGACTGTTCCCCAGAATCTGATTTCCAACAAAAATAAAGTGCTGTCACAATACCGCGGATGCGGGTTGAAAGCAAGGTCGTCGAAGCTGTTTTTCGAGGCTGCCGTCAGCCCTCGTCGGCGACCAACGCCTTGCGGATTCGGTCGAATTCGGCGCGGCAGGACTGCACCTTCTCTTCGCCGCCGACGACGCAGATCTGGCCTTTCTCGGCGAACCGCCGCAGCAGACCGGCGTAGCCGCGGAGGTCATCCACAGTGCAATTGAGGGTCTGTTCACGTTCGCGCTGGATCAGATCCTGCGACACGCCGGTGATATGTCGGTTGAACGCGATCGCGCCTTTCTGGTCGGGCGCGTGCGGTGAATCGATGCCGCCCATGGTGCCGATCAACAGCTTCTCGAAGTCGTCCTGCGGCAAGTCGAGTGTTTCGAGGTAATCGGCGATCGCGTCAAACACTGCCAGGGTCTCTTCGAGATTCGGATCACGATATGAGCAACAGTAGAAATGGCCGGTCAGCGAATCCAGCGAGCAGAAGCAGCCGTAGGCGTTGCCCTGCACCCGGACCTTGTTCCACAGATAATCGCGGCCGAGCAGTTTCTTGAGCACGGCAAAGGCGCCGTGGCGCTGCAGGCCTTCGGCGAACAGGTTGAGGCCTTTGCCGACATACTGCACCTTCGACGGGATCATCAGCCCTTCGTTCACGTTGAAGTTGGGGAAGTCAAAGGTCGGCGCTTGCACGATATTGTCCGTCAGGCTGTCCCAGACTTGCGGGAGCAGGGGGGTGAGGGCGTTCAGCTCGTCCCGGCCGGCGGTCAGATGGACGCGGACGCCGGCCCGGCGGAACAGGCAGTTCCGGACGGCGTTGAGCCGGTCGATCACCGCGGCCGGATCGCTTTCCAGATCCCGCACCAGCCGATCCAGAAAGTAGAAGTATTCCAGACCGCCGGTCATCTCCGCGTACTTGCCGGCAACCGACTGGCCGGCCGCCAGACGCGTCACCACGAAGCTGTGACCGGCGTTGTTCACCCGGCTTTCCATGCCGGCGCGCGCGGCCCGGGCAATCTCCCGCAGCCGCGTGACATCATCCAGACGGCAGTCGCGGAAGATCTCCGCCAGGATCTCGATCATCTGCGGCAGCTTCGCCTGCAGGCATTTGCCGCTGTAAGCCACCAGTGAAAACACATCGTCGGGACAATCCAACTGCGCCAACGGCGTGTATCCCGCCCCGATGCCGCCGGTCTGAATACCGATTTCCTCGGTCATCTCGACGAAGTCGCGGCGGGCCGTTCCGGCCTGGAGGGAGACCTGCGTGAAAAACGGCACATACTGCAGGAGGTCCTGGGGCACGACGCGCGCGTCGAAAACCACTTTCAGATAGGCGATGCCGTTGGTTGGCTGTTCGGCAAACGTCACCGGCGGTCCGGCTGCGACGGTTTCGAAGGGGTAAACCTCCGCTTCCCGGTCGATGCTGTTGAGCGGGAGCTTGGGGATGGTCGCCAGGGCTTCCGGTGAATCCGGCCGCAGCTGGGCTTGACGCAAGTCGTCGCAGGCGGCGATCAGGTCGTTGACGGCGGCCGCATCGAACGTCGTTTTTTCCGCGGCCAGCCGGTCCCGCAGCTGCTGCAGCCGCTGTTCTTCAAACGCTTCGTCCGGGGTCAGGGTCAGGTCGACGTAGTGGCGGTTGTCGATCAGGTGTTCCCGGATCAGCTCTTCGAAGAAGCCGCCCGCTGCGGCTTTGGCGCGGACCGCCGCCAGCGGCGCCTCGTACTTCAGCATCGTCAGCGGGTCGGCGTCATAGAGCCACGCCGTGTCCATCTGCAGGGCATAGATCAACCCTTTGGACAACCCGCCGAAATTAGCTTCGCGCAAGCGGAACTCAATGGAGTTGACCGCGGCCTCGACGGTGCGTTGGTCGAGACCGTCCCGGACAAGCCGGGCCAGCGTCGCCTCGATGATCCCGATGATCTCCGGCCGGCGTTCGGCTTCCGTGCCCTTCAGGCCGACGGCATAGTAGGTATCGAGAATATCCCGGTTGTGCCAGGCCTGGACATCCTCACCCAGATGGGAATCGATCAGGGCCTTGCGCAGCGGGGATGCGGGCGTGCCGGTCAGGATCCGGGTCAGAATCGTCAGCGCCAGATGCGTTTCGGGATCGGTCGGCGCCGCCATCGACCAGGCCCGCAGGACGTAGGCCTTGTTCTCGGTTTCGGACCCCGGAGTGATCGGGTAGGTCTTGTCGGCGGTTACCGGCGCGGTGAAGCGCGGGTGCGGCGTGATCGCCGAGTCGATCTCCAGCCGGTCGTAGTCATCCAGGAACTCCGCCAGGTGCGCCAGACGTTCGGCCACATCGAAGTCGCCGTAAAGCACCGTGCGGCTGTTGGACGGATGATAGTATTGGCGGTGGAACTCACAGAACTGCTCGTATGTCAGCTCCGGGATCGCTTCCGGCTTGCCCCCCGATTTGCGGCCGTAGACGTTGTCCGGATACAACGCCGACTCCAACTCGTCCACCAGGACGGATTCCGGCGACGAGGTCGCCCCCAGCATCTCGTTGTAGACCACGCCCGAGTACTGCAGGTCGGCGTCAGGCCGGGTGATCTCGTAATGCCAGCCTTCCTGCATGAAGGTCTGTTCCGTCAGATTCGGATGGAACACCGCATCCAGGTAGACATCCATCAGGTTCTGGAAGTCCTGGTCGTTCCGGCTGGACACCGGGTAGACCGTTTTGTCCGGATAGGTCATGGCGTTGAGGAAGGTATACAGCGACGCCTTCAGCAGTTCGGCAAACGGTTCCTTGACCGGGTACTTGCGCGACCCGTTGAGCACCGAGTGCTCAAGGATGTGCGGCAGGCCCGTGTCGTCTTCCGGCGGCGTGCGGAAGGTGATGCAGAAGGTCTTGTTATCGTCTTCCGTCGACAGCACGATGACCTGGGCGCCGGTCTTCTCATGGACCAGCTCGAGCGCGTTCGCCTGGACTTCCTCAATCCACTCCCGGCGCAGGAGTCGGAAACCGTGAACAACCGAATCGACTTCAAACATGGGCTTTCGTCCTCAGGTTACAGCATTCAAGGAAGAGGCTCGGCCTCCTCCCGCTTTCCCTCCCTTGGTCTCACAACTTTCCGGATCGGACCGGAACACGCCGGATACCAGGCGAATGGAGGGCCTACTGTAAAACCCGGCAGGTCGTTTTCAACCGGCGGCCCGACGGCCCGATGCCGGATCCGTCCGGCCCCGGCCGGCGGCCTGCCGACATTTCCCGGAATCGCCCCCGTCCCGGGTGCCCTGCGCCCCCCCCCCCGGCTCGCAAGCGGTCCCGGCCGGATCTTCTTGTCGGATGACGAAACGCGATGCGTCGAGCACCGACAAGAATATCGCCGATTTTTGTTCGGGCTTCTTGCAATTGGGGTGCTGCAGTTGCTATACAGTAAACAGCGGGTACTGCCCGGAGGAAACGGCCGCCGGCCGTTGTACGAGGTTGGTACGACCGGTCCAGACGCCCGCTTTGCATGGGGATAAATACCCGGCCAAGCCTTGCTTGGCTGGGGTCTGTGCAGACCTCTGGCCTCCCTTTCCAACCCGCTCTCCCGTAATAAGTAGCGGTTCTTTGCTTTTTCCTGAGATTATTCCGGGAAAGCTGAATCATCGGGGGGCGCCGATGCATCTCAAGGAGTGAACAGGGAGACACAAAGTGACGATGACGAGAAAACGGCAACGACAGACCTGCCCGCCGGAAGTGATTCGCTTCGAGGATCTCGTCCCTCGCCGGAACATCCGGGGCGGCAAGCAGCACAAGCTGCTGTTCGGCAGATTGGACAGCATCGCATCGGGGCCACAGGAGACGGAAGCGCCAAGCGAATCCAAGTAGGTTTTTGGGAGAAGACCAGGGCGGACGGCAAGGAGAAGGCTTGCAGCCACGGGAGACGGAAGCCGACGGTATCCACCTTTAACATGGTGGAGATCGTCATTGCCATGGTCATCCCGGCAGCAACGACGTCGGAAGGATGATCAAAACCCCCTGCAGCTCCGGATGTAGCTGGTCTCGGTTCATCCTGTTTGTGCAGGAAGCGTATTCGCAGTGAGCCCTCGTTTACTGCCCTTCTTTGCCTCGAGTCCCGACTCTCAAGAGGTTGGGA
>CAYLNH010000309.1:0-8072 GCA_964384625.1 uncultured Lentisphaerales bacterium
CAAGCTCCTACGCCGAGGCTTCGGCGCTCAAGAGGGTGCGGGATCTCTATGCCGAATGCAGAGGGCAGTAATCGAGGGCTTACGATCATGGGAAGTGACCGCCGTCAGGCCGCGGGCTGTCACCGTCTTGCTGCCGCGCCGGTGAAGCGGGTGCTGAAACTCCCCCGCTTCACCGGCGCATTACCATCGCCTGCAGGTACTCCTTGAGAAGGGACGCTGCCGCACGGCGGGTTCTTCCTGCGGTGGCCGTCGGTCAGTGCAGCATCATTTCGGGGCCGCCTCGGTGACCCCGTCGATCGGCCGGCCCCAGGCGTCGGCGAGGCGCAGGCACATGCCCCAGCCGCCGGTGCCCTGACAGATCTTGACGAGGATCTCGTTGCGGCCCTTCTTCAGCGGGACCCCGGGGACAAAGTCGGACTCCGGGTCGACGCCGCGATAGGCCTTGTTGGCGTGAACCTGTTTGCCGTTGACCCAGATCTGAATGGTGTCGTCGCTGCCGGCCAACAGACTGACGGTGCGGTCGGCGTCGGAGTTGACGACTGCCGTGGCGTAGGCGCAAACATTCTGATGCGGCTTCGGCAGTTTCCAGAATTCGACAATGCCTTTCTTGGCGGTTGTCTTCTGCCACTTCACGGATTTGCCGTTTATGCCTTTGAATGATGCTTTCACAGAGAACGCTGCCTGCTCCGGGCCGAAGGCCGTGGCGAAATTGGCGTCCGTCTTCCGGAACGGTCCGCAGATGTACCAATGCCTGATGCCGGTGGCCGCGATGCCATGCGGCTGGGGATCGTCAAGGATCTCCTGGACGGTCGTGTAGCGCCGGGGCAGGTCGGTGGCTTTGACGTTGCCGACGAGCGGCACAAGCCAGGAGGTCCTGCCGGCGATGATCAGTTCCCGCGGGCGGATTTCTTTGCCGTTGAAGCGGACCGCGGGCTTTGTTTTCGTGCCGGTGATGACGAAGGCCGTGGCATCGGTAAACGCCGGGGACTGCCGTTTGTAGGCGGCGTGCTCGATCTCGACGGCGTTGGCTTGCGGCCGGATCGTGGCGCGCGTGATGCCGACGCGGCCGTCGGCGGAAACCGTGATGCCGCCCGGCGCGGCGAAGCGCCAGAGCGTGCGTTTCGGGAACGGGTTGAAGCCGACGTACGTGCCGCTGACCGGTTCGGTCTGGATATACGCCATACGACCCGGTTCGCAGACGAGTTCGGCGCCGTTCTTTGACAGCCTGCCGGTCGTGCCCTGGATTGTCAGTGTGCTGTCGCGCAGGACCCCCTTGGGCAGGTACGGCCACTTGCCGTTGACTTCGCGTTTCAGGAAGATCTCGTTCGTGCGGCCGTCCTTCAGCGGGTCGAAGGTGATAGCCATGGTGTCCCTGCCGCTGGTGTAGTCCAGGTCGAGCAGTCGTTTCTTGTCCCGGGTTTTCCAGGTCAGCTTCAACTTCGTTGCGGCGATATGTTTCTGGAACGCGGCGAACGTCGGGAAGTCATGCTTGTCCGCGACCTCAATGATGAAGCCGCCGACGGCGCCGTCGACCTTGCTCATGTCGAGTTTGTCGCGCATCTCGGCCATCGGCTTGAAGAAGTACTGGTCAATGCGCAGCGCCTCCTTGGCTTTGCCGCCGCCCTGCATGTCGGTCATCTTGCCGCTGTCGGCGATGACGATCTCCTCTTCCCGGCCGAGGTCGGTGGCGGGAATCGGGATCAAGGCGATAAAGGCGGCGCCGTGATCGATGGTGATCTTCTGTGTCATCTTCGACTTGATCGGCAGCCCGGTTTGCCGCTTGCCGTCGACGTAGATGGTCCAGGTCCTGGTCGGTTCCCAGTTCATCAGACCGAGGGTCATCTGCAAACTGGTCACGGTTCGCGGCTTCTTGCGGCTGCTGACTTTCAGGCCCTTCAGCGGGCTGGCCAGTACGATCATCTTATTCTTGTGCTGGACGGTATAGGTCGAGCCGCCCTGGCGGCCGACGGAGCCGTTCGGATTGCGCGTCTTGCTGTCGTGCCAGACGCTGTCGAGCAACTCCGTGCGGTTGATGCCGAAGCGGCCGATCAGCGTGGTGAGCTGTTTGTAGGACTTCACTTCGGCTTCGCTGTGGCGCCACATCGCCATGAACGGCACGGTCTCGTTCTTGACGGCGTCCTGACTGGCCAGGCCGTAGTTCTGGCCGAGGTAGCTGCGGCGCAGGAGCGGCGAACCACGGTGATGGCCCCACTGCATATACGCAACGGTCATCTCGTAGGGCAGCGGTTTCTGGTCGACCATGTTGGCCGTGTACGCCGGCGCCCACGGCGCGTTCAGCGCCTGCAGCGCGATCTGTCCCGGCTTGATGGCGCTGCCGAACAGCGGGATGCCGCCGGCTGTCTTCGTTTTGCCCAGGTCCAACAGGGCGCCCTTCTTTGACAGCGTGTGTACGATATAGCTGAGCCCGTCCTGCTTGACCATGACGTAGCTGATGCCGGTGCGGCCGGACTGGCTGATGAAACGTTTGAGAGCGGGGTGATAACACGAGGTGAGTTCCTCGATGGATTTGGCGGTAATGCTGCGGCCCATCATCCGGTCCATCTGGGTCGGTCCGAGGTCGGCGAACACTTTTTGCGGCGACAGGGAATGCGCGAAGTAGTAGTGGTCGATGGACTCCTGGGTTGAGCCGTCGTACCAGCTCCAGGTACGCAGCGGCCAGTGTTCCAGGCCGTGCCGGCCTTCGCTGATGATGAACTCATCCTCCATCAGCACCCCGCCGAACAGCGTGCCGGCCGTGGCCCAGTGGTTGAAGTTCATGGTGCCCATGCTGTGGCAGTACGTGCGGTAGACGCTGAAGTTGCCGCGCCAGTCTCCGGTCTTGTCATAGAATGCCCGGGCCTGGCGGCCGCCGATATAGCCGTGCGCCATGTCTTTGATCTTCATGTGCGGCATCAGCCATGCCTGCCAATAGAGTTTCCAGTGGTCAATCACGGGCGCGGGAATCGCGTTGCGGTAGGTCAGCACCATCTGTGAATTCTGGCCCGCATCGAACCCGGACCAGCGGCGCGGCGCCATGGACAGCATCGCGTCAAGCCATTTCCTGTAGGCGGCAACACTTCCGGGGAATCCTTGCCCCGGCTGAATCCGGTGCAGCTCCCGGCAGCGGTGCCACTGCCAGTCCGGCATCCAGTCGGGCTGCTGGAAGCCGTATTCCCTGAGGTACTGCTGAATTTGCGCGTCGGTCGGGTCGACCGCCGTCGGCTTGCCGCGGCGGGGCAGGGCGGTAACATCGACGGCAGCCGGCAGGGTGAGGTCGCCCGCTTGTCCTTCCTTGAAGGTGACAACCAGTTTCGGCGTTTTGATGCGGATGCCGCGCTGGCCGGTGGCGACGCCCCATTCGTAGCCGCTGGCGGCATTGCGTTTCTGGCCCCACCAGTACTTGCAGTCGTACAACTCCCATTTTTTCACCAGCAGGCCGTTGCTCTCAAACGCCCGCAGCCGGGCGCCCGGTGATTTGCCGTAGGCCGGGGCGGTCAGCACCTGGGTGACATCCAGGCGGCCGCTTGTCCGGCGGTGCGATACCTCGGCCGGCCCGAGCTGCGCCGGATAGCGATCCGTTTGCTCGTCCTGCGCACCGTACTTCGTCCAGTAGCATTTGCCGTTGACGTTGGCGTTCCAGGTCGGACCGGCGGCGGCGTCGGCCTTCCAGGGACGGCGGAGCGGCCAGGCCACCGCGTGCCATTCGGGTTTTACCTTGACCCAGAGATCGCCCAGGAAACTCATGCCCGCCGGCGTCATGTAGTCTTCCGGGAAATATTCGGTGTCGACGAACTCCAGCACCAGTTCCACCTTCTCAATGGTCTTGCCCTGCTGCAGGGCGGCGGCGATTTTCTCGGCGCTGCCCGGGAAGCGGACCAGCAGACTCCGGTGGACGGCGTCGAACACCAGGGCACCCGGCTTGCCGGTGGACCAGTCGCTGACCGGGCCTTTGCCGAAACGGCCGTGATCGCGCAGCTTCGTGGCGCCGTCGGCGCGCAGGAGTACGGGTTTGTCCCAGTACTTGCGGAACCCGCTGATGCCGGCGGTCTCGGCGGTCTCAATCGTCAGCGTCTCCTGCGCCCCGGCGGTCAGCGTCAGAAATCCCAATAGCAGCAGCAGCAAACGTTCCATGGCAACTCTCTCCTTCGGTGCGGTGCAGGCAATTGAATTCAAGGTGAACATATGGGGTATGACAATAAGCTGAATAAAATGTTCCAAAAAATAAATAAATATCAGCATCAGCCTTGAAAATCGTATCAATGGAAGGTATACTTATGGTGATCTAATGAGGTATATATTGTGAATAACAGTGCTTCGGCAACGCTTACCAGTACAGCGGCGTTCGTCTATGAACAGGTGGCCGAGGAGTTGCGCCGCCGGATTGTTGACGGGACCTATGCTGCCGGGCAGCGGCTGCTGCCGGAGGCGGAGATGGCGGCGCAGTTCGGGACCACGCGGCGGACGCTGCGCAAGGCCTTGGCGTTACTGGCGGACGAGGGGCTGCTGCTGCGCCAGAAAGGGCGGGGGACGTTCGTGGCGGGCGAGCCGAGCACGTCTCAGAACCAGGGGTTGGTCTTCTACATCGGCACCTATGAGGACCATTTTTTCGGTGATCTCTTCAAGGCGGTGAGCCGGGAGAGCCAGCAGCGTCATTTCCGCGCGTCGGCCTTTGATCTGACGGCCGCCGGCGTCACGGCGGGCGCGGTAGCGGGGCTTCGTCGCGATCTGACGCGGGCGACGGGGATCGTCTGCATTCAGAATCAGTGGCCGCATTTACAGGAGGTCCTGCCGCCGGAGGCGCCGCGACCGGTGCTTGTTGATCTTCACAGTCTGAAGACGGACGCGTGTTGTCATCAGGTTGGCGCGGACCGCTTTCGGGCGGGCGAACTGGCAACGGAGCACCTGTTGGATCTGGGGCACGAGCGGATCGTCTGCATTGGCGTCTGGCCGGCGCCGGACAGTGCCGCCGACTATCCGGAACCGGTTTTTGACAATCAGGTGTACAAGGGGTACCGCACGTGTCTGCTGGCTCACGGCATCCAGGAGCACCGGGCCCTGGGGACCTACGGCGGCATTGATGAAAAGACAATTACGAAATTCACGGACTATCTCGCCGGTTTGGGCGACTGGCCCACCGCGGTCCTCTGCGATGCCGACTACTTCGGTGTGATTGTGTCGCACGCGGCGGCGCGTCTGGGCAAGTCGATTCCGGGGGATCTGAGTGTGGTGTGTGTCGGCAACACGCCGTGGAGCACGGCGACGCCGCCGGGGTTGACCAGTGTCTATCTGGGCGAAAACGAGATTGCCGGGCTTGCCGTGCAGCTCTGCACCGAGCCGGCGCCGAAGCGCCGGATGCAATACTGCGTCACGCCGGCATTGGTTCGCCGGGCCAGCAGTGCGGGCGTCGGCGACACAGGGGAACTGTCATGAAGCGCACCTTTACTTTAATCGAACTTCTGGTGGTCGTGGCGATCATCGGGATTCTGGCGTCCATGCTGCTCCCGGTGTTGTCCAAAGCGCGCGAGCGCGGTCGCCGGATCGTCTGTGTCAGCAATCTGAAACAGATCGGCACCGTGGCGGTGATGTACGCCGACGACCACGATCAGTACCTGTACTCGCTGCCGACCAGTCACGACAACCGTCTGCGCACCTTTGTCATCTACAACAACGACAAAGCAAACAAGGTGCAGTACTTCGGCGAGTGGGTGCAGGCCGGCTACACCGTGCCGAACATCCTGTTCTGCCCGTCGATCACGTACTACAACAGCAGCGCCGGAGACCACCTGTCCCCGGGCAGCGACCGCCGCCGGTTGCTGGAGGCCTGGAAGTCTGGAGATCCCTATACGGTCGGATCTGGCTGGGCCGTGTCTTACGCCATGGCGGCGATCCCGTTCTACCACGGCGGCTGCTGGCGCAGTTTCATGCTGACCGGCCCCGACCGTTTCTTTACCCCGAGGCTGACCGGGTCGACGGCCCGCGGTACCGAAGTCGGCAACGATTGGCCGCTGGCCAGTGATCTGCGTATGAGCGGCGCCTACAACGTCTTCCACGGCTGGGTCGGGAGCCATCATCAGGGGGGCGGCTACAATGTGGTGTACACCGACGGCAGCGCCAAGTGGGTGGACTATTCGCGGCCGCCCAACCCCTACGACGACGTGGCGGATACCTATCCCGGCGATCATTCCACCGCCTCGCCGTTGTCCAAGATCTGGCGGACATTCGTCTCGGCGTACTGACTATTCTCCGGGGGAACCACGATGCAGCGACGATTCTCATTGAGACGCGCGCGGGGATTCGTCCTGATTGAACTTCTGGTGGTGGTGGTGGCGATCATCGGGATTCCGGCGGCGATGCGAACCAGCTTTCCTGCCCGAAGTGGGCCTGGAACACGATCTTCGGTTCGCGCGACCCGGCCTACCGGGGCGGCATGGGCGTGCTGCGCGTCTACAAGCCCGGTACGGTCTGTGAGCAGAGCCTGAAAATGAAGGAAGCAATGGGCTGCTGACTCGACCCGCGGCGACAACGGGCAGACCATGTGACCCGGCATGTCAACCCGTTCGCGGTCCTGCTCCGGCATGCCCCCATCCGGATGGAGATTAGGGCCGGGTTACAGGTTCAAGAGCCCCGTAGGGGCGTATCAAGGTAGCCGGGGGTGCAGCCCCCGGAAAGGGCAGAGTCAAATACCAGAGCCCCGTAGGGGTGAAGCAGTATCTATCTTCACGGTCAGAATTGGCCCAATAATGCAACCATGAATATAGCCGGATCAGTAGCTGCGGTTACTCCGGCGTGTCGGTATCTGGGGGGGCGCCGGCAGAATCCTCCGTCGTGCCGCCATAGCGTGAGGCGACGAAGACCAGACCGCCGCTGAGGAACCAGGTGGTGAAGACCAGACTGAAGAAGACCGGGACCACAGCGCTCTTCTTCTCCGGCTCGGTGTCGGCCTGCGCCAGGAACCGCTGGATGACGACGTCGCGGGTGCCGTAGCCGCTGGGGGTCGCCGGGATGGAACCCACCGCGTTGCCGACCTGGATCGCAACGAAGTAGTGCCGCAGTTTCGGGCCGCGTTCCACATGTACCGCCCGGCCGACCGCATACAACGCAAAACCGTTTAGACAATGTACCGCAACCGACAGCAGCACCGCGCAAACAAAGGTCCGCTTGTGGTCGCGGTAGAGATCAACGGCGCGCACTACGCGGCCCACCAGAGACTGGATCTTTTCCGGCAGGTAACGGCGCCCCAGTCCGATCAGTTGCTTGGCTACCGGCAGCTGTTCCAGGCCCCGGTGGAAGACAGCGCCGAGAATGGCACAGATACCGCCGACGCAGCCGATCGCCACGATGGACGTGGCGCCCTGGAGCAGCGGGCTGGCGTTGCGGATGAAATCGTGTGCCGCCAGACAGGCGCCGGCGGCGACAATGAACAGGCCGAACAACCCGATGACGCGATCGAGCATAATCGTCAGGATCGCTTCGGCCGTGCGTTTGCCCGCGTGTTGCTTGATGTAGGCCATCTTGACGATGTCGCCCGTGACCGCCCCGGGCAGGACCAGGTTGAAGAAGGTTCCGATCATGCCCAGTCGAACCACCGTGAGATAGCTCAGATTGACATCCTGCACGGCCAGCAGCAGCCGCCAGCGGTAGAAGCAGATTGCGAGGATGCCGCCGAAACAGAGAAGGGCGATGATGTAGCTTGGCCAACCCAGCGCGGAAAACTCCGCCTTCAAGTCGATCTCCGCCTTGCTGATCAACCGATGAATCAGATAGCCGGCCAGACCAAAGCCGATCAGGGCCCGGACAACAGTCCAGACTGCCCGCCTGGCGGACGACTGCTGCTTCTCGGTGATTTCCGTCGGACTGTTCATCGGTCAGCGAATATACCAAGAGCGTAGTGATGAGCAACCCGGCCGGGCCAAATCAGACGGGATGGGACATGGCCGCCCGGGGGCGCATGTCAGTTCTGCAGGTCATCCCTTCGTGTTGCGGCAAGAGCCGCACCATAGCGCCGGAACGTTCGCCAGTCCCGCCACCGGCGGCCAAACGTCGCAAACACGTCGTAATTCAGCGCCATTCTT
>CAYLNH010000310.1:0-8054 GCA_964384625.1 uncultured Lentisphaerales bacterium
ACTAATATAGCACACACCGCGAGAATGTCGCCTATTTGCGTGCCGGATTAATATTGACCGTCAGCCTGACCGGGCCGTTCGCCGAAGGCGCCTGGAGCCAGCATGCCGGCGCCATCTACGCGCTATCGAAAAAGGCGCCGGCAAAGCAGCCGGTAGCGGTCACCTTCAAAGCCCGGAGTCTGTCGGGCGCGAAGTTCCTTTCCGTGTTGCGCACCTGGGGCGGCGCCAAGCCCTGGAACAGCATTCCGATCACGAAGGAGTGGAAAACCTATCGCGTGGTGTTGACGTCGAAGTTCGAGATCGAGACCATCACGTTTTCACTCGTCCCGAAGAAAGGGAGGCTGCAGCTCTATACGAAGGGTAGCTTTGAGTTGGCCTACGTCGAATGCGCGTTCGCCAAACCCGATCCGTGAGTGGGCGCCCGCGCAGCCCTGTATCATGAGCATCCCTGCTCATGCTCCGAAAGTGTGATTGACAGCAAAGGGGTGAACCGATGAAACGCCACTTTCTGCTCCTGCTTCTTCTTGCCGTTTGTGTCCGAGGCGAAACCAAGGCAATCGAATTCGCCGTGTCGTCGCCCGGGTTTGTTTCGTTGGCGGTGTACGATCGTGACGGTCGCATGGTGCGTCCATTAATCACGGGCAAGCACCACAAAGCCGGGGCGTACCAAGTGGAATGGGATGGGCTCGATTCGCAGGGCAGGGCGGTAAAGCCGGGTGCATATGAATGGCGTCTGCTGATCAACCCCGGATTCAGGGCGCGCTACATCACAACGGTCGGCATCAATCCCGGTTGGACGAAGGGCAACAGCAAACACTCACCGTGGGTTGGAAATCATGATCAGCCGAAGATCGTGGAATGCGATGGCCGGGGCGATGTCTTCTTCGCCAGCAGTATGGGCGAAAACGTCGACACCATTCTGAAGCAGAGCGAGGACGGCAAGACACTCCGCTGGTCGCAGATCGAACCCGCCCAAGCCGGCAGACCCCGGGTCCAGGACCTCGCGGTAGACCAACGGTGCCTGCTGGTCTTGTTCAACGACGGTAGCGTGGTGGCGCTCAACAAAAGCACAGGCGCCATCTCCTGGGCGCGGAAAGTGGTTGCCAGTCGCGCGGTGCAGTTGTTTCCGGACAGGAGTGAACAGAAGGGAGGGCTCGGGCGGATCGCGATTGCGGCCGGCGCGAAGTTCTTTGTCGCCGCAGCGGAACGCGCGGATCAAGTGCGGGCGTGCAGTTACAGTATGAAGAGCGGCCGTATCTCTGCTGTGAAGACGCTAAAGGCGTTTCAACTCAAGAACCCTTTGGACGTTGCGACTGCTGCCGGGGATTCGTTTTTTGTACTCACCGGCGACGGCGTCTATGCGGTCAAAGACCTGAGTGCTCAGCCACGAAAGATCATCTCTCTGGATGCGCGTTTGAAAGCTCCGTACCGGCTGGCGTTTGACGGGGTCAACAATAACCTGCTCATCGCCCAGAACAGCAACAACAGTCCTTTTCGCTCGGACCAGGCCGGCGCAGTACACAACGTCCTGCGGTATTCGGAGTCCGGCAAATTCCGGAAGGCATACGGCCCGAAAACGGGCCGGCGGTTCCAGGGCAAGTACGACGGAAACGAGTTTTCCTACATCGAAGACATTGCTGCCGACAGCAAGGGCGGGTTCGTCGTCTGCGAAGGCTATCCCCGGCGTTATGCCCGATTCAGCGCGGACGGCAAACTGATGGCGGAATGGTTCGGCGGCATGAGCTATTTCACCAACATCGCTCTCGACCCGAAAGATCCAACCGTCGGCATCTGCCAGATGGACCTAGCCAATCTGGGGCGGGTGAAACTCGATCCCAAGAAAGGAACCTGGAAGTTCACTCATATCTATGCGATGCCAAAAGGCTACGGCACGTTTCACCACCGGCAGCATGGCCTGTTTCCCGGGTTCATAGAGCTGACGCAGATCCGTCATTTCAACGGCCGCCGATATCTGGTCTCACCCGGTCGGCGCGGGTTCCACCTGTTTCTGATCGACGACGAGCAGTCCGTGTTGAAACCCCTTGCCTGCATCGTTTCCGGCCATCACCTGGTGACCAGGTCGAAGAAGCATATCCCGGACACATTGCTTGCGGCGCTACAGCGTTATGCTGGCGGCCGCAACAAAAAGCTCTACGGCGGCAAAGTGTACTGGGCCGATCGCAATGAGGACGGCGAGTTTCAGGCGGACGAAATTTCTGCCGGCGGTGTCCCCTTCAACATCAGCCGACAGTCGCTGGATGCCGAGATGAACCTGCGCTGGACGCAACTGAGCTCCAAATCGGCTGCGTTGTATGTGGCGAAGAACCTGCAGCCCGGCGCGGTTGTGCCGCAATGGGATCTCGCAGCTGCGACGAAGACGACGCTGGAGCTGCCGCCGGAAAGCAGGTCCTGGGAAGCCTGCAGCATGACCTCGTTTCAGATCGATGGCGATGGCAGCATCTATGGTCTGGTCCGGGCCAACGCGCATCCGCAGGACGACCGCCAGGGCACGGGTTGGCCAACCGGACAATCCGGTACGAGCCGCGTGCTCAAGTGGAACAAGGACGGAAAACTGTTCGCGGTTACGGGCCAGCATGCGCTCTTCCTGGCATCCATGCGCAGCGTCGAGCAGCGCGCCCGCGAAAAAGGGAAGTTCGCCGAACCGATGCAGTGTTCGGCGCTGTTGGGTGACTACGTCATTTTTCAGGACCGCACCCCGCCGATCTTTCACGCCTACACGAAAGACGGTCTGTTTGCCGGTAACCTGTTCGAAACCAAGGTCGAGGATTCGTTGCCCTACAGTGTTTACTACAGCTTCACCCGGCACAAGGGACCGAACCTTGGTGATGTACAGGTCAGCAATGTGATCGGCATCGACGGGAAGCGCGCCATCGTTTCACTAAGCGGTAAGAACAGTTCTCCCGTCTACCAGGTGCAGTTGCCGCGCTTGATCCGCAAACGCGGCACGCTGCGTTTGGCGACGTCGTCATCCGGTGCCGTGCTGCAGGGAAAGGGGTTACAGGCAGAGTACTACGGCACGAACAATCTGTCGGGTACGCCGGTACTGAAACGGGTGGACCGACAGCTTCGTTTCGGTACGTGGTACGGGGATCATCTGCAGAACCTGGGCTACACCTGGGGCTGGCAGGAGCAGAAGCGGCGTGGCAAAGTGAAGCAGGTCAAACTGCCTTTTGACCCGAAAAACTTCTCCTGCCGATGGTCCGGCTCTTTGGAGCCGCGGTTTTCCGAGGACTATCGATTCTATGTCGTTGTCAGCGGCGATTCGCGTAAGAAGACTGGCGACCGCATTCGCCTGTGGGTGGATGGAAAACTGCTGATCGACAGATGGGACGAGATCAAACTCGCGGCCGTCGACCGGCGGTCCCGCTACATTTTCGGTAAATCAGTCAAACTTCAGGCCGGCAAACGTGTCGCCATAAAGATTGAGTATGCCGCCGCGGGCGCCGACAGCCATATCCATCTGAATTGGCAGAGCAAGTCCCAGGGACCGCAGCACGTGCCGTCCAGGAGCCTGTACCCGAGATAGCGGGGCATCTGTGCGATGCTCCAGTCGTGTTTGGGATGATCACCACCGGCCCTGCGCCGGTGGATACATGATTGGATACCAGAAAGTTCCACCCCTCCTTCCCCTTCTTCCGCCCCGGTTCCGGCCGACCGCGCGTGAACATAGCTATATCCCTTTTGCCCGAATCCAGGCCGCGAAGAACGGATCGCTGAATCTATACTCGCCACTCTCACAGATCAGAACCCGACGTTCTGCCAATCGTTTGAGCGCCCGCCCGACCGACTGCTGCAGCACGATTCCCGTACGCTCAACGAAGTCCTTGTTGCCCTTTGTTATGCCGCAGACAGCCAGAGCACGCAAGCACATGACCTGCTGTTCTGACAGCTCGCGTATGCGGTCTTCGTAGTTCTGCTCCTCGAGTCCCCAGAGCAATTCCAGTGCATCGGAGATCCGGTCAACCGTGATCTCATCACCGGGCGAAGTCATCTCCCAGAGCCCGACGCAAAGCTTTATCATGTCTCCCGGATTGCCGCGCACCATCTCATAGATACCTGGAAGCACATCCAGGCCAACCGTCCTGTTGCCGTCAGCGAACTTGTCTTTAATGAATCGGCAGACGGTCTGCTGCTTAATCGGGCCGAGGGCAATCTTCATCGCAGATTTGTAAAAGGGGGCCTCGGGGTCAGTGAACATCCGATCCATTTCGTTGCGGACGCTGCCGGCATAGACGACCGAGACGCTCCGCATCAATTGGATGCGCCCACGCATCAGAGCGATAACCTGTTCCGTGTCACGGATGCCAAGGAGGTCCTGGAATTCGTCGAGAAATAAGACGGCCTTCTTCCGTCCTTTGAGCAGGTCAAGCGCCAGTTCGACGGTCTCTGGTGTATCCGCTCCTTGTGTCCCAAAGCTGATGCTCGGGGACCCGGTCTGTGGATCAAAATCAACTGATGGCCGCAACGAAGCGATCGCGCGCAGCGTCTTGACGGCCAAGGCGTCGTCCTTCGCACTTGAGACGACGGCGCTGGCGATACGCCGGCCCACATCCCTCGCGCTCTTGACGCCGAGAAGGTCCACATGGACCAGGATCCACCCGCGCATTCGGCGAACAGTTTCTGCGACCAGGGAGCTCTTGCCAACCCGTCTTTCGCCTTGAATGTAAACGCGATTGCAGGACTCCAGGTACATCCGCAGCCGCTTGAGCTCTTCCTTGCGACCACAGAAATCCTTCGCGATCACGACTTGTCCGGTCCTGAACGGCAGCATTTGGCTCTCTCCAAGTAAACTGTTTTGTTTAAACAGAATAGTTTAAACTGTTTTGTTTACTATGGTCCGCCGACGCAGGGAAAGCAAGGCGGCATGGGAAAAAACCCAGATCACCCGAGGACCGAGAGGTCCCATTCCGTCTGCCACTCCACCTGGAAGGCGCCGTCGGTGAATTCGATGGGGAGCCAGACATAACGGCCGTCGATGGCGTTCTCCGGACGCCAGATATCGAACATGGCGATGAAGGCATCTTTCTTTCCCTGGATCGGCAGGATGAATGTGCTCTGGCCGCCAAACGTCTTCTCCGGGCCCAGACCGTTCTCGGGGTTTGTGCCGGCGCAGGGATTCCCGAGTTCTTCCCATGGGCCGAAGATCGAATCGGCGATAGCGGAGCGGGCCGCGTTGGGCGCCCAGCCGGTGCAGCCGGAGGCGATCAGGTAGTATTGACCATCACGTTTGCAGATCGCCGGTGCCTCCATCCAGCGGTTCTCGAAGACGCGGACATAGTCGCCGGCATGATTGAGATAGTCGTCTGTCAGCAAGGAGATGTGCAAGGTGGAGTTGTGTTCGGACGAGTGCAGGTGATATGCCTTGCCGTCGTCATCCACGAACAGTGTCATGTCCCGCGACATCTGTCCGCCATCGAGGTGGGCGCCGAGGATATTGAACTGCCCATGCTTCATGCCGGGGCCGCCGCTGAAGTCGTCATTCTGTGCTTTGGCCAGCGCGATGCTCTCCGGATCCTGCTGTTCCGGCGTGACGTTCAGCGGCCAGTGTCCCGCGTTTGGGCGAAGGCTGTGCAGGAAGGTGTAGGGCTCCGTTGGTGTGTCGGCAACGGCGACGCCGCAACGCGCGGCGGCATAGCCCTGGCCGATCAGTTCCAGGTGGAACCACATGACGAACTTCCCGGTCTTCGCGTTGAAGATCACCTTCGGCCGTTCGATGACGCAGTCCTTGGTGATTTCGCTGTCCGGATCCTCGGACACCGACAAGGCAATCCCTTCGTCCGTCCAGTTGTAGAGATCGGTTGACGAGTAGACGTGGACGCCGACGTGGGCAACGTTGCCGGCCCGGCCGTCGATCTTGTGTTCGCCAAACCAATAGTACACGTCGTCGTGAAAGAGTATGCTTCCACCGTGCGCATTGATATGCGTGCCGTTGTTGTCCGGCCACAGTTCGGCGTTGATGAATTGTTTGCGATGCTCTTGGGGCATAATTCCTGTTCCTTTCGCAGAGCCGTGAATAGAGTCAGCGTCCAGCGCGATGTAACTCCGCTTCAAGAACGCCGGAGTAGGATGCGGAGTGCAACTCCGCGCTCCGTGTACGGCTGCGCCGCGGAGGATTACGGCAGATAGGCGCCGTTGGCTTTCAGTCTGTCGCGCAACACGTCTGTGTCAACGGAGTGGATGTCGCGGTCACTCGCTGCGGCCATGGCGGCGGCGATGCCGGCGGCTTCACCCGTGGTGAGACAGCAGGCCATGATCCGTACACTGCCGTTGACGTTGCGGTCGGTGGAGATGCAGCGGCCAGCGACGAGGACGTTCAGGAGGTCCTTCGGCGTCAGGCAACGATAGGGCACGCCGTAGTTCTAGCCGGGCGCGAGCTGCTTGATCTCCTTGTGGAGATCCGCTTTGATTTTCTCGATGTCGCGGCCGGGCTCGATGGTTTTGTCCTTCTTCTTGTGGACGTCGATGTTGTAGGCGTTCCGGCAGATCTCGTCCGGAAAGCTGCGCTTCTCGAGGTAGTCGTCGAGCACCAGCTTGTAGTCGCCGATGATGCGCCGCGTTTCGCGTACGCCCAGGAGAGAACCGGTGGTCGCCAGGAAGCTGGCAGCGAACGCCGGGTGAAACTCCTTGAACGCCTCGTGGTATTGCGCCACCTGCTTGCGGCCGTGGATGAGTGCCTTGGAGACGCTGGTGGCGTCCGTGTTGTCGACGTCGTAGACGTGGCCGGTGTTGAAGCCGAAGACATTCGGACCAATCTCCCGGAAGCACGAGTGCAGATCGACGATCAGCGGATAGCGCCCGGAGTCGATGGCCTTGTGGATCGGGCTCTCCGGATCGAAGAAGTGAACGCTCGGACCGGTGTGCAGCGTGTAGGAGTCAACGTTCGAGATGACGAAGCAGTGTGTTGCCGGCTGCAGATCGCCGTCGACATCTCCCTTTTCGAATTCCGCGCCGGCCCAGGCGGCCAAGTCGCCGTCACCGGTACAGTCGACATACGCCTTCGCCCGGTACGCGGAGAGCCCGTTCTTGTTGCAGACCGTCACCGTCGTGACATTGCCGTCCGCCGCTTCGACGGTGGCGAGCTGCGTGTGAAACAGCACTTCAGCGCCGGCGCCCGTGACCATGTCGTCATAGATGCGCTTCAGCAATTCCGGGTCGATCGCGACCGCAACGATGGGATTGGCTGCGGCTGCCTTCTTCATGTTCGGCATGCCGGCGATGCATGCATCACGGACGTGTGCCGCGAGGCCGCGCGCGATCACCTTCTCGCCGTCGGCAATCAGTCTGCCCCCGCACCACTCCCAGTCTCTCAACCCGGCTTTCGACGGATTGGCGTCCAAGTAGCGAATTGCGTGCCACAGGTCCTCATCGTCGCGGATCAGGTGGTCGTATGATTCATCCTGCCAGAAGCTTCCGGTAGCTCCCCGTAGCTGGTTGGCCCGATGTGCTGTGAATGACTTCTGTGAGTGAAGCAGGTCGTCCAACTCAGAGCTGGGCAGAGGCCATATGATGGCGTGCATGTGGCTTGGCATGAGTACCCAGTTCAGGACAACGCAGCGTTCAAGGTCGAAGTAGTGGAGCGCGTCCCGGACCAATTGCGCGATCTTGGGATTCCGTAGAAGGCACTAACCGTGACCGGCATTGAGATATACGTCCGCTTTGTGCGACACCAGCCTTTGCAGCCTTGCCAGTTCCGGCAAACCCATGCGAGAGACATTAGCGGCCTCGAGCAGAAGCTCATCGCGCTCTCTTCTCCAGGCGTCCAGCACAGCGGCCGGGAGTGAGTCAGCCAGTCGCGATGTGACGGAGTAGACAGCACCGCGCTTGCGTAAGTGTGGCAGACTACGCCCGCGGCGAATCGTGAACTCTGAGTCGGTTGCGGCGACCGCTACTCTTCTGTCTGGCGAGATTGACAACATCCTGGTATTACCCGTTTAACCGGGTAACGGTAGCGCATGGGAGTGCCTGGTCAAGACGGAATTGCGCGGTCGAGACGACCGCGGCCAGTGCGCCTGTGAGTGCACGACATCAGAGAG
>CAYLNH010000311.1:0-7992 GCA_964384625.1 uncultured Lentisphaerales bacterium
TGTTCAAAAGCTCAACGGCGGGCGTCGAATCCAACTGAATTTTGGCACAATAGATCCGGACGTTGTCAGCTATGCCGCAGTCCCGGTGGCGGCGGTCACCGGCTGGTGTTTCTTCCGCGCCGCGGAGCGGCCGTGGCTGCTGCTGGCGGCTGTGGCTCTGACTCTGTTACGAATGACGCTCAACACCTTGGACGGCGTCCTGGCGATTCGCCGCGGCAATCTGTCGCTGAAGGGCGAACTGGTCAACGCCCTGCCGGACCGCTATTCAGATCTGCTGGTTCTCAGCGGCATCGCGTTGTCGCCATTGTGCCGGACGTGGGTTGGCGTGCTGGGGTTGGGTTCGATGGTATTGGTCAGTTACAGCGGCATGCTCGGCAAAGCGCTTGGCGTTTCCTGGCAGCATCACGGGCCGATGGGCAAGGTGGAACGGCTGCTCACACTGATGGCCGCAGCGGTGTTCCAGTACATCCTGTTGTCGCGGTATGAGACCGCGATGATCGATGGCCTGCAATTGTCGCCGTTGGATCTGGCGCTGCTGGGCGTTGCAGTGCTCGGCCAGATAACCGTGTTCCGCCGGACGCGTGGCCAACTGCGCGAGATCACCTGCAAGGAAGCCCGGGAGAAGCTGGCTGCCGACCGCAACGCCGATCGCGCCGTGGTGCTCTATGATTCGCAGACCGGCAACACGCGGCAGGTTGCTGAAGCAATTGCGCAGGGCCTCGGATGTGATGCCCGCCGCCTTGACGCCGGCGTCGACCCGAACGCCTTCGCACTGGTCGTCTTCGGCTCACCCAACCTGCGCAAGCAGCCGACCGCTCGGATGCAGGACCTCCTTGGCAGCGTTCCGGACGCCCCGCCGGTCGCGTTCTTCAGCACCTTCGGGATGCCGGGATGGGGGCAGATATCAACGCCGCTCTGTTTCCGCAACATGGCTCTGGCGTTGGGCCGGAAGCCCGTCGCCGCGTTTTCCTGTCCGGGCTTCCACCGGAAGTACAAGACGTACAAGGGCCGGCCGCACACGGAGGATTTGCGCTCAGCGTTCCTCTTCGGCCTGAAGCTCTCAAAGCGACTGGGGTGAGGCGATGATGTCGACAGCTGCCACAACGAATATGCTGTTGATCGTCTGGGCGTCGTTGATCGGAGCGGCCGGTCCGTTGGGGCTGTTGTCGCTCTGGCGCCTGCAGCGAGGCAAGGCGATCAAGTCCATCTGGATCAAGTACGGCTCCTGGTTCTTGATGTTGCCGGTCATTACGGTGCCGATGTTCTTCGGGACCGTCGGTATGCAGGTGGTGTTTCTGCTGTTGTCGCTCCGGGCTTTCCAGGAATACGCCCGGGCGGTCGGCTTGTGGCGGCAACGCGGCCACTTGTGGCTGGCGCGGGTGCTGATCTGCTTGACATACATCCCGGTATTTCTCGGGCGCTACCACATTCTGATGGCGATGCCCGCTCACGCGATCGTGCTGGTCGCCGCCTACCCGATCGTGCGGGATCGCTTCAAAGGCATGATCCAGCAGACCTGCCTGACGGTTTTCGGCGTGATCTACTTCGGCTGGTTCCTGGCGCATCTGGCCTTCCTGATGCACTTGGCGAACGGACCGGCGGTGATCCTTGCGTTTCTGTTCGTGGTGATCGTCAACGACGCGGCAGCCTACCTGATCGGATCGAATATCGGCCGGCACAAGCTGTCGCCGAACCTGAGTCCGAACAAGACAGTGGAAGGGACGGTCGGCGCCCTCGCTGCGGCGATTGCAGCAGCCTTGGCGGTGCGTTTTGCCTGGGGCGGCATCACGCTTCACCACACGGTCATGCTGGGCGCCCTGATCGGGATCGGCGGCACCGTCGGCGATCTGGCCATTTCGATGATCAAGCGCGACGTCCAGATCAAGGATGCCGGCAGGTTGATCCCGGGGCACGGCGGGGTTCTCGACCGGCTCGACAGCATTCTTTTTGCCGCCCCGGTCTGCTTTCACTTCATCAATTACTTCTATGATTTCACGGATAAGCTGCCATGACCGAACCGGCCATCGTCAACTGGGACTATACGCCGCCGCCGGGGGCCTGTGACTGGGTCATTGACAACCCGGTCATGCGCGGCACGCGATGGCTGGCATGCTGCGGTTTCCGTCTGTCGATGCGGCACTACCATCGCATGAGGGTCACCGGTCTCGACCACGTCCCCGCTCGTGAACCCGTTATTATTGCGGCCAACCACACGAGCCATCTTGATGTCCTCGCGATCCTCGCCGCCCTGCCGTGGCGCACGGCCGGGCGCACCTGCGCGGTCGCCGCCGAGGATTACTTCTTCACCAGCGCCGCCCGCAGCGTGCTCACCCGTTCCGTCGTCGACTGCATTCCGATCGACCGCAACGGCCGCAGTGCGCGCGGTCTGCATCTGTGTGCCGGGCGCCTGCGACAGGGCGGCAACGTCATCTTCTTTCCGGCCGGCACCCGCAGTGCCGACGGCGGCATCGGCCCGTTCAAGGCCGGCGTGGTCGCCGTCAGCCGGGGCTGCCGCGTACCGGTTCTGCCGTGCGCCGTCACTGGAACGTTCGACAGCCTGCCGCGCGACCGTCTGCTGCCGCGGCCGACGCCGATCGTACTGCAGTTCGGCGCCCCGGTCTGTTTTGCCGCGGCCGACTTCGCCGGATTGTCGCACGAGGACGCCGCTTTGCTACTGGAAACCCGAGTCAGGGAGATGCTCCGATGAACGCACTGCAGCAGATCAAGATCATGGCGCTCAAAGCCGCGGTCGGCACCATTGGCCAAACCAGTCGCGGCCTTCGCATCGCCGCAACCAGCGGGTTCACATCGGGTGTGATGCTCGATTATGTCTACCGGAACGAAGCCCACGGGACACTGCTGATCGGGCCGCTGCTGGACCGTTTCTACCTGTCGCAGACCGGCTGGCAGGTGATCCGCAAACGTAAGGAGAACCTGGAACGGCTGACGCATATCGCCATCGACATGCAACGGACAAGCCAACGGAAGCCGGTCATCGTCGACATTGCCTCCGGGCCGGCGCAATACCTGTTTGACGTCCTGGCCCACGAAGCGCCGGATGTCGACGTGATCTGTCGCGATATCTCGGCGGAAGCCGTCGCCGCGGGCACCGACAAAATCGCCGCGGGCCAGACGCAGAACATCCGTTTCGAACGCGGGAACGCTCTGGATCCGGCGGACCTGGCCCGCCTCCAGCCCCAACCCAACATCGTGATCGCCTCCGGTTTCTACGACTGGATCGACGACGACGACGTCATTCGAACGAACATGCGAAACGTGCATCGGCTGCTGCCGGCCGGCGGCTGCTTCGTCTTCACCAATCAGTCCGGTCACGTCGACCTGGAAACCGTCAACGCGGTCTTTAAAGGCTACGACGGCAAGCAATCGCTCCACATGGTCACGCGCCCTTGGCGTACGGTAAACGCCTGGGCCGCTGCCGCGGGCTTCACGATCCAGACTACTCTGACCGACGAGCACGGCCACTACAGCGTCGCCCTGGCACGAAAAGAGCCGCCGGCGGACGGCGCGGAATCAGGAGAACGCGCGGTCCCGCAGTCGCGTTCCGGTGCCTGAACCGGTCGAACCAGCCGCTGCTTTGACAGCGGCGGTCAGTCCTGTTCCTGCCGGTACGCTTGTCCGTACTCCCGCAGGCGGTCCACCGTGATCACCTGGCACTGCGGCGGGTCGTTGTCACTCCACGGGGTGCAGATATCCTCAAGCGGTCCCAACCAGGCCAGCAGAGCTTCGTCGATCTCGTCGGCGGCAGTCCGGCAACGCAACCGGTGGCTGACGCCGGTCCCCGACGCATCGAACAGGGCGGCGACGATTTCGCCTGCTTCCCGAAAACACCGAAGCTCACACTGGGCAAAGGCCTCGGTTTCACCGACCCGGAGCTGCCGCCGGCAGCGGAAATCCCGGAGATCTATGTCCGGCGGCGAATGCGTGGCAATATAGATATTGGCGCCGCAGGCGCGGTTGCCGGTGGTTTCGAGGTCGGCGTGTTCCACCACGCTGTCGGTTGCCGGCCGGAAGTCAATGCCGGGATGGGCCTGACGCAGAGCGGCAATCAGGGGGTCCTTCATTGCTGTTCCCGCAGGTGCGGCATGACGGCCGGGTAGTCGGCCGGGATCAGGTTGACGCCGTCGCTGAAGCCTTCGGGTCTGTCCTTCAACTGCGCGACCAGGCGCCGGCGCCAGGAGGTCAGTTCCTGCCGGTGGCCGGCGCTGCCGGCCAGGTCCCGGCATTCCGCCGGATCGTTGTTGAGATCGAACAGCTGCTCGCTGCCGTCGTGCGGTCGCCAGATGTATTTCCAGCGGCCGTCGGTCAGCATCTGGAAGCCCTGCGGCACGCTGTAACAGGGCGCGTGTTCGGTGTGGAGCTGCTCGCGGATAACGGTGTCCTCACCGCGCAGCGCCGGTACGAGGCTGATGCCGTCGACCGTGTCCGGAATCTCGATTCCGGCCAGCTCCAGCAGTGTCGGCATGATATCTTCAAGACAGACCGGGCGATCGCAGGTCCGGCCGGTTTGGAAGCCCAGCCCCGGCGCGCCCTGGATCAGGAACGGGATGCGTGAGGACCCCTCGTACGGCTCGCATTTACGGAAGTAATAGTGGTCGCCCAGCAGCTCGCCGTGGTCGGCGGTAAAGAGTATGACCCAATCGCGCTGCATCGCCCGGCTGCGGCTGATGAACTCGCGCACCAGCCAGCTGATCTGGTCGTCGATATGGTTGATCAACCCGTAATATCCCGCCTGCGCCGAGCGCTTGCGCTCGCCTTCGAGGACACAGTGCGGACTGTCGACCGGCAGGCCGATGCCGTCGTTGGCCGGGCGTTCGGCCCAGTCGCCGATGGCCAGTTCCGGGAGGTCCTGGCGCAGATAGCGGTCCATATAGAAGGCCGGCGGGATGAACGGCGGGTGCGGGGCGTAGAACGACGCGGTGAGGAACAGCGGGCGGTCGTCCGTGTGCTCGCGGAGGATCCGGCGAGAGGTTTCGGCGACCCAGTTGGTGGGATGCAGATAATCCGGCAACTGCCACGGCCGGGCCTGCCAGCCGTTGAACTGGATACCGTGCCCCTGCACGTTGCCGCTGCCCGGCGCCTGCGCGGCCACCGTCCGGTTGTACTCGTCACCGCCGATATAGGTGGACCCGAGGATCCGGGTTTCGTAGCCGTAGGGTTCTTCATAGGGGTCCTGGTGCATATAGCGCCCGGCGATGGCGGTGTGGTAACCGGCAGCGTGCAGCTCCTGCGGCAGGGTGCGTTCGCGGATCGGATAGCCGCCGGCAAATCCCACCATACCGCTGCTGGACGGATACTGTCCGGTCAACAGCGACCGGCGGGCGGGGATGCACGACGGACAGGTGGTGTAGGCCCGGGTGAAGTGCGTTCCGGCGGCGCCGATGTGGTCGATATTCGGCGTGAGCAGGACCGGGTGCCGCTCCAGCGACAGACAGTCGCCGCGCATCTGGTCCGGCATGATCAGAAGGACATTCGGTTTCGTCATGGACAACTCCCTGCGCTTGGATTGGCATAACTCTGCCATCTGCGCGGCGATAGTCCAGACGGATCCGCGGCGCCCGATTGCGCGTCCCGATAATTCGCCGGACTGCCCCGGCCGCGGAATCCGCGAGGGCTGCGGCGGCATGCCGCGAAGCTCCTCCAAGGCGGGTGCCTGCCGCCGTGGCGGGTCCGGCTTGCGAGCGATGCCGCGGTCAACGGCTGTTGCGCCAGGCGCGCGGGCTTTGGCCGTGATGGGCGCGGAAGACCCGGGAGAAATAGGCCGGATCGCGGAACCCACAGGCCCGGGCCACTTCGGAAATGTTGAAGGCCCCTTCCTCGAGCAGCCGGTTGGCGAGCAGCATGCGCTGTTCGGCGATAAACGCAGTCAGACGAATGCTTTTCACTGCGTGGAAACGGTGCGACAGATAGTCGGCACTGTAGCCGAGTTCGGCGGCGATCTGGGCGACGGAAAGTTCGGGCAGACACAGATGCGTCTCCACATACATCTGCGCCACGTGTACCAGGTGGTCTTCGGCGGTGGTCGGTTCCAACCCGGACATCGCGTCGAGCATGACGGCCAGAGCGGCTTGTACCAGGCCGCGCACCAGGTGATCGCCCTCGGAAGCGCCCTGCCCCACGGCGGCCGTCGCCTCGACCAGATAGCGATAGGTGCGGCCGGCCCGAGGGTCCGCCAGGCGCGCCGGGAAACGCCGGTGGTCCCCGCCCGGATCGTCAAAACGCGTGTGACCGCTGAAGGCCTCCGGGCCGACGTTGCAGACGATATTGCCGTAGGGCTGTTGCCGGTCGTCGATGTATTCGCGATGCGGCACGCCCCGCGGAATCACCGTAACGGCGCCGGGACGAATCGGAACTGCCCCCTCCCGCAAGCGCATGCCGCCGACGCCGACGGCGCCGAACAGCAGTTCAATCTGGTCGTGCATATGCCCGACGGGACTTGGCCGAAACGGCAGTACCGGCGGCGCGATATGACACGTCCGCCGGCCGCGGCCGAGATCGGTCAACACTCTGTTTGCGAGTTCGCCGACGAACCCCCAGTATGCCCTGGGACTGTTCACGGCGCGGAAACGGGCTGCGTCCATGCCTAAGAAATCTCCAATAACTTAAGGATAACTCCAATCAACGCCGGTTGCCAGCCGCAAATCGCCGCTCTATCGTCAATATTGTGTCTGTATTGCTATGGAAGGACAGATCTGTTTTGTCCAAGAACCTGCAGGGAAAGGACCTCGGAATGGCTCGTTCGAAGAAACTGCGCGTTGGCGTTGTCGGTTTGGGCATGGGGAAGAACCATGCCTGGGCCGCCGCGGAAGTGAGGAATACCGAGTTGACCGCGATTGCCGAACCGGACGACGACCGCTATGCCCAGTTCCTGGCGCTTGGCGCGGAACGCCGGGGCCCCGAGATCGCGGCCCGGACCGAGCAGGCGGCGCGTTTCAGTGACTACAAAGACATGGTCAAGTCCGGTGCTGTCGATGCCGTCTGTATTGCCCTGCCGACGGATCTGCACTACGACTCGACGCAATTCTGTCTGCGCCACGGCATGCACGTCCTGTGCGAGAAGCCGCCGACGACCAATGCCGCCCAGATGGTGCGCATCGCGCGTCAGGCCGACCAGCGCGGGCTCGCCTACGCCTACGTCCGCCAGCAGCGGTTCGACACGAAGAAGCTCGCCTGCCGCGATCTGGCGCTGAAGGGCAAGCTCGGTCGGGTCTACCACGCCGAGAGCCACTGGCTGCGCAGCCGCGGCATCCCGTTCCGCGGCGGCTGGGGCGTCAATAAGGATGCCGGCGGCGGCGTGCTGCTGGACCTGGGGGTGCACAAAGTCGACGACGCCTGGTTCTGTATGGGCAACCCCGCACCGGAAGTCGCCTTCGGCGGCCTGCACTGCGGCTTTGACTACCTGGCCAAAGGAAAAGGACTGTCCATGCCCTATAACGCCGATGATCTGTCACTCGGCCTCATCCGTTTCGCCGACGGCGCCACCTTGTCGTTGTCGACGTCGTTTGCGATGAATCGCGTCAAGCCTGAGCAGATGGAGGACGGCGTGGTCGGCCGTTCGGAGTGGCAGGACCTGATCATCCTGGGCACGAAGGCCGGGGTAGACGTTGGGCGCGGCAAACTCATTGCCGACCACCGGGACGGCGTCAAAGTCGGTGCGCTACCGATGACCCGACGCGTGGCCAATATGAAGACCGGTTTTCACGGTCTGGTCCACGACTTTGCCAAAGCGGCGCTCAGCGGCGGCGAGCCGATGAATTCGGCGCGACAGGCGGTGCAGCTCATGTACATGCTCGAAGCCATCCGCAAGTCCTCGGAAACCGGCAAGGCCGTTTCGATCAAACCCGTCAAACTCTGAAGAAAGGACCTCCTGAACTACGTTGCCGGCCCCCACGAAGCTTGTCTCCGTAGTGGCCGGACATGATGTGTCGTGTCTAGCTCCGGGGGTGTGATTCTCAGGGGGTTGAATCAGATAGT
>CAYLNH010000312.1:0-7970 GCA_964384625.1 uncultured Lentisphaerales bacterium
TACACGGAAAAGACATTGCCTGTCCCAAGATCATCTTAATTCAGCGCCATTCGGCTCTAGCGAGTCGCCAACCGGCAACAGACATCGCATACGCCCACAAGCCCGCCGGTGGCTGGACTGGCGAACGTTCTGGCGCTATGGTGCGGCTCTTGCCACAACACGAAGGGATGACCTACAGAACTGACATGCGCCCGGGACGAGGCGTAAGACCTCGATTGCTGCCCTCTGCATTCTGCACAGAGGTCCCGTCCCGACCTCTTGAGCGTCGGGACGGTGCGGAGTTTCAGGATCGGTCACCTGCACCAGACAGCCGCTTCCAGTTCCCGTTTTTCCGCCGGCAGGTCAAGCCTGCCGGTGGTGGAACGCCGGAATAGGCGAAGAAAAGCGTGCCAGGTGTGCCTGTAGCCCACCGCCCATCACTCCGGCAGTCAAGCCTGCCGGCGGTGAAAACCACTGCTGGTGACACGTAACAGCCTGATATGAGGGGAATTCAGTTTAAAATAAAGCGGCGCAGCCCGTAGGAGGGAGGGGGCTGCGCCAAGGAGGCTGTTGTGGTCTTTGCAGGAGAAAAGGAGGCATAAGGAGGCGTTACAAAAACCACAACTATACCATAGGGTTTGTATGGGGCGATGCAAGCGCTTTTGCCAAAAAAATGGGGGTTCCTCAAGGCCACGCGCATCTATCTCATCGCGAACAGGTTGCACGTCGAAAAACGAACGGTGCCGACAGGATTTTCGGCCACCTTCAGGATATTTCAGCAACGGTGAAATCTTCCGGCGAAATCCGGCTGTTGCCCGGCGTCGCCCGCGGCAAAACGCCGCGGGCGGCGGCTTCGCCGCTCCCGGATGACACGGCGTTTCAGGCTGCCCGGGGCGGTGCGGGCCTTAACATTGTCGCTCGCCCGAGCGCGCCCGCGGCCGGCCCGGCAGGCAGAGGACGCCGCAGATCAGACTGCCGGGCGTCTTGCCGTCAGCCTGCGGATTCATGGGCGGTGCGCTGAATCACTCATTCGCAGGGCCTTCCGGGTTTGGCTTCGCGGCCTTCCGCTCCAGGTCGGCGGCATTGACGATGCCGTCGAATCGGACCGTATCAGCAATGCTCTCGTGGAAAGAATGCTCTACATGCATGTCCGCAAAGAGGATGTGGAAACCGAAATTCTTGCTGCTGATCTTGGAATGAGCCAAAGCGGTCGTTGCTGCCGGATTCACTACTGTTGCGGTCAAACGTGTGAGAGCAAGGGCAATTCGCCGGTCAATCGACCACTTCCGGCTGTTCACAGCGTTCGCTGATGATGAATACCTTGTCCTCCGCCTGGAGAATGTAATCCGGCGGCGGGTTGGTGAAGTAATAGCGGACATCGTTGTGCTCGGGAACGTGGCCCTCCTCGTAGCCATCCCAACGCGGCATGGTCTTGGTCTCGACCGCCAGCAGAATGCCGTCGCAATCACGCTTATATTCGACCAGCGCCTCAGCGAACGTTTTGCCGATCAGCTCGGGGCGCACCGGGATCTTGTAGAATTCGTTGCCGTGGTTGGCCGTCAGCAATTCGTCCATGACCCGGATCAGACCATAGACGTGGGTGGCGTGCGCGATCAGGTTGCCGAGATACTCGTCACCGACGACGACATCTTCGATATGCGCCATCTCGAGGACTTTGACTTTCTCGGCGTCGCGCCGCAGCAGCTCGGCGCAGGTATGGATATTCGGGTTCATTTTCTCGATGGTCAGTGCCGCCAGGATTGTGCGTGCGTCGCGGTCCTGGTCGTCGCGCTTAACGGACTTGTCCGCCACCAGGATTGCCGTCCGCGCCTGTGCCACACGGACCTCTTCCAGGGTGCCGGTCGACGTGTAGTCGCCGCTGACGAAGAAGGTCCGTTCATCCGCCAACGGCGCCAACGTTTCGGGGATCTCCTCCAATTGCGAAATGACGACGATCGGCGCGTATTTCGTTTGCGGATCATCGCGCAGTTGCCGAATGATCTTGGGGACAGCGCGGCTCCAGCCGCAGATGATGCAGTGATCGTCCAGCGCGTCAAGCGCCGGCGCCGCCGCCGGCGGCCGGCTCCAGTCGATGCGGTGGTCGCCGTCGATGACGATCTTGTGCGAGACCTGGTCGACATGTCGGACGCTCGGATGGAGAATGGTAATCAACTCCTCGCCGGACTTGAGCTTGCGGTCGGCGGGCGGATTGACGATGTACCTGGGCCGCACGCGCTGAACCGGATCGTCCAGGTTCACCTGCGTCTTCCAATTGCCTTCGGCGATGGCGATGATGAGCTTATCGGATTTTTCCTGGTAGGATTTCAGCGCCTCCAGGAAGGTCATCCCGGCAATGTCCGGCGAGACCGCTTCCCGGTGGAACTCGTTGCCGCGGCTGGAAGTGAGCAGTTCATTCAACACCTGAATCAGGCCGTAGGCACGCGTGGAGTGCGCAATCAGGTTGCCGACGTATTCATCGCCTTCGACGATGTCCTCGACATCGACCATCTCCAGTACACGCATCTTCTGTTCATCGCGATTCAACAGTTCGCAGCAGCTGTAGATACTGATAGCTGTCGTGCCTTGGGCTTCTTTGCTGATTTTCTCGATCGTCAGTGCCGCCAGAATCGTCCGGGCGTCGCGGTCCTGGTCACTGCGAACCTTGGATTTGTCGGCCAGAATGATCGCCTTGCGGGCGTGCTCGACGCGAACGCGATGCAGGACCTCGGTCGAGGTGAAATCGTCGCGCACGAAGAAGATCAGTCCACGGTTGATCCCGCTCGGCGGCAGCTCGGGGTCGTCTTCGAGTTCGGCCACGATCACGATCGGCGTCCGTCGCGTCAGCCGGTTGGTCTGCAGCTCCAGGATCACCGTCGGCGCCGCCCGGTTCCAGCCGCAGATGACGTAGTGATCCGTGAGCTCCTCGAGCTCGACCTCCTTGGCTTCCATGCCGCCGCGCAAACGCGACACCATCACGGCCGACACCACACCGGTGAACAATGCAAAGACGGTGAAGCCGCCGAGCATGACGACCGAGGTGATCACTCTGCCCATGGTCGAATAGTCTGCCGGTTCCGTTCCTTTGGGACCGCCGATCGGCTCGCCGGCCATCAGAGTGTGAATACTCCACCAGACCGAATCGGAGAACGACCAGTTCTTCTCGACCAATGCCATGCCGATGGCGCCGATCAGGAAGACCACGACCAGGATGACCACCATGAGCATGTTTTCCGCCAGCCCCTCGCTGATGAAGGCGGCCAGGTTTCGCGTCCGCCGCGTAATCAGAATGCCCAGACGCACCAGTCGCAGCAGCCGCAATACGCGCAGGATGCGGAAGGCGCGAAAGGCGCCGGCGGAGAACGGCAGCACCGCGATGATATCAATCCAGAAGTGCTTCAGGAAGTGCCTGGTCGAGCGTGCGACAAACCACCGGATCGTCAGCTCGACAATAAAGACCGCGTTCAACCCCACCCCGATCCAGGTGTAGATGTCGTTCAGCGGCCCTTCCGGCGTCTTCACCTCCAACACCGTCACCGTGATGCTGATCAGAATCAGCACGCCAACGGCGATTTCCGTCACCGTGTGATTGATGAACTTTTCAAGGGCGCGTTTCAACGGCAAATCCCGGCATCAGATCCCAGCGTAGAAATATACTGTACGCCAACGGCTTTTAAACTTACCGGAAAGGGGTTGGCAATGAGACGAACGCCGAACCCAAACAGTGACTGCAGTATTGGTTGAACATGCCGTGACGCCCAATGCATCTTCCGGGACGTCGCATATGCGTAGACCGCCGATCCGCCGTTTCCGCCCTGCCTGCGGGGACGCGGGACGGGCGTGCGAATTGCCTACCGGCTCAACTCTACGACGAAGATCGGTTTGTCGGCCGGGATCTTGAGGACGCCGTTTGTTGCGGTGCCCTGGCCGACGTCGCGCATTTGAAAATCACGGAAGACATAATTCATGCCGGCGATTGCCGGACACTCGACCGTGGCGCCGACGCGCGTGACCAATACCGGTTCAGTGCCGTACTTCTGGCGCTTCAGCTTCGGGTCCAACTTCAGGCCGCTGTTGAAGGAGGTGCTCACCAGTGAGATCATCGCTTTCTTCGTTGTTTTCAAGGACCTCCCGGTCGTGCACGCCAGGGTGAATGCCAGGTACTTCTCATCGTCCGTCACCGGGTAAGGAGATCCTTTTGGATTGACAATCTTGATGTCTGTCAATGTCGCACCGTTTTGGAAGGTCAACGTTGGGTTGCCGTATTGCGCAAAGAAGCCGACATAGCTCATGGCGCCGGGACTGTCGAAGATCAGGTGGGCTTTCTGATAGTCGAACTCGATCTGGTCGTTTGGTTTGATCGGACACGGTTTGTCAAAGCCGTTGAACAGAATTTGCGGGCCGACGACCTCGTCGTCCTCACGCGTCGGGTCCAGTTCGATACGCACGCCGTAGCGGTAGGTCGTATCCAGCATGTTCCAGCCGGTCTTGCCGTAGCAGCCGGCATAGTCCATGCCGGCCGGATCATACAGCGACTTGCGGCCGTAGATGTACTTGGTCGGCTGCGGCGCCGGCTTCACCAGGCCCTGGCGGAAGATCGTGCCGGCTGCCTTGAGGGCGGACAGGTGGACCTCGTCGAAGCTGTAGACGTACTGGTGCGCGCCCGGCCCCGGGAAACTGAGCTTGCCGGTATGCGGTTCGTCCTTCTCATAGTCGGACTGGTTCAGGTGCCAGTAGTGCCAGCAGACCGCGTCCCAGTCCTGGATGGCCCCGAGCGCCGCAATCCGCAACGGGTACTCGGCCCGATACTTATTCGGATTGCCGACCTGTGTTTCGTAGACGAAGAACGGCTTGCCTTCGACCTTGTTGTGCTCCATCCACGGTACGTCCTTGCAGACGCGCGGCGGCATGTCCAAGCCGCTGTAGAACGGGTAGCGCTTGTGCGTCGGGTCTTTAAAGGTAAAGCCCTCCATGTAGCCGCCGTGACAGACGGCGTCCGCCTGCTGGTGCATGTACTGGGACTGCGCGTTGTAGCCGATGCCGGTGTCGTAAATTAGCGGGCTGAGTTTGCAGCTGCGGCCCCAGGTCTTGACTTGTTTGGCGATACGCTGCTTGTGTGCTACCAGCAATTGCGTGAAGAATTCCATCACGTCGGCGCCGCGCTGGAAATTGAAGTCATCGCGGCTGAACTTCTGCTTCAGCCCTTTGAGTGCGGCGAGCGCCTGCGGGTTGGTATCGTTGAAGCGCATGGCCGACTGCTCGGGACCCAGCGGTGCCAGCAGGATTGACTTTTCTTTGAGGCTTTCGCCCGGGAGCAAGTCCAACCAGGCTGCCTTCAGCTTGGCTTCCGAGCCGTATTTTTTCTTGAGGAAAGCGTTCCACTGGTCGGTCAACGACTTCTGAAAAAACGCCGGCAGCTTCTGCCAGGCGGCGGAAACCATGCGACGCGGCCACCATTGTTCGTTGGTGATCTCCCAGATGGCGTTCTGCGGATCGTCGCAGAACCGCAAACCGGTGTGTTGGTTTAAATGTTGCGCGGACCGCTTCATGTTGCGGATGAATAACGCCTCGAGACGCGGGTCCCAGACGCAGGCGAGCGATTTGCCGATGCGAACCACCTTTTCTTTGTGGCGATAGTGCGGCTTTGCCAGTTGCGCCGTGGCCGTTTTCCAGGCGGCTTCGGTCTTTGGATCGTCAATGATCTTCGCGGCTCCCTCGAGCTCGTTAGTGTACAGTACGCCGCCGCCGCCAAGTCCGGCGCCCCAAACGTAGATGCCCTGCTTCTTGCACTCGGCCAGGAAGAAGTCGACGAGATCGCTCTTGGACAAATCTCCCTTGGTGTACTCGCCGCTGCCGTAGTGCCAGAACCGGATGATATTGAACCCCATGTCCCGAATGCGTTCAGCGTTCCGGCGCTGCACGTAGTACGGATCGCCCTTGATGGTCTTCTGCTTGCCGTCGAGGGCACCGATGGCGCCCCAGAAACGCACCCGCTTTCCTCTGAGACTCAGATGGCCGTCTTTGACGGTGACATATTCGGATTCCGGAATCTGCGCGACCTTCGCCTTCATGTCGTCTTGTCCTTGTACTGTGCAGGTCAAGGCAGCCAGTATCGCTGCCAGCAATGAATGTATTGTTTGTTTCATATGGCTATTCCTCAGTTCTCTATCACGAGCCTCCCTGCTCGTGCCCGCTTTCCGTTGTATCACGAGCCTCCCTGCTCGTGCCCGCTTTCCGTTGTATCACGAGCCTCCCTGCTCGTGCCCGCTTTCCGTTGTATCACGAACCTCCCTGCTCGTGTTTCCGGATGCATGGGCAGGGATGCTCATGGTACAACCGAACAGCTCGGAACCATGTGCAGAATTGGTTGCTCATGGCACAGGAGAGATCTCACTCCCCTGCCGCCCTTTCTTTTGTTACTTCTTTCGTCGAATACAGCGTGATAAACCGGCCGCGCGGACTGTTCTTGCGCAGCAGTTCGGTCTTGACGCCCTTCTGTGTTTCGCGCACTTGCAGGTTGTAGGGCTTCATGTTGCCGAACCACGTCTGCCGAATGCCGGCAAAGGACGCCTGCGCATCGATGATCTCGAACAGGGGATCCGGCGGCAGCGTGCGCGGATTCGAATAGATGTGCGCGCCGATCACCTCCGTCCGGCCGCCACTGCGCGTCAGGATCTTCGTGTGCCCGCTCTCCGTCTTCAAACCCAGAATCCACATCGTCGCGCCGTTGTTGATGATGTTCGTGCCGGTCTTGGTCTCGACATTCAGCTGCCGCCCCCAGAAGCATTGTTTCGGGTTCTTCAGCTCCGGCATCTGGCCGACGACGTCAGACAGGAAGTAGTCCCCGCTGCCGGTACTCGGCTCCTGCTTGATGTCGGCGGTGCTGCTTAAGACCAGTGTCCGCGACGCTTCATGCCGGATCGAGATTCCGGAGTACATGGCGTCGATGCGTTCGACAATTACCACCGGCGCCGTGCCGTCCTTGAACACGAAGCAGCCGCGTTTGATCCGCTTCTTTCCCTGGGTGCCGCCGCGGAAGATGCCTTCGCAGCCGGTAATCCGGCTGATCGTGCCGCGGATCTCGACGTCGCCGTGCATCCGGAAGGTCTTGCCGCCGGGGAAGTACACCACGGTCTTGGTCCGGTCGTCGATGGCCGCCTGAATGGCCTTGGTGTCATCGGTCTTGCCGTCGGCTTTGGCGCCGTAGTTGATGGGGTTGGCCCACTTGGTGAAGTCCGGTTCCCACGGCACCTCCGACGTCTCCTTGATCGCCAAACCCAGGCCGGTTTTGCCGCGCCCCTGGTAACTCGACTGCTTGCCGTCTGACACGAGTTCGTCGATCATGCCGGTGGGGACCTCCTTGCCCTGTTTCGGCTTTAACGCGACCCGGTAGCCTTCGACCTTAACGTGGCGCAGATAGTGCGGGTTCAAATCCGTCGTGATCGCCGGCACCTGCGGGTCGCCGCCCAGCAGTTCGCTGTCAATCAGACAGAGCACGGACCAGAATTTCTCGACCTTGATGGCCGGGACTCTATTGCGGCTGACCAGCCGGCGGATGGGCAGCACCTGACGCCCGAGAATGCCGCAGACGTTCTGGTTCTCGATCGTGATGTGCTCGAACGTGACCATGTTCAGGGCATGATCGTAGATGGCGTAGTCGAACCCGACCACATGCAGATGCTCGACCAGACAGGGACCGACCTCGCCGTCGGACACGTCCAGGCCGCAGAAGCCTTTGCCGTCGCCGGAGACGATCTTGACGTGGCGAATGCTGCCCTGGTTGTTGGCGTGGTAGCGGATGCCCGACGCGCCGGCATTGCCCGAACCCGTGTTGATTGTGAGATTGCGGATGGAATTGCGAAAGCGCTGCGCCGGCGAGGTCCCCGTCCACAGCACGCCAACGGCGCGCTTGATGGTTTTTTTGCGCTTGCCCCGACCCTTGCTTGACAGTGCCGAGTTCTTCGGTCATTTCCCAAAGGGACCATGTAACGCCT
>CAYLNH010000313.1:0-7931 GCA_964384625.1 uncultured Lentisphaerales bacterium
CGGGGCAAGCACGAAATCTATCCCGCCAAGGCGGGACACGATGCTCGCATCGCTTGTTCGACGGCGCCTTGCCGGACCGGCACCCGGCCGCCGTCCCCGGCTGGGAAACGCACGCCCAGCCCATCCAGGCGGATGGCGATTCCTCTCTCCGCCCTTGGGCAGTCAACCTTTCTCGGCTGATGTCCCCGACAGAAGTCGGGGATGCGCGGTCGAGACGACCGCGGCCACGCTCGGAAGCAGACTGTCTGAGACGGTCCGCAGGACTTCTATCGGGTGCATCTCGGTTGGATATCGGATATTCCCCTCTCTTGGGGTTCAGCGGTTCAGCCAACTTTC
Source organism: uncultured Lentisphaerales bacterium (assembly GCA_964384625.1). Taxonomy (GTDB): domain Bacteria; phylum Verrucomicrobiota; class Lentisphaeria; order JABSQK01; family JABSQK01; genus CAYLNH01. The sequence goes on from CAYLNH010000313.1 coordinate 337, forward strand.
TGCCAAATATGCGGGCGGCGGTTTGCAATACCCTCGGCAGGTTTTACGGTAGGGCTCGTTGATGGGTTCGTGTTCTGTACGGGTGGGGCCGGCAGGAACTCGAGGGACACCGCCGCACAACGGAAATCCCGACGCCTGTCTTGTGCCGAATCGGTCGCTTTGATCAAGGGAATGGACGCTTACAAAGGAGAACAGGATGCCAAGGTTCCACGAACGCTATGACTTCTCAGATTACAGCCTGCGGAAGTTCGAGAAGTTCTGGGAGAAGATCGGACGCCCCTTCGCCGTGGTGGTATGGGAGCACTGCAAAATGACCCGGCGCCACCTGCACCGGTCGGTGCCGCCGTACGTCTGGAGTTCTGATTTCGATGTGTTCGAACGGCGCCTGCCTTACGGTCCCCTGCCTGCCGAGAAGAAAGTAAACGTCACGACGGCCGGTCGACAAATGGCGCCGGACGTCGCCATGGATGCTCACGGCCGTTACGTTGTGGTCTGGGAAGATGACCATGACGAGAACGACAAGTACCAGATTTACGCCCGCGGCTTCAACGCCGACGGCACCGAACGCATTCCCCAGTTTACCGTCAACAAAGAAGGCAGCGGCCAGCAGCGCCTTCCCCGCATCGCGATGGAGCCTGAGGGCGATTTCGTGGTTGTCTGGGAAGACGATGCGGACATGGACGGCACCTACCAGATTCGTGGTCGCGGCTTCAATACGAGCGGCACCGAGAAGTGGGCCGAGAAGACACTGAACCTATCGGCCCCCGGCCAGCAGCGCACGCCGGCTGTCGCCATGGACGAAAACGGCGAGTTCGTCGTGGTCTGGGAAGACAGCGACCCGCACGGGTACATTATTCAGGGCGTCCGTTACGACGCCATGGGCAACGCGCTGACGGGCGAGTTCAACGTCACCGCCGGCAAGGGTTTGAATCTGAATCCCGACATCGCCATGGAACCCACCGGCGATTTCGTGGTGGCGTGGCAGCACACCGGCCCGATCAAGTTCATCTTCCCCGAAGAACTGTTTCCAGTCCGCCGCGTTCGCGACCCGCACGAGACGGCGGCACTGTCGGCAAAAAGCACCATTCTGGCGCGCAGCTTTGCCGCCGACGGTACGCCGAAGTACGACAGCGTGAAAATCAACACGAAGAAGGGCCGCAACCTGGAACCGGCGGTCGCCTGCACCCAATCCGGCGACTATGTCGTCACCTGGCAATGCTGTACGACCAAGAAGCCGAATTTCTTCATCGCCGCCCGCGGCATGGACGATGCCGGCGCGGAACGCTTCGCGGAGATCGTCGTCAACAAGCCCAAACGCGGTTACCACTTCACGCCGGACATCATCATGAGCGACACCGGCGTCTTCGGCGTTGTCTGGAGCGCCAATACCGCGTCCGTCCTGCCGACCTACCCCTGGATGATCGGCGCGCCGGATTTCGACATCCTCGGCCGCTGCTTCGACGCGGACGGCTCACCGGCGGCCCCCCAGATCACGATCAACACCAAGACGAAGGGACAACAGACGCGGCCCGCGGTGGCAAGGAAGCTGAAGGGCGGCACCAGCTCCTCAAGCAGCAGTTCCGGGAGTTCGAGCAGTTCAAGCGGCTCCTCATCGAGCTCGTCCTCATCCTCAAGCTCCAGCTCATCGAGTTCATCGAGCAGCAGTTCCAGTTCGAGCAGTTCGTTGTCCAGCTCATCCTCAAGCAGCTCGTCGAGCTCCAGCTCCTCAAGCAGTTCAAGCTCTTCAAGCTCGAGTAGTTCCAGCAGTTCAAGCAGCTCGTCGAGCTCCAGCAGCTCCAGCAGTTCGAGCAGCTCGTCGAGCTCCAGCTCCTCCAGCAGCTCCAGCTCCTCCAGCAGTTCAAGTTCGTCAAGCAGCTCCAGCAGCAGCTCAAGCAGTTCGAGCAGTTCGAGTTCCTCCAGCAGTTCCAGCTCGTCGTCCAGCGGCGATCCGAAACATTGTGTCTGGTGCTTCACGGCGGACTGGGTCACGGCGGACGAGACTGCCAACGTCGTCAACCACGCATTGGAAGGGTGTCTGACGGACGCCGAGATTGCCGCAGCCGGCATCACGCTGGACCAGTGGGAGATCACCGCGGTATCCGGCTCCACCGGCGCCGACAACCTGCCGACGGACTATTCCTACCGCATCTACCGGGCTGCGGCTGCCGAGTGCAGCGGCGATGGCGATTGCGTCGATCCCGGAGCGTTAAAGCCGGATCCAACCGACGTCCCGGCGCCGTGGTACACGCTCAACTCCTGGGAGGGTATCGGGTGCGTTGGCGAAAACCCAGGCAACCCGCTCAAGTACGACGTCTGCAATGTCAAGGCGATCTATGCCGGCTTCGACATCTGCAACGCGCCGAGCCCGATGATGCCGGGAATGAAGGCCGTCTACGACAGCGGACCGTTCCCGGAAGAGCCGGCATAGCCGTCCACTGGTTCCGCAAGAATCACAAGTTACATTGGCAGCATGCAAGAGGATGAACTTTTGACTGCCGCCAAGAAACTGCATGGGACAGGGCTGGCTCCAGCACTGAACGCATTGCTTGCCGCCACGCCCGAACTGCCAAGCGCCGAATGGCGTGTCCTGTTGACTTCGATCATCGAGCAGGTTTCCTTGAGCGGAAACGTGCTCCCTTATGTTGCGCCGCTCACGAATATCATCCGCGAGAGCAATGAAGCCGATGGAGAGTTTCTCTCGTTGGCAATGACAATTGCTTCGGTCCCCGTCAACCGAGAACCGTTTGCGGCGTGCGAGCTTGCCGCGGCCCGCCCCCTGGTGGAGGCAATCGCCGAAGCGCTTGGGGAACTCGGCGAAAAGCACTGCGGACAGTGGTCGGAGATCGGCACGGCGATCGATATCTGGAGCCAGGCAAGCGGCATTGCGGTTGCCAACCCCACCGAATGCTGGCACATGCAGATGGACGCACTGCAACGCGGCTGGCGCAAGCCGCGACTTGGCCGCGCCTATTGGACAACAACCGAGTTTCCTTCGACACAGGAGTATGCCGAGGCCGTTGTGGGCAAGGTCCCCGACGCCGAGAAAGCCCTTTGTTTAGCGGCTCTCGTTGGCCAGGGGATGAACCGCGATCTGGCGCTGGAGATCGCCCGATATCTGGGAGGAAACAGCAAGCCGCAGTTGTTGGATGATCTGCAGGCTTCGGAAGCACCAGAGGAATACCCCCCGCTCGTTCAGCAAGCCCTCAGCCTGAGCCGGTCTGTGGTCAAGCTGACGCACAACCTGGTCACCGGCAAGAATCTGACCATCAGCCATGCAGATCGAGAGCGGCGCTTGCAGACCTGCTCACAGTGCGAAGCCTACGTCGCCAAGAGTCAGCGCTGCCGACGCTGCGGCTGTTACTTGAAAGCGAAGCTGCCGTTGGTCACCGAACACTGCCCCATCGGCAGGTGGTGACTGACTGCACCCGCCGCGAAGGAATTCGCTCGGCTGTAACCGGTGGGTTGTCGGCCTCCCTCCAGTTTCGCATGCGCCCCGTCTCTCCGCCTTTGGTTGCGGACTCGACAAACATGTTTGTCGAGTCCGCAACCAAAGGCGGGGATTGTAGTGGGCCGACTGAACTGAAGGGCGTGTAGACACTCCCCAAGCCGAGCTTTGGGCTTCTTCGCGGAGTGCCGGTTGGCCGACTGAACTGAAGGGCGAGTGGACACTCCCAAAGCCGAGCTTGGGGGTTACTTCGCGGAAACCAGGAACTCGATCCCGCACCGTTTTCGCGGACGATACAGCCGGCCCCAAGGTTTGATCATCTTCTGCGGCGTCGCTGCAATTCATGAGATAATCGGACTACCTGGTCGCCATAACGAAGGACTGCGATTTGCCGCGCAGATTTCGGACGACTCCCCGCAGGCCGCCACTCCCGCTGACGACGCCCAACGTACAAGCGCCGGTCACGGGGCGGATGACCTCGAACGACAGGAGCTCCTTGCCGGTTTCGGCATGCCAGAGACGCAGTGTGCCGTCTCGTCCCCACGTCGCAACGCGCTGACCATCAGCGAAAATGCAGAGGGCCGCAACGGGGGCCTGCCCGCCGGTCATCTCGCAGACGGTCTTTCCGGACTTCACGTCGACAACCTGCACGTCCGTCTGCCGCACCATTATCGCCATGCGACCGCTTGATTCCGACAGGGAGACATAGGGTACCAGCCGACCTGTATGCACGCGCATGCCGCTGGGGATTTCCAGACGGCTGCCATCCGGACGCACAATCACATACTTGCCGGACCTGTAGTTGACGCGACAGTCGCCGGCATACAACGTGGACTTGCCGGCCACAAACCAGCGAGCCTGACCGGAGTACGCCGGGTCAGCAGTGACCGGGTACATCTTCTTTTCCCCGCCGCTCCAGAGTTCGTCGGACACGGACATCAGGCGATCGAAACGATGTGTCGCCAGCACAGCAGGCGCCTGCACCGACCACAACTCACGCATGTTGTCCGCCTGCACTGCCGTTACCACCAGGTCCGAACGCCGCTGTTTCCGACCGCCCCAGAACAGCAGACACTTGCCGGTGGCCGATGAACCGACTCCCATCAAGACGTTGCCTTTCCACGTCGCACTCAACTCATCCTCACGCACGTCGTTGCCGCGCCGCACCCGGACCTTGCCCGGCGTCTGCAGACTGACCAAAGCACCGTCCGGCATCGCGTACAGCCGGTCGCTCGTCGCTGTTGCAATACATCCCGACGGGACCGTCTGCGGTTCGCAATCCATGCCCACGACGTTACCGGCGAAATCCATGATCCCGGCCGCCGGCGGCACATCAGTCATCGCTGCGACGTCCGTAACCACAACCTGGCTGCCGGACACCGAGATGATCTGATGATCATCATCTGAAAACGTCAGGCACTGGATGTCAACATCGTGAACCGCCATACCGGCCAGCTCCTTGCCCGTCGCCGGCGTGACTAGGTGGACGCGTCCATGCTCGGCAACTGCCAGCACCCGGCTGTCGGAAGAAAAGGCGAACGCCGACGCGGCAAACGGAAGATCGCCGATCGGCTTGCCGTCAACCGCCGACATCAATCTGGATGTCCGGCTGCCCGCCGCGGCCAGATAACGGCCATTGGCAGCGACACAGACCCGGACAATCCCGGCCCACGCCATTCGGCGTTGCCAGCGCAGTTTCAGTGTGTCCATCTCGTACACCGCCAGGCAATCACCGCGGGTGGCGACGAGACACTGACGGTTTGGACCAACATAAAGGTTCGACAAGGACGTTTCTGCCCCGGTCACCGGCAATGTCACCGAACCTCCGTCAAGTCGAAAACTCGTCTGCAACGATGTGGCAATACGCCGGGTTGCAGCCAGCCTGGGGACGGCGACCGTCTTCACTGGAACCGGATTGCCGCCCTGCCCTTCGACGGTGCTCAACGCGAAGTGACGCAGGTCTTCACCGGCCGCCGCCCGGAACCCGATGCGGTCAACTTGCACATCCACATATTCCAGCAGGCCGGGGCAACGTTGCGCCACGACAGCGCGAATCGTCTCCGTTTTCAGATCGACGACCTGCGTCCCCAATGTGCCCTGCACTGCCGCGTACTTGCCGGAAGCATCAAGCGCAACGCTGCGAGCCGAACCGAGTCCTTTGAATGCTTTCTCGTGCGGTTGCCAGCTGTCACCGTCCCGGATAAACCACCACAGCCTGCACCCGCCGGTCGCAACTTGTGTGTCAGCGGCGACAACGACAACGGCGCCGTCGGGCGACATGGCCATGCGTCCGTGCCAGGACATGGGCGCCTGCCAGCCGCCGACGGCGAAACGCCGGCCGCTGCGATCGGCCCTGGCCTTCAGGAAGCGCCACTCGAAATGCCGATAGCGCGGGTCGCAGTTCGCCAGGACCTCCTGCGCCAGGGCGGGACGTCCCGGCGTCGCATAGAGGCACTCTTTGGCAAATGCAATATTCGCATAGTAGAGCTCGCGTTCCTTGGCCAGGCGTTCGCCTTCAGCCTTCGCCTTCGCGGCCAGAGCGGCGTCTTTCTGTTCCTGCTCCGCAATCCTGGCCCGCTGTTCCTCGCGATAACTCGCCTGCAGCGACAGGACAAAACCGGTGACCACCACAACCAGGACCAGCAACGCTGCACCGACGGTACTGAAGACCGCTTTGTGACGCATCAGCAGCAACCAGACCTGGCGGGCCAATCCGGCTTCTTCCGCCCGGGTGGCAAAACCGGTCTGCCACGCTTCGATATCCGCCTGCAGCTCCTTCACGTCGGCATAACGGTCTTCGGCTTCCAACGCCAGAGCCTTCATCGCCACGGCGTCCAGAGCATCCGGGATGCGTCGGCCGGGACAATGGTACAGTGTGGTCTCTTCCTTGCCGTCATCAACATAACAGCCATCCGGATTCCAATACTGGGGCGGTTCGATTCTCCCCGCCACGATCGCCACCAGCAGTTCGTTGACGCTGTCGCGTTCGATCGGCGTGTGCAACGTCAGGATATTGTAGAGAATGCCGCCCAGCGAATAGATATCGGAACGCGGACCGGTGGCGTCGATTTCACCACGCGCCTGCTCCGGCGACATGAACGTCGGCGTCCCCATGATTGTGCCGGCCATCGTCTTGAAACTGTCGTCCTGTATCCGGTACGACGACACGTCCTCCTGAATCCAGTCCGGTTGTTCATCGTTGTCCGTGTCGTAGGTGAGAGATTCCGGCCGACCAATGATTTTTGCCAGCCCCCAGTCCAGCACGAGCACTTCGCCGTAATCGCCGATCATCACGTTCTCGGGTTTCAGGTCGCGATGGATCACGCCTTTGGAGTGCGCAAAAGCAACGGCGTCGCAGACCTTCAGAAAGATATTCAGCAGATGGTTTAACGAATACGTCTCGGCCATCTCCCGGTTGCCCATGCGGATCTTCGTCAGGACGTCCTTCAATGTAATGCCGCGCACGAACTTCATCGTGTAAAACACGTGGCCGCCGGCGTCCAGACCAAGCTCGTGCACCGGAACGATATTCGGATGCTCCAACTGCCCGGTCACCTGGGCTTCCTCGATGAACCGCAACAGCTCGGGCGTTTTGATCTTGCGCTTCTGCAGCATCACCTTCATCGCGACGGACCGTCGGATGTTGACGTCCTTCGCAGCGAGGATGGCGCCCATACCGCCCTTGGCCACGGTCTCGCCGACTTCATAGCGCTGACCGTGCTCCGTCTCGAGAGCTTTGTGGCCGTCGTGCTGTTCACCGTCCAACTCGATGCCCGGCTCCTGCTTCACCCCTTGTTCGCCCAGGAACGCGGAGATGGTCAGCCCGGTGAAGTTGGCTGGGAAGACCTGCTCCATGGTGCGCTCGACCTTACTCGGCGACGGCGCCGCGTAGTTCAGCGGGGGAAAGACGATGCGGCTGCTGCAGTGCGGGCAGGTGGATTCCATCCCGGATTTGGTCGCGTCTACGGGGATAGTCCTTTCGCAGTGCGGGCAACAGAACTCGGGGAGCTCAACGGTTTCGTTGGTATCCAGTGTCATAGGTCAGTTAACGTCGAACGCGAAACTGCACTTCTCCGGATCCTGCGTGGCACTCCCATAAGGGTCGGCGCGGAAATAACGTCGCATTATTCGGGGCAGACATACCAACCTA
>CAYLNH010000314.1:0-7917 GCA_964384625.1 uncultured Lentisphaerales bacterium
ACGGCCATAAAGGCTTGCCAATCAACATGCCAACTGAATATTGTGGCCATAGTGCGTTTCATTGGTTATGACGCACCAGCGCCGGGTCCTCTTAGCGACCTTGACGATTTTACGGGGAATTCCTGTCGCGCCGATGCCGATGGTACTGCGGGTGTCCGGCAACACCGCCGAGACCATCTGGTCCCGCCCGCCTCCCCGACGTCGACGGCCCTCGGCGTCCAGCAAGACATCACCATCCGGTATTGCTCTTGATGCTCTCGACGCCCGGGATAAACAACGATCGGCGTTCGTTGACCTTGCAGCCTACTTATAGGTCACACTGATCTTCGGTGGGGTCTGGAGAAACGACGGGTCGGCATCGGCGTTGAATGTCCAACTCGCCCAACTGCGGCCGTGTTGCTTCTTCCCGGCGGTTGTCTCTGTGATCTTCCCCGGAACATCCAGTTTCAAGTAGAGCTTCAGGCCGCTTGCGGCTTCGCGGAGTTTCTGGGGCTTGCCCGCGGCTCGGGGCAGATCGAAGGCCAGGCTGATTCGACTCGGGCCATCCTGCTTCGGGACGTACTCGAAACGGCCGAGCTTTCCCGAAGCAAGGGCCTTGCGGACGTCGGTCATCTCGCCTTCCACCTGGATGTATTTGCGGGTGGAGCCATCCTCTTCTTTATGGTCGAAGACGCGGTAGTTCGTGATCCGGAAGCCGTCGGTTTCAGCAAAATAGGCCGCGCCTTTGATCGGGTCGAAGAACGTTGCCGCACGGACGTCGCCCTTGGCGACGAAGGCGTCAACGACCTCCTTCGGAAGCGATACCTCCAGCTTGAAACGGCCCTTGTTTTCCTTGCTGATCTCAATTACCTGCTGGAGGCGCAGGCAGCCGGGAAGCAGCAGGGCCAGGAGCAGCAGGGGCAGAGATGTCTGTATGCGGGGCATGGTTGATCAGAACTCAATCATCGCTTTGACCACACCGTCGGCGTAATCGCCGACCAGGTCAAAGGCGTTCTTCGTTTCGGCGAACGGAAAGCGGTGGGTGATCATGAAGCGCGGATCAAAATCCAGGCCGGCAACCATATCGATGCAGGCTTCGACACACTCGTTCTGCCGGCGAACATTCTGGATGCAGACTTCCTTGCGCCGCAGGGTATGAGGGTCGTAGGACATGCGCTCCACTTCCGGGATGCCGATCGTCATCAACTTGCCGCCGTTGGTCAGCATGCCGGTGGCGTCATCGATCGCTTCCTGCATGCCGCAGCAGTCGTAAACGATGTCCAGCAACCGGGGCTCTGCCCTTTCGATCTCCGCGGCCGCCTCAGTCGCGTGCGGGTCCCAGCCGGCCGTCGCACCGTTGGCCAGGGCGATTTCCAGACGGTACTGCAGCGGTTCGGTGACGTAGATGTCCGTGACGCCTCTGGCCCGCAAAGCCACAAGAACAGATAACCCGATCGGTCCCAGGCCCAGAATCCCCACCTTCTGCCCGGCCTCGACGCCGGACAGGTCGACGGCGTAGTAGCCGATCGTCAACGGTTCGACCAAAGCCGCCGTTTCGAAGTCCATGTTTTCCGGGAGTTTGAAACAACTGGCTGCGGGCATCACGTAGAACTCGCTCAAACAGCCGTCCATCTGGCCGGGGCAGCCCATGAACTTCAGGTTGCGGCAGGTGTGAAGCCGTCCCATCCGGCACTGGTCGCAATCGTGACAGCTCACGGCCGGATCGACCGCGACCCGGTCGCCCGCCTCAAACGCTGTCACGCCGGAACCGACGTCGACAATCGTCGCCGCGCATTCATGGCCAACAATAAACGGGAATTCGACGATCTGGTCGCCGATGCGGCCCGTCTTGTAATAGTGAATGTCGGAACCGCAAACGCCGATCGTCTCCAGTTTGAGCAGCACCTCTCCCGGCTGCTCGATCCTGGGATCCGGGCGGTCCTGCAGCTCCATTTCGTGCAGGCCGGTCAGTACCATGGCTTTCATATTTCGTCCTCAGTCCGGAATCGTGGATTTGATCACCCTCGGGGGATTCACCAAGGTAGGGCGTACCCGCGAAAAAACAATCGCCGGCGATCTCGTTGGGCAATGCGTCAGTGACGGGGGGCAGCGTTTGCCGGCGTGATGTTCGGCGTCGGGGTAGCTGGGCTGACCGCTGCTCCAGCAGGTCAAGCCTGCTGGTGGCAGGAGAGCAGCACGCGGAAGCCGCTCCCCGTGACTGACGCATTACGTCGTTGGGATACCTCCGGGTCGCGGCGCGTTTCGTCAGCGGTGGTCGTGGGCCTCGATGAAGTGTTTCAGGTCGAGGGCCCGGCGCGGGCCGCTCGGCCGGATTTCCATCAGGTCGGCGTCGCCGGTCAACGCCTGCAGCTTCGCCTTCACGTCCGGCGGCATCGGGCTGTTGTCGCTGACCAGCGCCGTCAGGACCTCCTTGCGCAACTCGTCCCACGGCGGCAGCCGGCGGTCGGGGGTTGCGGCATAGGCTTTCTGGTTGCGCCGCCACATCAGCCGGGCCAGGTTCTCATAGCCTTTGGCGCGGTAGTCGTCGCCGCGCCCGGCCCAGTAGTACGCCTGGACCAGTGAAGACTTGACGATCGCAGCGTCGCGCCGTCCCCGGGCGGTGGCCTGCAGAAGTTCCGGGGCCTTGGTCTCGATGAAGCTCTCAAACGTCCACTTGCGGCGTTCGTCTGCAACCATGAAATGATGGGTGTAGTCCTCGAACACGTCTTCGGCGGCTTCCTCGTACATGTTCGTGTAGAGCAGGAGGATCGCCCATTCGTGGAATTGCCGGTTGAGACTTAACGCCCCCTTGTCATAGGGCTGGTTGTTAAGGTGGTCGGCGAGATAGTGATGGGTGTTTTCGATAATGTCGAGGTTCGGCGCGGTGGACAGCCCCTTGTCGTCGAAGTACAACAGGCGGCCGTCGTAGAACGACTGCACCATCGCCTGGCGCACATAAGCATGCTGGTAGCCTTCCTTGCCCTCCCAGAGTTCAAAGCTTTCCGAGGCACACCAGTACACCACGTGGGCGTGATACAGCCGCCAGTCGAACGGCCCGTATTTGCGGTCAAGCGCCAGCATCCAGGCGGGATCCAGCCGCTGTTCACGGCGGAGATCGCGTTTCATCACGAAATCTCGGATGGCGTCGAGTGCCGCAGCGTTGTCCTCGTCCTGCAGGAGGACCCGGGCCGGCGCGGTCAACTCCTTGATCTGCGCCGGCGTCAGGTGGTAGGTGTTGCGGTCAAACAGGTCCAGTCCCGCGGCTTCCGCCTGATCGAGCAGGTCGCCGACGCCGGGCTGCGCCCGCAAAGCTGCCGTCGTCTCGGGCGCCGCCGCCAACGCCTCCAGTTCCGGCCGCCGGCCGGTCGCCAGGTACTGCGACATGATCTTCGCCCACTGGAGCTGGTAGTAGCGGCTGTGGTGCGGGTCGTTCCCGATCTTCTGCATGATCGTCTGACCGATCTCCGTACTGATTATCGCGTCCCGCGGGTTGTATCGCAGGCCTTTGTCGCGCAGCAGGCTGATGCTTTGCAGGATCCACCGCCAGCGTTCCTCGCGGTCGTCGATCTCGACGGTGATGTTGTAGGCCATGTTCCAGCTCTGGTAGGTCCAGACGCGGGTCAGCTTCGGCTGCAGCGAGGAGATCCAGTTTGCCAGTTGAATGGCTTCGAAGAAATTGCCTTCGTCCTGCAGACGCACAGCCCGCCACCAGAGCCCGTTGGAGATCAGTCCGCGCAGCGGTCCGACCGCCTGCGTCGTCAACGCGATGGTCGGCGGGATATCGGGGTTGTCGAGCGCCGCTGCCTGTTCAACGGCATGCGTCGCCTCCAGGTGTCGCCAGTTGAACACCAGGACGATCAGACAAACAAGGACAACGGCCGCGGGGCCCCAGGTTATGCGTTTGGCTGCAGTCATGGAATCCTCAGACCACTCAGTCTCACTTTGAATATAGCGGGGGCCACCGCCGCTGCGGGCCGCGATTGTAACGGCCCTGTAAAGCCGGCACGCCAGTGGCTGACCTGAAAAGCAGCGCGCCCGGACTACAGTAGGAAGTGACCACGAAATCAACGGAGTGAGCAGCGAGTGCGAAACAAAACGATCCAGGACGAACTGCGCCGCCGCGTCCTTGTCCTCGACGGCGCCATGGGGACGGCCATTCAGGCCGCGAGTCTGACTGCCGACGATTTCGGCGGCGCCGACTTCGAGGGCTGCAACGAGTATCTCAATCTGCGCCAACCCGATCTCATCGCCGCAATCCTGCAACGCTACCTTGATGCCGGGGCGGACATTATCGAGACCAACACCTTCGGCGCCACCGCTCTGGTGCTCAGCGAATACGGCCTGCAGGAGAAGGCGCGCGAGATCAATCTGGCCGCCGCCCGCCTGGCGCGCGACCTGGCCGACAGCGCCGGCACCGCGGCACAGCCGCGCTTCGTCGCCGGCTCCATGGGGCCGACCACAAAAGCCATCTCCGTCACGGGCGGTGTAACGTTCGCCGAACTGACTGCCGAGTTCCAGGCGCAGGCCGCGGCGCTGATTGAAGGCGGCGTTGACTATCTGCTGCTGGAGACCTGTCAGGACACCCGCAACGTCAAGGCCGGTCTGCTCGGCATCGACGCCGCCTGTGCCGCGCTGGGCCGGGCCGTACCGGTGGCCGTCTCCGCCACCATCGAGCCGATGGGCACGATGCTGGCCGGCCAGGGCGTCGAGGCCCTGTACGCTTCGCTGAACCATACAGAACTGCTCTACCTCGGTCTCAACTGCGCCACCGGGCCGGACTTCATGACCGACCATATCCGCAGTCTGGCGCAGTTGTCCACGTTCCCCGTTTCCTGTGTGCCGAATGCCGGTTTGCCGGATGAAGACGGCAACTACCTGGAAACGCCGGACGCGATGGCGCTGGTCCTGGACCGCTTCGGCAAGCACGGCTGGGTCAATCTGATCGGCGGCTGCTGCGGTACGACCGACAGGCATGTGGCGCGCTTCGCCGAACTGGCCGCGGCCATCGAACCGCGGCAGATCGCTCCGCGGCCGGTGTCGATCCTGTCGGGTATCGATTTCCTCGAGGTCAACGACAACAACCGTCCCGTGATCATCGGCGAACGCACCAACGTTATCGGCAGCCGCAAATTCAAACGGCTGATCTGCGAAGAGAAATACGAGGAGGCCGCGGAGATCGCCCGCCGCCAGGTCAAGAGCGGCGCCCAGATTATCGACGTCTGTCTGGCGAACCCGGACCGTGATGAAGCCCGGGACATGGCCGCCTTCCTCGAGCAAGTCATCCGCAAGGTCAAAGTGCCGTTGATGATCGACTCCACCGACGAGGAGGTCCTGCCGCCGGCGCTGTCCTATTGCCAGGGCAAAGCGATGATCAACTCGATCAACCTCGAGGACGGCCGGGAACGCTTCGACAAGGTGGTGCCCATCGCCATGAAGTACGGCGCCGCCCTCGTCGTCGGCTGCATTGACGACAATCCCGAACAGGGCATGGCAATTACCCGCGAACGCAAGCTCGCCGTCGCCGAACGGTCGCATCGCATTCTTATCGAAGACTTCGGCTTTAACGAGTGCGATATCTACTTCGATCCCCTGACCTTCCCCTGCGCCACCGGCGATGAGAACTACATCGGCTCCGCCCGCGAAACCATCGAAGGCGTGCGCCTGATCAAAGAACGCTTCCCCCACTGCAGGACGGTACTCGGCATCTCGAACGTCAGCTTCGGCCTGCCGCCCGCCGGCCGGGAAATCCTGAACTCCGTCTTTCTCTATCACTGCGTCAGAGCCGGACTCGACACGGCCATCGTCAACTCGCAGAAACTGGAGCGGTTCACGCACATCAGCGCGGACGACCTGAAGCTCGCCGAGGACCTCCTGTTCAATCGCGGCAGCGATCCCGTCGCCGTCTTCGCCGACCGCTTCCGCGATCGCAAGCCCAAAGACCCGGTCGACAAAACCAAGGTCCCCCTCGATGAACGGCTGCAGAACTACATCATCGAAGGCAGCAAGGACGGCCTCGTCGAGGACCTGGATGCGAAGCTCAAAGAAACGACCCCGCTCGAGATCATCAACGGACCGCTGATGCAGGGCATGGACACCGTCGGCAAGCTGTTTAACGAGAACAAGCTGATTGTCGCGGAAGTCCTGCAGTCGGCCGAAGCGATGAAGGCGGCGGTGGCCCATCTCGAGCAGTTCATGGAGAAGAAGGATTCCGCGTCCCGCGGCAAAGTCCTCCTGGCCACGGTCAAGGGCGACGTCCACGACATCGGCAAGAACCTGGTCGAAATCATCTTCGGCAACAACGGTTTTGAGATCATCAATCTGGGCATCCGTGTGCCGCCGGCCGCCCTGATCGCCGCCGCCCGCGAACACCAGCCGGATATTATCGGGCTCTCCGGCCTGCTGGTGAAATCCGCGCAGATGATGCTCAATACGGCCGAGCAGTTCAGCGCGGACGAGATCGACGTGCCGCTCCTGTGCGGCGGTGCCGCGCTTACGGCTAACTACGTCAATAACCGGATCAACCCCGCCTACAGCGGTGATGCCTTTTACGCGCCGAACGCGATGGCCGGCCTCGACCTTGCCAAGCAGATCGTCGATCCGGAGAGTCGCCTTGAAACGCCGCCGCCGAAATCGAAGACAGACAAGACCGGCATCCCCGAGCGGATCACCGGCAAACAGCCGGCGCCCGCCGGCCGGCCGGCCGATCTCGATGTCGTGGCGTCGCCTCCGGCGCCGCCTGATTTCGACCGCCACGTCCTGCGCCACACCGCGATTGAAGAGATCTGGCGCTATGTCGATCCGCTCATGCTCTGGCGCCATCATCTCGGTATGAAGCGACCGGAATTCAAGCTGCTGCAGCAGGCGATCGGCAATGACCGGAAGCTGGCGGCACTACGCGAATCGCATCCCGGCATTTATCGGACCTGGGAAGCCGTTGAAGCTGTGAAGCAGGAGTTCGGCAAGACGCAGTACCTGCAGCCGGCGGCCGTCTACCGCTTCTGCCGCTGCGCCAGTGAGGGCCAGGCCCTGCACCTGTACGCGGACCGGCAGCGCAGCGACCCGATTGCCACCTTTCACTTTCAACGGCAGACCAAGGCGCCGGGATTGTGCCTTGCCGACTACGTCAACCCGACCGGCGGGGCGCCCGATAACCTCTGTCTGATGGTCACGAGCGTCGGCCGGGATGCCGCGACGAAAGCGGAGGAGCTCAAACAGCAGGGCGAGTATCTCCGATCCGTGGCGTTGCTGACCATGGCGATCCGAACGGCGGAAGCCTATGCCGAGTACCTGCATGCGCAGTTCCGCCGCATGTGGGGCATCCAGGATGAAGACCTGGCCATGGCCGATATCCTGAAGGCCAAATACAAAGGCTGCCGCTATAGTTTCGGCTATCCGGCCTGCCCGAATCTGGATGACCAGGCCAAGCTCTGGGACCTCCTGCAACCCGAAGAAATCGGCTGTGAACTTACCGAAGAGATGATGATGGTCCCCGAATCCAGCGTCTCCGCGCTGGTCTTTCACCACCCGCAAGCGGTTTACTTCAGCGTCAAGTAGGACGGATCATCCGGGCCTACGGACAGCCGCCGCCGTGAAAGCGGTTGCGGAAGCCGCTGACGCCCTGGCTGGCCCAGGGCACGCCGGTGTGAAAGACGCCGCTGTCGACTCGCCGATGCAGACTGTGCGGGGGAACCTGCAGTGATTCTGCATGGCCGTCGAAGTACAGGTAGTTCATCGTCTTCAGGTGGTCATACACCACCGGCAATCCCAATGCCCCGGGAATGCCGAGGGCTGAGTTCACCTCCGTCAGGTTCGCGTAGCCATGGTGGATGGAGCGATGGCCGAGCTCGGTGAGATAGCAGATCTCGGCCGGCTTCGGCACCCGTTGGAACGGATCTTCCATCGTTTTTGCCCTGAATTCCGCTGATTTGAGCTTAATGG
>CAYLNH010000315.1:0-7900 GCA_964384625.1 uncultured Lentisphaerales bacterium
AAACGGGGTCCCGAGGCAATGCGGCGTTTCCGCGAGGTGAGAAGCCCCGAGGCTTTTCAGCGCTGGGCTGGCGAGGCAGGCTTGCGGGACTTCACGGTTGTGGGCGAAGGCGGACTTGATGAACAAAGCCCCGAAGCTGGGGTCGGGATCTGGTTGCGGTTCACAAAGGAGGTTAAGGAGCAATGAATGCGGTCATCGAGGTACGCGGTCTCACCCGTCGTTTTGGACAGACGACGGCTGTAGACTGCGTGGAGTTCAACGTGAACGAAGGTGAGATCTTCGGATTTCTGGGGCCGAACGGCGCGGGGAAGACCACGACCGTCCGAATGCTGACAGGGGTCCTGAAGCCAACAGACGGCACGGCCACCATTCAGGGGCACGATATCTGTCGGGAGGCGCTGCTTTCGCGGGCACACATGGGTGTCGTCCCGGAACAGGCCAACGTCTATGTCGACCTCAGCGTCTGGCAAAATCTGATGCTCATGGCCGAGCTTCACGGGGTTCCGCGCCGCGAGCGCACGGAAAGTGGCGAACGGCTGTTGGAGTCCCTGGGGTTGGGAGAC
Organism: uncultured Lentisphaerales bacterium; assembly: GCA_964384625.1. Classification (GTDB taxonomy): domain Bacteria; phylum Verrucomicrobiota; class Lentisphaeria; order JABSQK01; family JABSQK01; genus CAYLNH01. The sequence continues at coordinate 564 of CAYLNH010000315.1, forward strand.
CGTCGGAAGCACAAGGCGCGGACCCTCTCCAAGGGCCTGCGTCAACGGTTGATGCTGTGTTCGGCGCTGGTCACGCAGCCCAAGATTCTCTTCCTGGATGAACCGACCAGCGGCCTGGACGTGCAGAGCGCCCGTCTGATTCGGGAGATTGTCCGTGAACGGAATCGGGAGGGACTCACCGTCTTTCTAACCACTCACAACATGGACGAAGCCGAGGAGATCTGCGGACGCCTCGCGATCATCGACAAAGGGCGCATTGCCGCCGTGGATACACCCGATGGTTTGCGTGAGGTGGTCCGTGCCAGGCAGTACACCGAGGTGAGTTTTGCTGACGGCAAAGGCAATGCCCGCGACCTGGAAGGTATTTCCGGGGTTGCCGAGGTCAGCCGGGGCTCCGGCCGTTTCCGACTCTATACCGAGACGCCGGGCCGGGTGGCTGCCGAGGCCGTCCGGCTGGCCGATGCAAAGGGCTGGGACATCGACACGGTCTGCACGTGCAAGCCAAGCCTTGAAGAGGTCTATGTCCATCTTACCGGCGGACAGGAGGGATCACGATGAATGCCCATACGGAACGTGTCCACACATGGAAACACCAGTGCCGGGCCGCACTGGTCATTGTCAAGAAGAACGCGATGCTCTACTACCTGCGGCCGCCCGTGCTCATTTTCGGTGTGCTTTTTCCCGTCTTCTTCTTTCTGGCGTTCAAGATGGGACGCCCCATTGCAGCGGAAAACATCGTGCCGGGCATGGTGGCCATGGCGTTGTGGTTCACTGCCAGTGCGGTCGGTCCGCTGGTAACGCCGTGGGAACGACGCGCCAGAACCTATGAGCGACTCATCGCCACGCCGGTTTCGTTGCGGGCCATGATAGCCGGGGACATCATCAGCGGTCTCATCTTCGGTGCGTGCCTGTCGGTCGTGCCGGTCTTTCTTGGGCTGATCTTCACCGACGCGGCAGTGACCGACCTTCCTCTTCTCGTAACCGGCATCGTTCTGGGTGCACTGAGTTTTGCCACCCTGGGCGTGCTTCTCGCTGCTCCTCCCGCCAGCAGTCCGTCGAACATCATGCTGCTGTCAAATCTCGTGCGCCTGCCGTTGCTCTTTGTCAGCGGCATCTTCATCCCCATCGCCCAGATGCCGGGATGGGCCCGGTGGGTCGCCCCCATCTCGCCACTCTCCTACGCAGGCGATCTGATCCGCGGCGGGTTCGGGCAGCCCGGTTACTTTCCGCACTGGTTGAGCCCCCTTGTGCTTGTCGTTTTGACCGCCGTTCTCTTCTGGGGCGCGTGCCGTTTCCATCAGCGCTGGCGAGCGAAAGGGCTGTGACTGTCGACAGTCGTCCGTGGAACGAGTGAGGCGCAGGCGGGGGTTTTCCGCCAGTCGTCCGTTTATGACTTAGAAAGGGTGTTGCCCATAGCGTGTATACCGATGAAGAACTCATGCAGGACGTCGCCAAGGGCGACATCGAGGCGTTCGGGGAGATCGTACGCCGCAACCAGCGCCATGCCTGGAATACGGCATGGCGACTGCTGCAAGACCCTGCCGAGGCGGAGGATGCCGCTCAGGATGCCTTCCTGAAGATCCTCGACGCCGCGCCGCGATACCGTCCCACTGCCGCGTTCCGGACCTACCTGTGCCGCGTCGTCACACGTCTTTGCCTGGACCGGCTCGAAAAGAAGAAGCCGCTGTACACGGATGCCCCGCCGGTTTCCACCTCGCCCCGTCCCGATCCCTCGGCGGAGTTGGTGGCCAGAGATCGCGCGGCCGTGGTTCATCGTGCTCTCCAGGCACTTCCCCCGCGCCAGCGTACGGCCCTCGTGCTGCAGTATTTCGAGGACTTGAGCTACAAGGAAATCGCCGAAGCCATGGGGGCGTCGGTCAAGTCGGTCGAGCGCCTCCTGGCCCGGGGGCGAGACGCGCTTGCGGATCGGCTCGAGGAATGGCGGCAAAAATGACGAACACGGAAAAAGCGGGACTCCCGCCGGGGGTTTTCCCGGCGAGGCCCGTTTGTACGGGTGAAAGGACAGATGGCCATGGACTGCAAGAAAGCAAAACGAAAGTTGAACCGCTATCTGGACGGCGAACTCCCAGTCCGGGATCGCGACCATGTCGAACAGCATCTTCGGGAGTGTCCGTCGTGCCGGAATGAACTGGAACGCCTGCGGGTAGTGGCAGATGTGATGTCGGCGCTTCCCGAACCGCCGGAGGTCCCCACCGGGTTCGCTGAACGAGTCATGAATCGCGCCGCCCGGGACCGGGCCGGGAAGGGACTACTCCTCACGTTCTGGCAGTCTGTTTCGCCCCCGATGCGAATCGCCGCCGCCGCCATGGTGGTTCTGGGCGTCTGTCTGGGGACTCTGATGAGCCGGGACGTGCTGCGCGGCCGGAATCCTGCGGCGGCGGATGTGGCAGTAACGGAGCTGGACACCTCGTACGGTTTTGACTACCTCACGGATGCGCCGGAGGGGTCGCTGGCGGATTCTTACCTGGCACTGGGGGAGGGGACGAATGAATAATAGGGAACCCAAAGTTATGAAACGCCACAAACGAAACCTGCTTCTATTGTTGGTCGCCTTGTCGGTGGCGTTGAACGTTGCATTCCTGGGCGTCTGGCTGATGCATGTGGTACGCGGCGGGCACGAGCGCCGGTCGACGCCGGCGACAGAAAAGGGGACGGGCGAGATCTGGTGTCCGCTGCACCGCAAACTGGGGGTCTCGGCCGAGCAGTGGGCGACGATCGAGCCGCGGTTGCGCGAATTCCGGGCGGCGGCGAGGGGCATGCGTGAGCAGGTCAATGAGCACCGCAGGGAGTTGATCGGCCTGCTCGCGATTGACGAACCGGATCTGGCAGCGATCCGCGCCAAGCAGGCGGAGATCCAGGCGGGACAGCGGCGCATGCAGAAGCTGGTGGTCGATTATCTGCTGGCGGAGAAGGACGTTCTGACAGCCGAACAACAACGCGAGTTGTTCTCGATGATGCGGCGACGGGCGGAATGTGCGGGGCGGCCGGCGTTGTTCCAGGGCCGGCGTCCGGACGGGGGGACATGTTCCGACGACGGACCGGCGGAGGGCTCGAAGTGAACTGGACGATGATCGATCAACGTTTCGCCCGCGTATGGACGTGCCGGTGTGGCCGGTGCTGTCGGGCATGGTCTGCGCCTGCCGGTCTGGCCTTGCTGCTTCTGGGGTTGGCCGGCACGGGTTGCGTGGCGCCGCGGGCGGCGCAGGGGGCCCTGCCGGAGACGCCGGCACTGACGTTTCGCTCGGCGGCCGGGGACCAGACAGCGGCCCCGGCGACGACCGCGCCGACGGTGGAGCTTGAGCGGACGCGGCCGGCGACGCTGGCGGACTGCATTCGCGTGGCGTTGGCGCAGCATCCGCGTACGCGCGGCACCTGGGAAGCGATGCGCGCGGCCGCCGCCGGCGTCGACAAGGAGCGGGCTGCATATTTGCCCTCGGCCGACCTCCGGGCCCGGGCGGTGCGGGAGAAGACGGTGCCGTTGGACAGCGATAAGGAGAATGACCCGCGGCGCACCTACAACGCCGGCATCGACGTGGGCTGGCTGTTGTTCGACGGCGGCGCCCGGCATGCGCGCGTCACCGGCGCGGAAGCGGAATTTCGCAATGCCGGCTTCCGCCACAATGCCGGGCTGCAGGACTTGGCCTTGAGCGTGGAGGTTTTTTACTACGAACTTCTGGGGGCGCAATGGCGGCTGAAAGTAGCGGCAGCCACCCGGAAGAGCACGAAATACCAGCTTGAACTGGCGCAGGCCCGGCGTGACGCCGGCGTGGTGACGCGCGCCGATGTGCTCCGGGCGAAGACCCAGGACGCCGAGGCCCGGCTGCAGTTGGTACAGGCGCGCAACGGCATCCAGCTTGCTCGCGGCCGCCTGGCGCGGGTGATGGGTATCCCGGTCCAGAGTCGATTCGAGATTGCCGAATTGCCCGAAGTCGTGCAGAACCGGGAACTGCCCCGGATGGAACGGTTGCTGGACGAGGCCGCCCGACAGCGGCCCGAGCTGAAGGCCGCGCTGGCCCTGGTCGCTGCGGACCGCGCCGCCGTCAGCGAAGCGCAGGCGGCACGGTGGCCGTCGCTGCGGGCGCATGCCGGCGGCGGCCGCAAGGACACGCATTTCACCCCGGACCGCGAGGAATGGTCCATCGGCGTGACGGTTGCTGTGCCGGTATTCGACGGCGGCGCTCGCCGGCGTCAGGTCGACCAGTCGCGCGCCAGGCTGGCGCGGTCGATGGCCGAGTACGCCGACCTGCTGCAGGGGATCGAGCTGGAGGTGTGGACGGCCTACTGGCGTTTGACGGAGGCTGCCGAGGCCGTGGTCGCGGCGACCGCGTTGACTGCCAGTGCCGGCGAGAGCGTCCGCCTGGCGGAGAACGAATACAAGAACGGGGTTATTTCAATCGTCGGTCTGATCGATGCGCAGACGGCGCAGACCACGGCCGCGCGACGATTGATTCAGGCGCGCCTGGACTGGTATGTCGCCAAGGCGCAGTTCGAACGGGCCGTCGGTCGGTCGCTGATCGAAAGCGCGTCCCCGGCTGATTAATGTCGGTCGCGCAGTTTGTACGACAGATAACTGTAAGAATAAGAATAGGGAAGACGATGAATCATTTACCACGCCGAGCCCATCCAGGCGGGTTCAACATACTCGCCGTCCTGGTGATCGCCGCAATTGCTGCCGGCTGTGGGCAGCAGTCATCATCGCCGGCGAAGCCGGCGGCGAAGAAACGCAAGCCCCCCCTGGTCGAAACCGCGCCGGTCACGGTCGGCGCGATCGCCAACGAGCTGGAACTCACCGGCGAGGTGGTGGCGACGCGTACGGTGCTGATCGCAGCGACCAAGGAGGGGCCGATCAGCTTCTGCCCCTGGCGCGAAGGCGATACGGTGAAACAGGGGGAGAAGCTGGTCGCAATCGACCGCGCCGTGCATCGCGCGGAAACGGCCAGCGCCGAGGCCGCGCTGGCCGTGGCCCAAGCCCGACTCGCCGATCTCAAGGCCGGCGCACGCTCGGAGGAGATCGGCCAGGCAAAGAGCGCCGTGGACAAGTGGCAGGCCAGCCTGGAACAGGCGCGCAAAGACCTGGAGCGCCAGGAAACCTTGATCAAACAGGAGTATACCTCGCAGCAAATGGTCGACCAGGCCCGCGAGCGCGTCAACGTCGCCGCCGCCGAACTGGCCAGCGCCAGACAGAAATTGAAGCTGCTGCAGGCCGGCCCGGCCGCCAGCGATGTGGCCGTGCAGGAGGCGGTCGTCAAAGAGGCTAATGCCCGCCTGGACCTGGCCCGCGCGCATCTGGACGAGTGCGTCATTGACGCGCCGTTCGCCGGCCGCATCACCGCTGTACATGTCCGCCCGGGCGATCTCGCCGCGCCGCGGGCGGCGTTGATCGAGATGTTCGATCCCGACTCGTTGGTCCTGCGCTTCAGCGTACCCGAGGCCCATGCCGCCGCCGTCCGCGCCGGGATGAAGCTCACGGCCGGTCTGGACGCCTGGCGCGGCCGGCAGGTCGAGGGCGAGATCACGCGGGTCTACCCGATACTGGATGCGCAGCTGCGCACACGGACGGTCGAGGCGCAACTCGAGTCGGACGAGCCGCTGCTGCCGAACCAGTTTGCCCGCGTCACGCTGGTCCTGGAACGCCGGCCCCAAGCCGTGCTGATCCCGGCTGCGGCCCGGCTGCTCACCCCGCGTGGACAGGAGGTTGTCTTTATTGTTAAAGACGGCAAGGCGGTGCAGCGGCAGATCGAGAGCGGCATCGAAGCCGGCGGCCGGATTCAGGTTGTCCGCGGGCTGCAGCCCGGCCAGAAGGTGGTGGTCACCGGCAACGAAAAGTTGAAGCCCGATATGCCCGTTCGCGTTGCCGGCGCCGGTAAAAAGAAAACGGCTGACGCCGCCAGGCGCGGCGCCCCCGATGCCAAGGCGACCCCCGCCGGCGCCCGAAAGCCCAAGACCCAGGGCGCCCCGGACAAGACACCTGCCGCGGGCGGGGGCAAGCGGCCATGAAGATCACCCGACATGCTGTCCATCGCCGCCTGGCCACCAGCGCCATTGCCACCGCCTTGGTGGTCCTGGGGCTGTATGGCCTGTGGCGCCTGCCCGTGGACTTCCTGCCCGACATCGCGTACCCGATGGTGAAAGTGCAGATCAAATGGCCCGGCGCCACGCCGGACGAAGTGGACAAGGACATCGCCGATCCCGTCGAACGCCTGATGGCCACGGTTGACAACCTGGATTCGCTGGACTCGACATCCAGAACCGGGCTCTACAAACTCAATGTCAACTTTGATTACGGGACGAATACCGACGTGGCCTTCCAGGATGTGCTGGCGGCCCTGACGCGGGCCAAACAGAGTCTGCCCGATAACGCCGAAGAGCCGTTTGTCTTCAAGGCCGATCCCTCGCAGTTGCCGGTGATGCAGGTGGCCATAAACTCCGAACGCTGGGGCCCGGTCGAACTGCGGGAATGGACCGACAACTGGCTGCAGGACCGTGTGCTGGCGGTCAAAGGTGTGGCGGGTACGGAGATCGTCGGCGGGCTGGAACGGGAAATACGCATCCGGCTGGATGCCGGTGCCATCGAAAAGCACCAACTCGGTCTCGACACGATCCTGCAGAGACTCAGCGCGGAGAACGTCGAGAAGACCGGCGGCCGCGTCACCGTCGGGCGTCGGGAGATCATCGCCCGCACGACGGGCGAGTTCAAATCGCTGGATGAGATTCGCACAGTCCTGATCGCTCGCAGGGGAGGGGACAAGATACACCTGGGGGATATTGCCGAGGTGCGCGACGCCCACGAAGACGTACGGGTGGTCGCGCGGTTCCAGGGCGAGGACTGCGTGAAACTGGCGGTCCTCAAAGAGGCCGAGGCCAACACGGTGGAGGTGGCACAGGCGGTGGAGCGGCGGATGTCCGAACTCGAATCCGCTTTCCCGGAAGGATTGAGCATCAGTTACGTCGAGAACCAGGCCACCTATGTCCAGCAATCCCTCAACGGCGTACGCAACGCCGCCATTGGCGCCGCCGTCCTGCTCATCCTCGTGGTCTATCTGTTCCTGGGCAGTGTCCGGCAGGTTGTCGTGATGACCGTTGCCCTGCCGCTCACGATGGTGCTGAACTTCGGGCTGATGAAACTGGCGGGGTTCTCTCTTAATATTTTCTCGCTCGGCGGCTTGGTGGTCGCCATCGGGGTGGTGCTCGACAACTCCCTTGTCGTCCTGGAGAATATCAGCCGCTTGCACCATGAGCACCCGGAGGACGACATCGCCGGCCAGTCCGTGACGGCGACCGCCGAGGTGGGCCCGGCCATCGTCGCGGCGACGCTG
>CAYLNH010000316.1:0-7789 GCA_964384625.1 uncultured Lentisphaerales bacterium
GGTTGGTATGTCTGCCCCGAATAATGCGACGTTATTTCCGCGCCGACCCTAAATGAGCTGAGCGTCGTGACCGGCAAACTTCTGAGGGCCTTGAATGAGAAACTTGGGGAGATCCCTCTGGGTACACAGGGGAAGCTTCGCAAGTCGTTGCAGGAGGAAGTAAAAAGAAATGCGGCACTTCTGAAAGTCTACGAAAAAGAGAGAGTGCATTGGGAGTGGATACTTAATTTGAGGACACCGGCCAGTCCCGAAGGGTCCGCGGACCTGCTCGCCCCAACACGGCTGTTCAGAGCTTCTGGCTTGGGCTGCTTTTTTACCGGAGGAGGCGCTACGACCACTGCTGGGGGATTGCCCGGGAATTGGGACTCGACAGGGCACTTTGTTGGGGCCGGCTTCAGATACCAGTGCACCAACATGGGCATGAATCCTGGCCCGATGCCGTACGAGGAAAAAGACAAGCCCAATCCGAAAAACATTCCTTGGCGTGCAGCCGGGGTGATGAGGGTTCTGACAGGGAATATGGAAGAAGTGCTGCGGGAAGCCAAGAAATACGCTGATGCAACATGTCTCAACGTAAGAGTCGAGCTCGTAATGGTCGGGCGATTGCCGAAAGACTCCGCCAGACTTGTTCGGTCAATCCCCGCTGCCGCCCGGGCACACTGGAAGGAGTGGCAACAGCAGAAGAAACAGCTGCCCGGCTACAAAGACCCCGACCGGACAATCCAGATTGGCGGGAAAGCATACCCACTTCTCCCCAAGAAACCGATCGACAAGAAAGTGGGCAAAGAAGAACTCATGGTCTATGTCTGGACAGTGATGTCGAAGAAGGCACAGGTGAAGAAATGATCGCTCTCTACCCGTTGTTCGCAATGATTCTGGCCGCGGTTTCAACGAGCGTTCATGCCCAGCGGGTTGTGATCAGTTTTGGCTGCCCTGCTGATGCGTATTGCGTGGATGTAATCGATGTTGCTGCGGGAGTCAGAGTCCCTATCTCGGAAAGAACCGAGAAGAACCAAATCTCATTTCGCCTCCCCAAGGGGAAGAAGTTTCTTGTAAAAGTGAACAATACCGAATCGCTCTTGGGCTCTAAGGGCTGCATGTGGTGGGCTGAGGTGGAGGCAGCCAAAGATAAGACTATTCGGCTGAAGTGCCCAGCGGACAAGAACCGCCTGATTGATGCATCTCCGATCTTCCACCCAGAAACGTTTCCCATCCCCCAGAAAACCACCATCTTCACGGTTTTCAGGATTCAGGATGGCAAGAGGGATCCCCATTTCCGCCAAGAACTTGTGGTGCCAGGCAACCGGGCAGAGAATCCGAAGCCGGTCTTCTGTGCGCAACCGGGAACGTATTGGTTGCGCCACAAGGGATCCGACGGAGACCTAGTTGTCGAATTTGTGGTCACGGCAAAGTACCACATCCAGGTGACTTCCACACGGAAGGCCTCGCACTGAGTAACTCGTGAATCCGCTGGGCAACGCTTGGCCACCGAATTTCGTCGGGAATCTGCGTCGTTGATTTGCTTGCCGCGTTCAGTTCTACAGACATCCGCTCTGCCAGTTGCGCAGGACCTCCTTTCTTGACTATGGCAATCGCCGTCGGCCAACGGCCGGCCAACTCGGAGAGACCGCCGGACATCAGAGGCGAGGACCCGAGCGCCGCAGGCTGCGGTCCCCAGGGCGACCATGCCGAAGGGTTCGTAGCGGCTGGGCATGACCACCAGGTCAACGGCGCGGTACATGGCGCCGAGGACCTTGTCGCCGAGCGGGCCGGTAAGGGCGCCACACTGGACGCATTCCTGCTGCGCGAGCGCCGGCTGCACTGGGACGGCATCCCGGTGCCCGGCGTGAAACGTCGCCGACCTGAACCCGACGGCGTTCAAATACTTCCGCAACGCCGCCGCCGGGAGCGGTTGTATGGATGAAGCGGTGCTGCAGGACGGCAACGAGACCATCATTGCCAACGTTCAGCTTCGGCAAGGCGAGTTCCTGCGGCAGGCTGCCGTCCTGATGTTCCACGAAACCCCCGAGCGCTTTGTCCCCGGCGCCTATATCAAGATCGGTTTCTTCCGCAGCGATGCCGATCTCGCGTATCAGACCGAAATCCACGGGCATCTCTTCCTTCAGGCAGAGAAGCCCCTTGATCTGCTGCTGACCAATTATATGAAGGCCTACATCAGTTACGAAGGCCGCACCCGCATTGAGCGCTACCTTTTCCCGCGTGATGCACTCCGCGAAGTCCTCCTGAACGCCATCGTCCACCGCGATTACAGCACCGGCGTCCCGATGCAGATCCACGTCTGCGGGGACCAGATCCGTTTCGGGGGCATTCGGTTCAGGGGTCCTGCGGCTTTCGTTTTCGCCGCAAGCGGTTGACCTTGCGGGCGATTTCGTCGCCGAGTTTAATCATCCTGTCCTGGGGGTCTTCGGCGGCAGCCGGTGTTTCCCTGCTTTCATCGGGTGCGCTCGACCGGCGCTCGGCCAGGGCATCCAGTTGCCTGCGAAGCTGCTTGCCGGCCGGCACCGTTGGCTCTTCAGGTGCTGCCGCCGCGCCGGCAGGCGCCGGCGGCGCGGCCCGCCGGCCGGCAATCTCGTTCAGACGCCGGCGCATGTGTTTGCCGAGCCCGGCCGCGGTCCGTTTCGAATGCGTTCCCGAGCGTTTCTCCGGATCCGACGCCGCCAGGGACTGCTCCGCTTCCGGCGGCACGCCGACCGGCGGGCGCGGATCGACGAAATGATCCAGCGCCGGTTTCGGCAGCCGCGAACGTTCGAGTTTGCGGCCGAGCAACTTGCGGGTGCGGTCGTCCAGGGGCATGCGGTTCGGCGCCGAGAGCCGCGGCGGACTGGCCAGCGCCGGCAGGACATGCTGCCCGCGAGCCCGGGGCGCCTGCAGGAGTTCGATCGATTGCTGCACGTTCTGCCCGGTCAACAGCGAATTGAGAATGATGCAGCCGGCTTGCCGGCTCACCGGCTCGCCGCCCTCGCCCAACTCGATGTTGCGCACGTGATACGGCGTGATCGGCCGGGTCGAGCAGTTCGGACAGCCGTCCTCACAGTCGCAGGTCAACAGATGATCCAACGCCACCGGCAGGATCTCCTCCAGACGGTCGAAGCACTGCTCGGAATTGCCGATGCCGCGCAGGTAGAACTCAAACCAGAACATCGTGTGCCAGGGGGCGTTCTTCGCGCCGATCGACCAGTCGAAGTCGTTCGCATCGCTGGTCAGAAACAACGGCAGGATACGGCTGACGCAGAAGTTGACGGCCCGCAGTCCGGCATCGGGGTTGTAGTTCAGCCCCCGCACGGCTGCCGCCAGCGACGCCGGGATCGTCACCCAGAATGACATGGCTTCGTAGGCGATGTTCGGCAGTCCCGTAGGATGCTGGGACAGGCGGTCGAGGGTGTAGAACTTCACGCGCTCGTAAACCGGTGTCTCCAGGACGGCATAGACCTCGCCGAGGTATGCCTGGCCAATGCCGATCGGGCGGTGGTCGAGAATGACGTCGATGTGGTCGACGGACGTGCCGGTGACCGGATCCGTGTAGAACGTCGATTCGACGCGGCGCAACCGCACCAGGTTGCGGTCGGTATCGTGGTCGACCAGAGCCCACGTGTCGCCGTGATGGAAATAGATCGCGCCCTGGTAGAACAGCCGCATCGCCCGGAACTTGTCGATGCGGTCGATGACGCGACCTGTGTCCGCGTCTTCAATGACGGTGCTTTCGTCGCCGTAGCCGCGCAGGCGCACTTCAAACGCCGGCTCCTCATTCGCCGAATGATACCAGGCGTCCTCGCCGTGGTACACTTTCTCATGCTCCTCGAGGACATCCAGCACCAGCGGAGCGGCATAGCCGAATCGATCGATGTCGGCCTGGCCGAACGGCCGTTCCGCCGCAGCGCAGCGAATATGACCAATCACCACGAACGGGTTGTCGCGGTCGATGACGATCCGCTCGATCGGCCGGGCAAAGATGAACTCCGGATGTTCCATGATGTACTGGTTAATCGGCGTGTCGATGCCGACGAGGATGCACAATGAATCCGCCTGGCCGCGACCGGCCCGGCCGGCCTGCTGCAGGAAGGCATTGAGGACGCCCGGATAACCGATGATGATGCAGGCTTCGAGCATGCCGATGTCAATCCCCAGCTCCAGCGCCCGGGTCGCGCTGACCCCAAGCAGTTCGCCTTCGCGCAGCCGGCGTTCCAGGTCGCGGCGTTCGGCGGGCGTGTAACCGCCGCGATAAGGAATCACCTTGTCCACCAGCCCCGGGCTCTCCCGCTCGAGTTTCTCCCGAACATAGCGATACACCATCTCCGCCGTGTTCCGCGCCTTGCTGAAGCAAATGGTGGCGACCCGCCGCTGGATGAGCTTCGCCATCAATTCGTGCGCCTCGACGTTGGCGCTCCGGCGGCCGCGCCACTCGCGCTTCTTGATACGCGGCGGATTCCAGAAGACAAACGTCCGGCGGCCGCAGCCGCTGGTGTCTTGGTCGACCAGGTGCATCGGCCGGCTGGTCAACGTCTGGGCCACTTCCTCCGGGTTGCCGACCGTTGCCGAACAGCAGATGAACTGCGGCGTCGAACCATGAAACTCGCAGAGCCGCTCCAGTCGCCGCAGGACATTCGCCATGTTCGCGCCGAAAAAACCGGTGTAGGTGTGGACTTCGTCGATCACGATATAACGCAGCCCCTGCAGAAACCGCTGCCACCGACCGTGGCCGGGAATCATCTTGACGTGCAGCATTTCGGGATTCGTCAGAATAACCCGGGCCGCATCCCGGGCCGTACGCCGGTCGGCGGCGCTGGAATCGCCGTCGTAAGGCACAGCAGCGATTGCTTCCGGGTTATCGAGCTCCGTCAGCGACCGCACCGCCTGGTTCCAGGTGGCCGCCTGGTCGCGCGCCAGAGCCTTTGCCGGGAAGACAAAGAGCGCGGTGGCGTTCGGATCCGCGAGCAATGCCTGCAGAATGGGAACCTGGTAACACAGGCTCTTGCCGCTGGCCGTCCCGGTCGTCAACAGCAGGTCTCTGCCGGCCAGCGCCGTCGTCATCGCTTCTTCCTGATGGCGGTACGGCCGCTCGATGCCCAGCGCGGCAAGGAACTCCTTGACCCCGTCCAGGAGGTCCGGCGGGAACACGCCCCACACCGCGTCACGCGCCGGCTGTTGCTGGACATGGACGATCTGTCCGGCATAGCCCGGGTCCTGCTTCAAGTTGTCGAGAAAAGCGTCAACGTCCATGGATTTGCCCCGTTCGGTGCAACCGCAAGGTACTTGGCCATTGCGGCCGGCGCAAGACCGCGAGGTCCGCCGTCGTAATGTGTCAGTCACGGGGTGCGGCCGAACTCGATGTGCCACCACCGACAGGCTGGTTTCCGTCAGAGTCACGGTCTGACAGCATTTCCATAGACCCTCCCGAAACAGAGATTGGGGCTTCTTCTCGGACAGCAGGAGCCCGATCTCGCACCCTTTTCGCGGACGTTGTAGCTGCAGCCGCCGCGAAAGGATCCTCCCGGGTGTGTTGCGGCAGTGTCAGACGCCCTTCCGTTTCCCCTTCGCGCTGACTCCCCCGCGCGTGGCGGCGATTGCTACATGGCTGCCGCGATGTCGATGATGGTCCGGTAGTTGGCCAGGGTCAGCGGCGCCAGCTCGCGTCCGTAGGGGCAGGCGGACGGCATCAGCACAAAGGCGCCGCCGTCACGATTCGGTCCCTCTGCCAGGGCGGTTCGTACCTTCGCGGCCATCGGCTCGGCCGGCAGGTTTTCGATGTCGCTGATTTCCAGGTTGCCGAAGAGCACGACGTCCTCGCCCATCCGGGCGCGGACGTCAGCCAGAGAGACGTCCCCCTGCGGCGGCGGTTCCACCGGGTCCAGGCCTTTGCAGCCGATCGATTTGATCTCCGGCAGGATCGGCGCCAGCCGACCGTGTGAATGGATGCGGGCGAAGCCGCCGTGCTGCTGGATCGTGTCGACCATGGGTTTGACGTACTCCGTCACGTAGTCATGGAACAGCCTGGGCGGCAGATAGGGCGGAGCCGCGTATTCCGGCCCGTAGATGCGCCAGAGCCGGCCGGGCAGAGCTTTGGCGACGGCTTCCGTCTTCCGCCACAACGGCTCGGCACATTTCTGCAGCGCCTGATGAAACAGCGCGGGTTCGGTCAGCGCGATGACCGTATAGTCGCCCATCGCAAACAACGGGGCAACGCAACACAGCGGGTCCGGCGTGTCGACGGCAACGATCCCCTTGTCGCCCATTGCCGCGTCGGCGTCCAGCACCCCCCGGGTATCGGGGGAACCGCCGAACTCGGCGGCGGGCAGCTGCAGCCACGCATTGAGGTCTTCGACGTCTTTGAGCAGGTGTTCGAGCGTCCAGACGGTGTTCACGTCGGGATCGCGTCTCGACCGGGAGGTCAGCGTCCGGCTGCCGCCGCGAATGGTGGTCGTGGTGAAGCGGCTGCCGTCGATGGTTTCGTGCTCAACGGTTCGCAGCTCAGCCGTCGGATCCGGCGGCGCGTCGCGCATGGGCACGCCGCGCAGGGCGATGCAGTCCGTGCGCTCGCGTGTCAGGTCGATCAGCGGCTTCCAGGACGGATGGGAGTAGATGTTGAACGGATCCGGATCGTCTGGGTTCTGGTCGATGCCGTTGAGTTCGTAGAAGCATACCGGCGGGCGGTCGACCGGTTTTCCCTGCAGGACGGCTGCCAGTCGTTCGCGCCGGGTCACCGGAGTTTCTCCCGCAGGAATTCCATGGCCTGTGTCATGTTCTGCCTGGGGTCGTGGCCGCCTTCGCGCTCAATGGTGAGAAAGCCGGAATAGCCGATGTCCTCGAGGGCGTCGAGGTAGGCGTCCCAGTCGACGCCGCCTTCCCCGAGCGGGGTCTCGTGGAACTCGGGCCGCGGGCCGGCGCCGGCGCCGAAGAGCGCCGCGGCATCGCCGGGGCGCGTTTGTACGCCGTCCTTGGCGTGGGTATGCACGATATAGTCCTGCAGGACGCCAACGGCTTCCACCGGATCATCGCCGGTGACCATGACGAAGTTCGCCGGATCCAGGTTTACCCCGAGCCCGGGGGAATCCACATAGTCCAGGAAGCCTTTGAGGACCATCGCGGATTCAGGTCCGGTCTCGACAGCGAAGGTGACGGCCTTGCCGGCGGCGTAGGCGGCCAGTTCACGGCAGGCGGCCAAGGCGGTCTGATAGCGTTCGTCCTCGGGATCGGCCGGGATGTGACCGATATGCGTTGTCACCACCGCCGTCCCCAGGTCCACGGCCAGGTCGACGATGCGCTTCGACCGCTCGATCTTGTCCGGATTCGTCGCCGGATCCGTAAAGCCGCCGCCGAGATCGCCGCAGAGCGCGGCGATTGCCAGGTCGAGGTCCGCACACAAATCGCGGAATCCCCGGCGCGCGTCGGTCCGCATGTTTTCCGGGCTCATTTCCCCGGTGACCGTGTAGATCTGAACGCCGTCGGCGCCGAGTGCGGCGGCCTGGCGCACCCCCTCAACCGGCGACAGCCGGAAGCCGTCGCTGACAATGCCAAGTTTGAATGGTCGCATAGCGGCACTCCTTTCACTACGGCGAATATAGGTGCCGGCCGCCGGAATAGAAGAAGGCGCCGCCGGAACCGGCCGTTTCCGCGTAAGTGCTCGACAAACCGCGTTCTGAGACGTTCCCGGCTCCACGGGGCTTGCCCCTATAAGCGCTAACTTGTTATTGCCTGCAACTTGATTTCTTCGGTTTTGACCTTTCGTTTTCGCGGTGCCTCTGCTAGGCGACGGGCGATTCGCTGCCAGTTC
>CAYLNH010000317.1:0-7786 GCA_964384625.1 uncultured Lentisphaerales bacterium
GAACTGGCAGCGAATCGCCCGTCGCCTAGCAGAGGCACCGCGAAAACGAAAGGTCCAAACTAAAGAAATCAAGTTGCAGGCAATAACAAGTTAGCGCTTATGGGGGCAAGCCCCGTGGAGCCGGGAACGTCTCAAAACGCGGTTTGTCGAGCACTTACGTCGGAGCGGCCAAAATCCGTTGCGGTCCTTTGCATGGCCGTGAACCGTCGCTATAGTTCTGCACCGATTGCGTGCCGGAATGGCGGAATTGGCAGACGCGCTAGACTCAAAATCTGGTGGCCCTCGGGCCGTGTGGGTTCAAGTCCCACTTCCGGTACCAGTCCAAGGCCTGTGATCAACCGATCACGGGCCTTTGCCTTTCCCGACGTCGGCCGGGGTTGCCGGCTTCATCTCCCGGCGGCACAAAAAAACGAGGCGCAACGCTAAATGCGTCACGCCTCACTCGGGGGATGGGTGGAGGAAATAATAATCGAATCACGCGGCACGTCAACCCGTCCATCCGGAAAAAAGTAAGTCCCCGTCTGCTGCCATTGCGACACCTGAGGCGTCGCGATGGAGGCTGGCGGCAAAGGGCAAGGGCTCGGAATTACCGTAGCCCAGGCCAGCGGCCTCTGGGTGGGTGATGGTGCCATGGTGAAGCCCGGAGGGCTTCGTCAAGCAAAGGGCAGTAATCGAGGGCTTACGGAAAGAAGGGCGTCCTCGTCTGCTGTCCTCAGCATTCTGCGTCGAGATCCCGCACGTATGCGGGGCGGCGTTTCAGGATCGGTCACCTGCACCAGACAGCCACCTCCAGTTCCCGTTTTCCCGCCGCTCGGGCCGGTGCGCCGGCCCGAGCGGCGGGAAAACAGGGGAGGTGTGGTACGGGCTTCATGTCGGTGACCGATCCTCAAGTACCGCAGATTCCCGACCTCTTGAAAGTGCGGCTTGAGGCAAAGAAGGGCAATCAACGAGGGCATCCGGAAGAAATCCGGACACCGCAAACCGCCGGTGACACGGCGTGCTTGAGCCCGCCGCTTTGTCTGCTCCACCGGTCAAAACAGCCCCGGTCGAAGCCGGATTCCGCGGCAGCCGGAACCCGAGCGACAACCGCGGCGCAAACGGCGCGAGACCGGGGCCTGCGCAGTGAAAGGAGACCCCAGGCTCAGCTTGGGAAGTATCCATACCTTCTTCGGTTCAGCCGGCACACCAGAACCCCCGCCTTGGGCTGGCAAAGTACTTCGGTATCGGCGGGCACTTACTCGATTTCCCGGCTCTCTGTTTTGCATTCGGGACGGATTGGGAACATCGTGAGAATTGTTGTGGAATGGGCGATTGACGTATGGAAGCCCGTAAAGAGAACCTGAATACGATGATTGGGCATAACGGTCTGAACGCGCTGAAGCGCGCGCGGGCAGCGGCGGCGGCCGGCCTGCTGCTGGCGGCGGTATGGTTGTTGCCGGGGTGTGCAACGTCCCGGCGGTTCACGTCCTCGCTGCGGCCGGGGTCGCACCCGCCGGCCAGTCTCAAGGCGAAACTCAATATTACCGAGGTTGTACCGGCCTACGAAACCACCGACGCCGTGCAGCATCGCGGCAGCTGGTTTCTGGCGGGCAACTCGGAGCGGCACGAGCGCCGCTGGCCGCCGGCGGATGCGGCCCGGCAACTGATGGCCACGGCCGAACGACTGCATCCCGACCTGTTCTCCCGAGAGGCGGCGGCCGTGCCGGTGTCGCTCAAACTCGGGGCGGAGTTCTGGCCGGACGCCTACACCTGGACCTATTTCTTCAGCTTCTGCACCGGCGGCGTGCTGCCGGCGATCCGGATGCAGGAAGCGCGCTTCACGGTGTCCATCGAACTGCATGACGAGCGCGACGGCGTGCTGCTCGCGGACCGCAGCAGCTTTGAGCGCCGTGACGTGCAGTGGCGGCTGGGCTGGACGCCGCTGGTCTTTCTGAATGTCCCCGGCCGCAGTGATCGGCCGAAGATCCATTCCGGCAGCGGCATCAACCCGCTTCGCACCAGCGCCCAGTTTACCCGGGAATGCTATGTCGAAGCCGTCGTACAGGCAGTTCTGAACGCTGATGCCGACCAACTCGAACAAACCTATGCCGCCCGACGGCGACGGTTCGCCGACAATGCCCTGGCGGCCGGCCGCAACAAGCCGGACAACGCCGCGAAACCGGCCGGCGAGTTGCCGGGATACGACCCGAAACGGCTGCACGCCCTGGTGATCGGCATCGACAAATACAAACACTGGCCGGCACTGAAATGCGCCGTCAACGATGCCAGGGCGGTGGCGACGGTTCTGAAGCAAGACTACGGCTTTGCCCGGGTGAAACTGCTGACCAACGAACAGGCCACGCGCGAAGGGATCCTGGGGGCCCTCGACGCCTGCGGCAAACTGACCGACAAGGACTCCCTGCTGATCTATTATGCCGGCCACGGCTGGATGGACAACAAGACCAAAACCGGCTACTGGGTGCCGGCCGACGCCCGGCGGGATCAAAAGTTCGATTACGTACCCAACAGCCAGATTGCCGAAGACAACTTCAAGAAGTACAACGTCAAGCACCTCCTGGTCGTTGCCGATTCCTGTTTCAGCGGCACACTGCTGCGCGGCCAGAAAGTCGTGCGGGACGACGCCTTTTCGCTGCCGGACGGTTTTCGCAAGCCCTCGCGGTGGGTCTTAACCAGCGGCGGTCTGAAGCCGGTGCCCGACGGTCAGGTAGACCACAGTCCGTTCGCCGCGCGGCTGCTGCAGTACCTGAAGTTCACCAAGCGGAAGTCCTTCGGCGTCCTGGACCTCCACGTCTACCTGCGGCAGAATCTCGACACCGCCCCGGTTGCCGGTCCGTTGTCGACGCCCCGGCACATGGCCGGCGGCGAGTTCGTTTTCCGCCGGACGGAGTAATGCGTGCTGCCGCGGCCGAGGCTGCCGCGCGTCAGCCCACGGCGTCGTAGACGTCGCGCGCTCTCTACGGCATCTGCAGATACAGCTGACATGCTTTCGGGTCGGGATCCGGCCCGCGCTCTGTTCCGGACCCGGCGGCGCCCGGCCCCGGCAGGAATCCGGCTCGCAGGATTACGTCGAGGACTGCGGCTTGAGGCGGTCGATGTACGCCGCCGGAATGTCTGCCGGATCTTTGTAGATGGTCCAGCCGCACGGCTGTTCGGGGTCGGGGTTGAATTCGGTGACAAATGCCGGGTACCCCTGCTGTTCGAGCGCAGCCAGCTCGTTGAAGGCGCAGTGAGCGCAGTAGACCGGGACTTCGCCGGCGCGATTCCAGTTCATAGGCGATGCTTCCGGCAGGAGCCCCTGCCGGTCAGCCGGCAGGCGGCGACGCAAGGCGCCGCCGGACCCGCAGGGGGCGAAAACCAGACGGATGCAGGTGTCGTCCTCGATGATCCGCACCGCCCCGCCGCGGCCCGCACCGGAGAAGTGCGACCGGAGATGTTCGGCCAGGAAGGCGGCCAGGTCGGCCGGCGGCAGCGTTAACGCCAACCCGCACATGCCTTCGAAAAACGACAGCGACGAAAAGCTCTGTTGGACGAGCGCTTCCGCCGCGGCCTGGCCGTTCTCGGCGGCGACGACTTCGCCGACCACGGCGATGTACTGGGCGAGGGCGTCGTGCAGCAGCACCGCGGCGCCATAGTACTTGTCCAGGAGGCCCTTGGCGTGGGCAGCGTTGCCGGCGAGATCGGCCAGGAGGTCCTGCGCCAGTTGGATCTCGGCGGCGAGGGCCTGGTGCGCCAGGTTCGGTTCGTTGGCGGCAGCGGCTTGGCGGAAACGGTCGACGGCGCCGGCCTCGCCGGCATGGGCTGCCAGGAGGTCCTTGAGACCGTCCAGGAGGTCCCTGGCGGCCGGATCGACAGCGAGGGACTCCACCCGCTGCTCCCACGCCGCAAGGATCTGCGACTCGAGCCCGTGGACGACGTCCGCCGCATGAAGCTGCAACACCCATTCGACGTAGCCGGCGTTCAACATGAGATGGTTCATCTGGATCAGGCCGAAGAGCTCCGCCGCCTTGCCGGGGCTGTCCGCGATGGATGCCCGCAGGAGGTCCTTGTCGGTTACGTTCAAGGCGTCGGGGGCGCCCATGCGGATCGGTTTGCCGAGGGGCGGGAAGACGTCGAGGCGTTCTTCGCCCTGGAAATACTCGCTCATAACAACTCCTCAGAAGGTTCTGACCAGCGCGATCGAGAACCAGAACTCGTCCTCATGGTTCATCGTCGGTTCGTGGGTCCACTGGTAGTTGACGGTCGGCCGGACCTGGAAGTGTCCGAAGTTAAACGTTGTCGCCATGTGCAGCGAGGTGTGCGACAGCCCGCGCTCGATGCCGAAGATCTCGCTGTAATAGTTGCGGACGGCCCGGATGAACAGCAACTGCCGCTCCTGAATCGGCAACGGGACAACGCAGGTCAGCGAGAACTCATTGGCGTAGCCGTCCTCAAAGAGCTTCTTCTCGATCGGCGTCCAGTAGTAAAGGCTGTAGCCGGGAATGAGTTTCACGGGGCCCAACGGCGGAATCAGGTTGACGAATTCAATGCCGCTGCCGAGCTTGAAGCCGTTGAAATCGGTCTTCTCGATCAACTTGCCGTTCTTGTTGACGGGCAGCTCGTAGTGCGGGTAAACGTAGTAGTCGGCCAAGGCAAAAGCACGTACGCCAAAAGGACTTCGCGGCGCCAGCAGGCGAGTGTAACGGACGACGAAGTCGTACTCATCCGCCGCGTGCTGCTCGCGGTCAATCGCGAAGTTGGTCCAGACGAAGAACTCCAGGCCGGGGGTGAAGACATTCTGCAGAAACACCGAGGGCTGGACGACGGCTTCGTCATCGCCGATGTTGATGCCGTGGGCAACGTAGCGGCTGGCGACGGTCAGATCGAACATGACCCTGAGCCGGTCCTGCTGTTCCTGGGCCGAGACAGACAGACAAGTCACCAGAACCATTCCCATCCAGAAGAAACGCTTCCACATATTCCTCTCCAATCATGGCTGACGGACGCCTCTCTGCTGATGCGGACGGTCATCGGGCGATGATGCATTCCGTCCCGCGGCAATCAGCCGGAACCGGCACCCGGGGTATGATTACATACGCATGATAAAATAGCCATATCTGCCCCCAATTGCAATTGAATTATTCCAACAGCCGCGGTTTGCGGTCGGCGCGGACGCCGCGTTTCATTTCGAGCTGTTTGCCGGCCTCGACGCCGGCGGCGTGGGCGTCGAACTGGATGCGATTGCGCACGGAGCGCGTGCGAACGTGCGGGTTGCGTTCGCGGTAGAACGCTTCGAGTCCGGGATCGCCGAGCCAGACCATGGCTTCATCCGTTTCCAGCCGTTTGGTTTCCGCTTCGAGTTTGGCGCGGTAGCCCTCGTATAACCCGTTGAGGAAAGACAGCTTTGCCCGGCGGCCCCGGGTCTGATACCGCCGGCGATAGCGCTGCCACTCGCTTTCTCCCTGCCGCAGCAGGAAGTAGTAGACATATTCGGCCGTCTCCAGATTCTCCGGTTCGCCGTACAGTTCGATAACCCGATACGTGCCGTCCGAACGCACGCAACTGCGACAGATGTAAAGGGTGAAATAGAACTCGCTGACAATCTCACAGATGCGCCAGATATAGGAAGCCACCTGTTTGCGCACCGGCGCCAGGGGCAGCACACTGTAACCCTGGCCGGGTTCGCTCAAGGCGTCGAGATTGTGTTTCAGCGCCAACTCGCGCGCCTTGGCCAGAGCCAGTTCGGCTTCGTGCCGATTGCCGGACTGCCCCAATGCCGTCAACTTTTCGACGCGCTGCAGCAGCTCATGCCGACGCCGGCTCTCCAGCGTGCCCAGCTGCATCCGGGCGCCGGCCGGGATGCCGAGCAGGGCGCAGGCCCGGGCAAAGGCCTCGCCATGGTCGACAGCGGCGTCGAGGTGGAACAGTTCGGCAACTATCTGGTGCGCCACCTCATGCTTGAACACCTGCAGCACGTCGGCAAAGGTTCCCGCTTCGAACAGGACCTCGGCCAGCACAATGCGCCGCGTGTCCGCATCCCACTGCCCCAGCGTCCGCCGCAGCCGGTGGGACACCGCCAGATTCGGCGGCCGCAGGCGGGCCAGCGGCGGCAGCTCCGCCTGGAGCCGCCGGAATTCATCGAGCAACATCAGGCACCATCCCCGCCAGACTTCCTCCTGCAGCTTCGGATCCATGCCTACACGTCGTTGCAGCGACCGTTGTTGTTGTGACCGTGAAACTCGATGATCCGGTCGACGGCTTCGTGCGGGTCCTCGGTAAACTGGATCAAATACAGATCCTCCGGGCTGATCACACCGCGTTCGACAAAGTACTCCCAGTCGATCAACCGGTCCCAGAACGGCCGGTTGAACAGAATGACCGGGATCTGCCGGGTCTTGTGGGTCTGGATCAGCGTCAGCGTCTCGAACAATTCGTCCATGGTGCCGAAGCCGCCGGGAAAGGCGCACAGCGCCTTCGCGCGCAGCATGAAATGCATCTTGCGCACCGAGAAATAGTGAAACAGAAAATTCAGTTCCGGCGAGATGTACCCGTTGGGACACTGCTCGTGCGGCAGCGTGATGTTGAACCCGATGGACTTGGCGCCGACATCGTGCGCGCCGCGGTTCGCCGCTTCCATGATCCCGGGACCGCCGCCCGTGCAGATCACGTATTCCAATGCCCCCGTCTTCTGCCCGAACTGACTCATCAACGCCGCAAACCGGCGGGCCTTGGCGTAATCCTCGCTGTTCTCAACCTGTTGCTGCGCCCGTTTTACCGCGGCCTTCAGGTCCCGCGAATCCGGATCCTTCTTCAACGCCTCTTCCGCATCGTCCAGATCCGCCTGCGCATTGGTCGGACACAAGGTGCGCGCCGAGCCGAAAACGCAGACGGTTGACTGGATCAACTCGTCCTCCATCACCAGTTCCGGTTTGATCAACTCGGTCTGCAGCCGAACGTGCCGGGTTTCGTCCCGGTTCAGAAAGTCAATATCCTCATAGGCCTTGAGGTACGTGTTGCTCATGCTCGCACTCCTTCTCTCGCTTTTTCCAAGGAAACTCTTGACAGCCCCACGCCTACCGCTATATTGTTTATAAAGAGTTTATAGTCTAATCCCGGAGGTGAACCATGAAACGCGAACGGCCATGGCGCAAAACCAAGTCCGCAGCAATGCCGATCTCGGCGATGATCGATGTGATCTTTCTGATGCTTATTTTCTTTCTGCTCACCTACAAACCGGCCTTTCTTGAGGCGTACGCCGCAGTGAAACATCCGGGACCGCCGAACGAACCGCCGCCGATCTACAGACCGCAGCCGGTGACGCTCGACGTCGCGGTCCTGCCCGGGGAATACCGTCTCGAAAACAGGCGTATGTCGCTGATTCGGATTCGCG
The DNA here is from genome assembly GCA_964384625.1 of uncultured Lentisphaerales bacterium. Classification (GTDB taxonomy): domain Bacteria; phylum Verrucomicrobiota; class Lentisphaeria; order JABSQK01; family JABSQK01; genus CAYLNH01. The sequence continues at coordinate 7,367 of CAYLNH010000317.1, forward strand.
ACTGGCTGCTGGGCCGGGCGTCGCTCGATCCGGAGACGACGATCAAGATCAAGGTCAGCCCGGAAGCGACGGAAGGCGAACTGGTGGCCGTACTGGATATGTGCCACGACCTGCAGTTGCGCAACCTCCATGTCCTTACCCTGAAAGAATAGTCCGCAGACCCTGATATACAAGGATTCCGCGGCGTCAAGGACGGGGTGCAGTACCGGTCTTCGGGGCGGGCGCCGACCCCGTTTGTCCATACCGGGCCGGGGCCCGGCGGCGGGACCTTCGTCGTTGATGTCCCGCAGAGAGCCGGGACTGCGGCTCCTGCTGCGTCCGTCACGGGAAGCCACTCCCCGTGACGTACGCATTACTGCGGATACGTAAGCCCTCGTTTACTGCCCTTCGCGGTCCGCCTGGAGATCCCGCACCCTCTTG
>CAYLNH010000318.1:0-7763 GCA_964384625.1 uncultured Lentisphaerales bacterium
CTCAGGAGCGGCGACCAAATGTCCCAAACACGTCTTAATTCAGCGCCATTCGGGTGTAGACCCGCACCAGGTTGAGCCTGGCGCTTTGGGGCGGCGGGCCGAAAACCCGGCGCCTCCCTGTTGCCCCGGGCCCGGCAGCTACGCTCGCCGTTCCGGCGGCCGATAGCCGTAGCGCCGGCGGTACTCCCCCGGCGTCGTGCCGTACGCCTCCCGGAACAGCCGGTGGAAATAGCCGACATTCTCGAAACCGACTTCGAATGCGACGCTGAGTACCGGGTAGTTCGTCTGCTTCAACAAAATCACCGCCTGCTTCAGCCGCTGCCGATTCAGATACTGTGACGGCGTCAGCCCCAGATGTTGACGGAAGGAGCGGGCGACATGCTCGCGGCAGCGGCCGCAGCGGGCGATCAGTTCGGTCAGCGTCGGGATCTGCGGCGCCATCCCTTCCACCCAGTGCGCGGCAGCGGTCAGCCATTCCGGCCGTGAACACCGCGCCGGCGTTTCGCCCGCAGTCAGCAGATGGTCGTGCAGCACCGTCACAAGAAACCGCGAAAACGACAAACGCGAGGCGCGGTCGCCCTGGACCGCCAGCAGCTGCCGGAGCTCCGTTTCGAATGCCGGCCGACGGCCGGCCGGCAGCCGGCAGCGGGCGGGATACTTCGCGTTCAGCAGACGATCCACCGGCTCACGGTCGTCCCACAGGCGGGCCAGCTCGCGCCACCACGAACTGCGAAAGGCCGTGTTGATAAAGGTGAAGCCCGCGCCTCTCAGCGTGTGCACATCGTGCTCCCGGATCAACGTGAGCTGCCCCTCCGCCTGGACAAAATGCCGGCCGTTGATCACCTCGTCGAAACAGCCTTCACGAACGTACACCAGCTCGCAGAAACCGCGGTGCGTATGCGGCACGAAGTTGTACTGATGCCCCGCCTGCGTCACGTGTACCCGGTAACTCGCGGCCGCGTCGAAGACGCGTCTGGCCGGCAGTATCTCCATGGCGATATATCACATAAGTGTAGTATTTTGTCAATTGCCTGCACGTAAAGACCGAATCTAGGTCAATATTGGTGATATTGCAATTGTAAACGCGAACTGCAGGAGTGCCTTCTGATGACGCCACGCGAACGGATTCTCGCCGTTCTCCACGGGGAGCAGCCGGACTGTGTCCCCTGTTGCCCGGATATCTCCAACATGGTCCCGGCGCGGTTGACCGGGAAGCCGTTCTGGGAGGTCTATGCCTATCAGGATCCGCCGTTGTGGAAGGCCCACATCGACGCGCTGAACCACTTCGACCTGGACGGCGGTTTCGAGCTATTCGTCGCCGATCCGCTGGCCGACGGCAATTCTCCCCGCGAACGCCGCGTGGTTGAGCGCCGCGCCGACGGCAGTTTCGTGACCCAGGACTTCAACCCGGACAACGGCGCCTGGGCCAGGACAGTGGTGGTCTACACCGCCGACAACCCGCCGGCGACGAAGGTCCTGCCGCATAAGATCGGCCTGCCGGAGGAGCCGCTGGAATGGGAGCCGCTGACCGGCGCCAAGGAGTGGCCGACGGGAATGGAGTTGTGGCTGACGGCCAGGGAGATGCTTGGCGATCGCGGCGTCCTGGGGGCGCACAGCGGTGCCGGCACCTGTATCCTCAGTGGTCCGGAGGACATCTACGCCTTCCACGACGACCCGAAACCGTTCTATGAACGGCGCGAACGGATGATCGCCCGCGTCACGGAGCGCATGAAGAAATTCGCCGCACTGGACCCGCGGCCGGACCTGCTGTTCTGCGGGGGCTCGGGCAGTCTGGTCTGGCAGTCCCCGCAGATTTTCCGCGAGCTCGCCCTGCCTGTGCTGCAGCACGTCACCCGGCTCGCGGCCGAGATCGGCATTCCCACGCATGTACACTCCTGCGGTCCGGAAACCGCCATGGTGCAGATGGCCGCCGAGGAGTCGGCCCTCACCATTATCGATCCGCTGGAGGTCCCGCCCATGGGCGACTGCGACCTGGCCGCACTGAAGCAGAAGTACGGCGACAAGATCGTGCTCAAGGGGAATCTGCACACCACCGAAGTAATGCTGCGCGGCTCGGTTGACGACGTCATTGCCGCCAGCCGGAAAGCGATCGACGCCGGCGGCGCCGGCGGCGGTTTTGTCTTGTCCACCGGCGACCAGTGCGGGCGGGACACACCCGACGAAAACATCCGGGCGATGGTCGAAACCGCCCGCACATACGGCCGCTACTGAAAGCCACGGATCCGAATGGCGCCGGCTTACGAAGATGTCATGTCTCTTCCGTGTATAGGTCCCGGCTTCAGCCGGAAGTGGACGGCGAGCTTCCGGCTGAAGGAGCGGCGGCCAAACGTCGCAAGCACGTGGTCAGTGCCATTCCGGGTCTGGGGCGTTACGGCCGTCCGTGGCGTGCAGTTTGCGCGAACAACCGGGCGATTTCGTCCGCCGGGAATTCCGGCCATTCCCCGTCGCTGCACCTCACGCCGGCCGGGCCGTCGACTGCGACGCCGATAACCGCAACGTCGACACCGGCCGCCTGGATGCCGGCGCAGACTGCCGCCGTGCTTTCGGGCCGACACGCGAGCAGCAGGCTGCCGGAACCGATCAGCCCCAGTGGATCAAGGCCGAGCGCCTCGCAGATTGCCGTTGTCTCGTCGTAGACCGGGATGGCGTTGCTGTCGACCTGAATGCCGCGGTTGCCGGCGATGCTCAATTCCTCGACGGCCGTCGCGAGACCGCCTTCGGTAACGTCGTGCATGGCGCTGACGCCGCCGGCGGCAACCGCCGCCCGCGCCTCCGGCAAGACGCTGATGCCGGGGTCGTGCAGGAAGGCCGCCGCCGCCTCGATGACGGTCGCGGCAACGCCGGCGGCCGTCAGCCGCGCCGGCAGCTCGCGGGCGATGATCGCGGTTCCCTCGACCGCTACGCGCTTGGTGAGCAAGACCCGGTCGCCCGCCGCCAGCGACTGCTTGCGGACCGGCGGTTGATCGCCGAACGTGCCGATCATCTGGCCGCAGACAACCGGCTGAATGACCGCGTCCGTGATCTCAGTATGCCCGCCGCCGAGGGTGACGCCGACGTCGGCCGCCGCCGCGGCGAGCTGCTGCATCACGGCCTCGACCTCGGCCGCAGTCGATCGCACGGGGAACAACAGCGTCGTCAGCAACCACTTCGGCACGGCGCCGGCGGCGGCGATATCATTGGCGTTGACGTGGACGGCGTAGTAGCCGATGTCATCCGTCGCAAAGGTGATCGGATCCGTTTTCAACGCCGCGAGACCGGCACGACCGAGATCGACGACGGCACAGTCCTCGCCGACGCCCGGGGCGGTCAGGAGGTCCTTGTCTTCGCCGGCATACTTGCCGAGGAACTCCTGCAGCAGCGCGTTCGGCAGCTTCCCTGCCGGCAGCGGCCGATGCCGGCGGGCGATCGCAACCAGCTCGGCCAGTTGCTCGATCACAAAGTCCGCCTCGGGTTCCGCCGGCGGCGCGCCGCCGCCGTTGGTGAGGAACGCACTCCGTGCGCCGGCATTCGCGGCGCCTTCAACGTCGAACTTGTAATCGCCGACGCACAGCAGTTCCGCCGCCGGCACCCCGAGAGCGGCGGCGGCCTTCAGCATGCCTTCCGGGTCGGGTTTCGGCTCATGGCCGTCATCGCGGGTGAGAACCGTGACGAACATGTCCTCGCGGATCTGATCGAAGTTCTTGAATGCCCGATCGAGCGCGACCCGGCTGTTGCGCGTCAAGACGGCCAGCGGCAGGCCCAGGGCGAGCAGGGCGGAGACGGCTTCCTCAGCGCCGGTGTTTGGTTCGGCCGCGGCGGCGGCGGCCATCTCGTAGCGCGCCAGGACCTCCTCGGCGTTCCAGCGTTCCTGCTCGTCGGCGATGGCCAGGATGAATTCCCAGGCCGGTTCGTCCGGCGGACAGCCGATGGCGTGCTTAATCGCCGGGAAGTCGATTCCGTGCGGTCGCGTCAGCGTACCGTCGAAGTCGAATAGAATCGCGGAGATCTTCATTTCGAATCAGAGACCGAGTTCTTCACCGAGGAAGTCGTAGGCTTTGGCGCCGCTGATCCGGTGGCGGCCTTCGAAGTAGTCGGTGACCACCTTGTTCTTGGCGCCGAAGACATCGTAGACCCGGCGGGCGCGGACAATGCTGCGCTTCACGGCTTTGATCGGGAAGATCGGGTCATAGTCGCCCGCCTCAACCAACAGCGGCCGCGGCGCAATCAGGCCGACCAGGTCGTACATCTCGCCAAAGCGATGGAGACCCGGGACGAAGTTGCAGGCGCAATGGTTCATGGCGAGGATGCTGTCCTTGAACGTGCTGTAGTAACCGCTGACCACGCAGGCCTTGATGCGCTCGTCACAGCAGGTCGAGAAGAATGTATGCATGCCGCCGCCGCTGATGCCCATGGCGCCCAGCCGGGACGCATCCATGTCCCCTCGCGTCTCCAGGTAGTCCACCAGACGCATGGCGTCGAATACGCGTAAGCCGACGACAGACCTGCCGAGATGGAACGCGAGCATGGCGGTGTGCGTACAGGTCGTCGGCACCGGCTGGCCCGGCGCTCCCTGCTCGAGATGCGAGAAATCCGTCTGCCGTTCGCCGAAGCACGAGATCTCCGGTGCGGCAACGGCAAAGCCGCGGCGACAGAGCTCAACGGCGAAGTCCCTGTGGTACCCGTCGGGAGTGCCTCGTTCCTCGCCGTTTTCCCAGAGGCCGACGATGTCTTTCACGCCGTAGCCGTGGCCATGCAGGGCCAGCACCGTCGGCGGCGGTTGCGGGGGATCCTTCGGCAGCAGCAGATAGACCGGCATCGAGATGTGGTCGGAGGTGTTCAGCAGGATTTTCTCACGAACATAGAAGCCGCGGTCCACGCGTTCGACGTGTTTCGGCTTCAGCTCCGGCCGCGGGAGATCCTGAAACCCGATGGTCGCCAGCAATTCCCTGCGTGTCCTCTTCTGCCAGCGCCGCGCCTGCCGGGGGGTATCGGCCGTGAAGGCGAAATCGGCGGCGGCCGGGTCGTAGTCGCGCCATAAATGCGTCGCCGGCTGCAGCCGCTTGTCCTGAGTCGAATCCAGAATCCTGGTTGTCACGAATTCAGCCCTCCTGGTTAGGGATCATCTACAACGATACGGACATTTTCCGGTGCCGTCCACCACCAGGCCCGGCGGGCTTGGCCTCGAGGAAGATCATCCAGTGTACAGCAGTTGCGCACCGGCTGTCGCCGGCCTGCGGATCGGGCCGCGGTTCTGAGGCTGAAATCCAGGTTGGCATTGCGTCTGCTCCAGGACTCGAGAACGACCACACCGAGGAGCAGACCATGGCAAACCAGCGATTCAACGGCGACCGCAAGGTCGGACAATCCATCCTCACCGGCGCGGAAACTGCATTCAAACTGTGGGCTGTGCCGAGACTGCCGCAACGGCTGGAAACCTATCACCTGACGTTGATGACACTGTTGTGGAGCGCGGGCAACGTGGGGTTCGGGTATGTCGCCCGCGTGACGGACAATCTCAACTGGCTGTGGCCGATCAACCTGATGATCGTCCTGCAGTATGTGACGGATCTGTTCGACGGCGAAGTGGGCCGGCAGCGCCACACCGGATTGGTCAAGTGGGGTTTTTTCATGGACCACTTCCTGGACTACGTCTTTCTGGCGTCGCTGGTCATCGGCGGCGCCCTGGTGGCGCCGGCCGGGTTGTTGTGGTGGATGCTGGTGTTGATGGCGTTGCTCGGCTGCTTCATGGTGAACTCGTTCCTGTCGTTCGCCGCGACAAACAAATTCGAGATCTACCACCTGGGCTTCGGTCCGACGGAGATGCGGGTCGGTTTTGTCGTGATCAACACACTGGTGATCTTCACCGGCACCGCCCACTTCGCCTGGACGGTGCCGATCACCTGCGGACTCCTGCTGATCGCGTTGGCAGTGCTGGTCTTCATGACGCAGCGCCGGCTCTGGAAGATGGACCTGGAAGCCAAACGCAAGACGACGCCGGCCGTTGCAGACATCGACCGCACCACAACAGAAGCTCCGGCCCGACGCCGCCTCCCCGGCGGCGCCGCGGCAGAACGCCGGACGGGCCTGCCGGCCGCGACCCGGTGAGGCAACCCAACTGCACGGCCCCCCGGCGACGCCGAGCGGCCCGCCGGCATCCCGCGTCATTCACCGACAAATGACGTGACCGACCGGGCCGGCAGGTTCACCACGCCGGCCGCCGTCGACACCTTCCACCAGTCCACGCCGGCCGCTGTGCGACGGACGGCGGCGCGCGCCAGCGGCACGCGAATCCGGCGGTCCTCCTTGCCGATGTTGACGACGACCACCACCCGTTGCCGGCGCCCCCTGAAAGCGGTGACGAGAAGGTCCGCCTGCGGGGACGACGCGGCACAGCGCTGCATGCCGGGCCGGACATAGCGGTACCAGTGCTTCGAGACATGATACTTCGGCGTGATCTTGTACGCTTCGACATCGCTCTTCTCGGCATAGATCAGGGCCTCCCCGAGTTTGTCGAAATACAGTGACCAATAGCACACGACCTCGCAGTTGCCGTCGACCAGCGCGTGATGGACCTTGCGCGCCCAGATCAGGGCTTCCGTGAATGACCCCGGGTCCGTGTTGCTCAGGTAGTTCGCCGTTTCCATCAGCCAGAGCGGGCGCCGGAGCCGGTCGGCGTATTGGCGTGCAGCGCGCCAGCGTTCGGCGTCGCGATGGACGGCCTCGTAGGGGATCGACAAATCGTACAGGTGCGTCAGAATCGGCTCACCCGGATTGACGTTGGTTGCCTCCAGCTTGTCGACGTAGTCCTTGATGTGGTAGATGCGACAACAATCGGGACCGAGCACCCGGGTCTTGCGGTTCTCCTTCTGCAGCCGGCCGCGCACGGCTTGCAGGCAGACGGCATACGGGCCGGGGTCAATGCCGCACGTCGGATAGTAGTACTCGATGTCCGGCTCGTTTTGAATCGACAGATAGCGGATGTCGATGTCGAAATCGCGTTTCATGGCGATGACGTACGCGGCCCAGTGTTCGGCGTAGTCAGCCAGATGCTTCTTCTGCAGGGACCCGCCGCCGGCGCGTAAACCGGTGTCTTTCATCCAGCCGGGCGGACTCCAGGCCGTGGCGATGACCGTCTTGACGCCGCGTTTCTCGGCAGCCTTGATGATCACCGCATTGCGCGCTTCCGTGATCTTGAAGTGAAAGCCGTCCCAGTTGAAGACGGTCGGGTCATCGTTGTCGTTCTTCGGTTCGGCGCAGCCCTCGTCACCGGTTTCGGCGCCCAGCGCCCGGATGCGCAGCACGCTGGCGCCGAGGTCGGTGAACAGCAGGTCGAAGATGGTTTCGCGATGCTTTTCGTGTGGGTGAATCCAGCCCATGGTGCCGCCGAAGCCGACGATGGTCTGATGCGTCTTGTCCCAGTCGATAGAAAGCTCGGCGGCGGCAACAGCCGGCGGCGACTTGGCCGCAAGGAGGTCCTTGCGCTTTGCTACGGTCGGCGGTCTTGCCGGAAGGAGGTCCTTGACGTCCTTAGTAACCGGCGGCTCGGGTGCAACGTCCTGTTGGCCGCACCCGACGGCAAAGAGTACCGCGAAGCAAGCTGTCATTGTCGCGATTTGTCTCATCCGTTCAACTCCCGGCTGGTTGGCAACAATGTAAGCGAGTTGGCGGCAAACGCCAAGTCCGGGCCCGCTCCGCGGGCGCATGTCAGGTAAGTACTCGACCAGCCCCGTCGGCGTTCATCTCCTGTTTCCGGCCTCCACGGG
>CAYLNH010000319.1:0-7745 GCA_964384625.1 uncultured Lentisphaerales bacterium
AATCCCTTGGGGATTTGAGGCCGAGCAGCGTTACTCACCCTTTTCGCGGAGGGTGCAGCTACACCCCGCGCGAAAAGATACGCCCGGCTGTGCCGGGGGAATGTCAGCCTCCCTTCAGTCTCGCGTCTGCCACGACTCCGGAGCCAAAGGCGGGATTGTTGGTGGGGCCGGCTGAACTGAAGGGGGAATCGACACTCCCCAAGCTGAGCTTGGGGCTTCTTCTCCGAGAGCGGAAACCGAATCCCGCACCCATTTCGCGGCGCGCGGCGGGTGTAGTTGCACGTGCGGCGAAAAGCCTTCTGCAGCCCCCATGGCCTCGTGCGGAGGGCGCCGCCGCCTGATTAAGCACTTATTCACGAAACCGTCAGGCTTAGCCTCGAGCGGGACTTTGTGGAGCACCTTCAGCGCTCGGGTTGGGCGGGGCCTACGGGACCTGGGCCGTTGACCCAGGCTAAGTTGTTGCCGACCCGTTGGGCCTGTGATGGAGGTCTTGAGGCTAAGTGCATGGATTCACAATTACGTTGACGTTTGATTGGGAGGCGGCTTCACCCCCGGGCCTGCAGCCCGGGCTATATCAATGCCGGCCTTTTGGGCCTCAGGACCCAGCTCCTGGGGCTGAGTTTAACGGTTTCAACCGCAGATTGCAGTTCGCAGGCATTCTGAGACGAGATGTTGCCTCTTACCCCTTTTTAGAATCGTGCAGCTTGCCCGTCGCCCGCTAGGGAGCTGCTCCTGCCCTCTCCCTTCTTGTCTTTATCTGGCGGCCTTGTTCAGGAGTTCTTTCGCATGTTTCTTGACAGTCTTGTCGCCGGCGTCGCCGCCGAGCATGCGGGACAATTCACCGACACGCGTTTTGCCGTCGAGCGCAGTAATCTCGGCAACGGTGCGCTTGTTTCTGGTCGACTTGCTGACGGTGAAATGCCGATCACCGGTGGCGGCAACCTGCGGCTGGTGGGTAATGCAGATGACCTGATGGCGGCTGCCGAGTTCCTGAAGTTCCTTGCCGACCTGGTTGGCGACTTTGCCGCCGACGTTGGCGTCGACCTCGTCAAAGACGAGCAACGGGATCTTATCGGCATCGGCCAATTCGACTTTCAGCGCGAGCATCACGCGGGAGATTTCGCCGCTGCTGGCGATTTCGCGCAGCGCCCGATTGCCTTCGCCGGGATTGGGGGCGAAATAGAATTCGACCGCGTCGGCGCCGGTCGGCAGCAATTCGGCATCAGCGACATGGACCTGGAAATCACAGTTTGGGAATCCGAGCTTCTTGAGTTTGGCGGTGATCTTCGGTCCCAGCTTTCCGGCGGCCTTGCGGCGACCGGCAGTCAGCTTTGCGGCAACCGCCCTGAGCTTGTTCTCGGCGGCGGCAATCTTCTTTTCCAACTCCGCCCTGAATTCATCGAAGTGTTCAAGTTTGCGCAAGCGCTGCCGGCACTCCTCCGCGTGCTCCAAGGCGGTTTCGACGGTACCGCCGTACTTACGTTTGAGTCGATTCAACAGAGCCAGCCGCTCCTCGAGCGCCTCGAACTCCTCGGGGTCGACTTCGACGCCGTCGGCGTAGTCGCTGACTTCACCGGACAGCTCCTGCATCTGCGAGATGCAGGACTCGAGGCTGCGGCCGAAATGTTTGCCGGTCTTCTCATCGACGCGTTCGAGTTCAAGCAATTGCCGGCGCAGTTCCATGGCTTGATCGACAATGCAGTCTTCCGACTCGGTCAGGCTGTCGCGCGCCAGGGAGAGGACTTCCAGAACGGTTTGACCGTGAGCCGCGAGTTCATGCCGCCGGCTGAGTTGTTCATCTTCGCCGGGTTTAAGTCCGGCTTGTTCGATCTCTTTCAGCTGGAACTTGAGGAAGTCGATCAACTCGGGCGCGGGCGCTTCACCGGCACCGGTCTGCAGTTGCTCCGCGAGGTCCTTCCAGGCGGCGTACTGTTCGGCGTACTCGGCCAGGAGGCGGGCGTTGCCGGCATACTCGTCGAGGACGCTGAGCTGGCGGGCAGGCTTCAAGAGGGACTGGTTATCGTAGGGCCCATGCACATCCACGAGCAGGCCGCCGAGTTGTTTGAGCAGCTGGAGGGTAACGGGAGCGGAGTTGACGAAATTCCGGCTGGACGAACCGGTAATCCTGCGGCTGCCGATCAGTTGGCCGTCGTCGCAAACGGGCACACCGGCATCGACCAGCACGGCATTGACGGCTTCCAGCAGGTCCGGGCGACTGCTCAGTTCGAGGATAACGCTCAGTTCACAGGACTTCGCGCCGGACCGAATCAGTGATTTATCGGCGCGCTCGCCCAGGAGGAGCTGCATCGCGCCGATCAGGATGGACTTGCCGGCACCGGTTTCACCGGTGACGATGTTCAGCCCGGCGTCGAACTCGATGGTCTGGTGTTCGATCAACGCCAGGTTACGGACAACAAGCGTGTTCAGCATGGTTTCAAGGACCCCCTTTGTTCTCCGGAAAACCGTACCATAGGAGGTCTTCCGCGAAAGTGAAGCGCCGCCTGAAAATAGAGAGAAAAGCACTCGGCGACAACGTTCTGTTTACCGATGAATCAAAGCGAAATCTTTTTGTGCTTTCACTGATTGCGTCTACATTATTGGTTGGACAGTTTGCCGGCGAGGCGGCAAGGAGAAAACTGATCTTCCCACTTGGAGTATACCTGGAGATATGAGCATTCCGCTCATCGTGATGGCTGCTTGTCTGGTGGTCCTGCTGCTGACGCAGTTCTACCTGTTGCGGCGCAACGAGGAGAGTCTGCGGCGAGAGGCGCGGGCCCAGGCGGACCGATCGGAACTCGTAGAGTTCATGAACCGCTACACCTCGAGCATCAACTACAGCCGCGACATCGAGCAATGGATGACGCAGGTTGCCGGTTTTATCTCGACGTCGCTCGAGGCGCAGGCAGTGTGGATTTACATGCTTGAGGACGAAGGCGTGGCGCGACTGATGGCGTTCAGCGGGTCGGTCCCGGTGCCGGACAGCAGCACCTCCAGCCAGACGCGCCGACTACTGGCGGAGCTGACGCAGGACGTGATCGAATTCGGCCACGGCACCGGCGTCGCCAGTCAGATCTTCGGTTCGGTCAGTTCGCTGAAGGAGGATTTCAACGAGCTCTACGGCACCGGCCCGGTGCAGTCGCTGATCTCGGTGCCGATCTGGATCGAGCGCGAACAGATCGGGGCAATTACCGCGATCAACCGCACGGGCCCGACGCCGAGCTATTCTGTTGACGACCTGTTCCTGCTGGAATCGATGTCCAGCCAGTTGGCGCTGGGCTTGACTTTTGTGCAGATCTACGAAGTACTTGACGAACAACGCCGCATCGAACAGGAGCTCGGACTGGCGCAGACGATCCAGGAGTCCCTGCTGCCGCAGGACCCGCCGGATCACGACATCTACCTGATCCACGCCGACTGCAAAGCCGCCCGCGAAGTCAGCGGCGATTTCTACGATTTCATCCAGGTTTCCGACGACCTCATGCTGACGGTCGTCGCCGACGCCAGCGGCAAGGGAATCCCGGCCTGCCTGTTAATGGCGATGTGCCGCAGCATGATCCGCAGTAACGCCATGCGTTTCAAGGAGGACCTGGAAGGGTTCATGCGGGCCTTGAACCACGCTTTGAACGAGGATACGGACGCGGCCCAGTTCGTGACGATGGCCTGCCTGTTGATCGACAAGCATGATCACGTCGTGGAGTATGCGCGGGCCGGCCACACGTCGCTGTTGATGCGTCACCCGGCCGGCCATGTGGAGGCGATCTCGCCGGAGGGCCCGGCTCTGGGCCTGCTGCCGGATGAGATCGGGCCGCAGTATGACACTTTCACTTTTACGTGGGAGCCGGGGGCATCCCTGTTGTTGTACACGGATGGTCTGACCGAAGCGCTTAACGACGAAGAAGAGGAATTCGGCATCGACCGCCTGGTCCATGCCTGGAACCAGCAGAACGGGGATCCGGTCGCCGCCACGGAAGGAATTTTCAAACATCTCGAGGATTTCTCCGGCGACCAGCCGCGGCTGGACGATCAAACGCTGATGGTCCTGAAGCGACCGGAGGCATGAAGCTGAGCACAAGCAACCTGCCCGGGCGGGACGGCAACTGTACAAAGCCGCATCAAGACGCTATATTTGCAACAACTCCGAAGGAGGATCACCTCATGACCTTTCACAAGACTGCAATCCTGACCATCCTGGTCGTGTTGTTCACCGTTTCGGCCTCGGCCCAGCAAGACCCGGAAGCAGCCAAACCGGCGCCGCTCAAGATCGGCGACAAAGCACCGGCGGTCGACGTTGCCGAGTGGGTCGTCGGCAAGGGCAAGGACCCTGCGGCAGCGGACGGCAAGACGATCTACATCGTCGAGTTCTGGGCGACGTGGTGCGGCCCCTGCAAACGCACCATCCCGCACATGAACGAAATCCACGCGAAGCTGAAAGACAAGGGCGTGGTGATCATGGGGATCACCAAGGAAGACGCTGCGACGGTCAAGAAATTTCTAGCCGACAACAAGATGGAATACAACGTCGGCATCGACAAGGACGCCGCCACCAACAAGGGCTATATGGCCGGCGTTCCCGGAATTCCGCACGCGTTCATTGTCGGCAAAGACGGCACCGTGATGTGGCACGGTCACCCGATGGCGGGGATGGAGGATGTGCTCGAGAAGATCCTGGCCGGCACGTACAACCCGGAGATCGTCAAGCTCCAGGCGGAGTTGCAGGCGGCCCAGCGGTCGCGGGACATCACCAAGTTCGGGATGATTCTCGACAAGATGATCAAAGCCGAACCGGACGAAGCGCAGCACTACATGATGAAGGTCGGGCTGCTCAAGTACCAGAAGGGCGCGGCCGACAAAGTCGATGCCGTCTACGCGGCCTGGGCGAAAGGCTGCAACGACGACGCCAAAGGCCTGCTGCAGTTGGCGGCGACGCTGGCCGACGAACCCGAACCCGACCGCAAGTTGATGCTGCAGGTCGCCAAACGCGCCGTGGAACTGCTGGAGACCAAAGACGCCGGCAAATAGGGAAGGATGCACGTCCATGTCAATCGAGCAGACGGTTGCCGACCACGGGCAGGAACATGTCCTGCAATACGTCGACGACATTTCGCCGGCGGGCCGCAAGCGTCTGCTTGATCAACTGCGCGCCATTGCCTGGGACGAGTTTGACGAGTGGGTGGACAACCATGTTCGCCGGGCGACGGCCGGCGCACCCGCGGGCACCCCGGAGCCGGCGCCGTATCTGCCGTTGGAGCCGGACACCCCCGACCGCCGCGAGCTGTACGCCCGGGCCCGGGCCCAGGGCGTGGAGCTGTTGCGGGCGGGGGCCGTCGCTGCCTTCACGGTGGCGGGTGGGCAAGGCACCCGCCTCGGGTTCAACGGGCCGAAGGGGACCTACCCGATCTCGCCGGTGCGGCAGAAGTCGCTTTTCCAGTTGTTCGCCGAGACCATCGCCCGCAATGGCGCCCTCTACGGCCGGCCGATCCCGTGGTACATCATGACGAGTCCGCAGAACGACTCGGAGACGCGGGATTTCTTTGATGCCAACGCCTGCTTCGGCCTGGCGCCGGACGCCATAACATTTTTCCGCCAGGGACAGATGCCGGCCTTCGACTTCGACGGCCGTCTGCTGCTGGCGGCCAGGGACTCCCTGGCCCTGTCGCCGGACGGCCACGGCGGCAGCCTCCGGGCGCTTCACGTGTCCGGCGCCCTGGAGGACATGAGCCGGCGCGGCATCGAACACATCTCGTACTTCCAGGTGGACAACCCCCTGGTCACAATTCTGGACCCGCTGTTCATCGGTCTGCATCACCTTCAAAACGCGCAAATGAGCAATCGGATGGTGCCGAAACTCGATGCCCGCGAGAAGATGGGCGTGTTCTGCCAGGTCGACGGCCGGACGCAGGTGGTGGAGTACAGCGATCTGCCGGCGGATCTCGCTGCCGACACCGATGCGGACGGCCGACTCCATTTTGTTGCGGGCAGTCCGGCGATTCACCTGTTGCGGCGCGACTTTGTCGCGGAGCTCAATGCCGCAGGATTCTCCCTGCCGTGGCACCGAGCAGTCAAGAAAGTGCCATGCCTGGATGACACAGGCAACTTGATCGAGCCGGCCGAACCGAATGCGGTAAAATTGGAGACGTTTGTTTTCGACGCCTTACGCTTTACCGATCGCACCATCATCCTCGAGGCGAAGCGTGCGGACGAGTTTGCCCCGGTCAAGAACAAGGAAGGGCGTGACTCGCCGGCGACCTGCCGGCGGCTGATGCAGGAGCAATTCGCCCGCTGGCTGACGGCGGCCGGCGTCCGCGTGCCGCGTCGGCAAGACGGCAGTCTGGACTGCCGGTTGGAAATTTCGCCGCACTGCGGAGTGTCGGCAGAGGACTTCGGCAAGGGATTTGAACCGATAACCATTAAACCTGGTGATGAGGTGTATCTCCAATGAACATGCACTACAGCATCGCCCAATTCAGCCTGCGGGAGCTGATCCTGAGCCATCAGGATGTCTGTGCCAGCCTCAATGCGGCGTGTCGTCGAAATGGCCACAGCCATCGACTTGCCGGCGTGCTTCAGACGCGTGCTTTCGCGATCTTTCTGCTCGAAGAAGACGCGAGCGGTCAGGATTGGGAATACGTGATTGAGCCGTTTCCGGGCGAGGAACCGGCCGACATCTGCGGCGAGATCGCCGCCCGCTGGCAGGGCTCCTTTTCAACCCGCGGACAAATCGTCCTGGAAGACAAATACCTCGGCGTTTTCGAGAAACAGCCATAGCGCAGCCGAGTTGGGTGCCGGAGCAGTTTGTTCATGCGAAGCAGCCCCGACCATAGCGTTGGCAACGGCCGGTCGTTGCGGGAAGCGTTGTTTTGCTGGCCGCAGCGCGGTCTGACGGTACTGCTGCTTGCCGCTCTGGCGGCGTTTGCCGTCTCGTGGTGGCGACGCGGCGCCCTGCCCTATGCCCATCAGATCCATCCGGATTTGAACATGGCGCCGATTCAGGAGAAGACGACCCGTGACGCATTCGCCTTTGAACACCTGGGGGCCCGCTTCCGCGTCACGCCGCTGGCGGAATATGAAATGTGGGGTCTGGTCGTCTCACACAACGACATCAACTCGTTCGCCGACATCTACCACGATGAAAACTCGGTCGACGTCAAGGATCTGTGTACGATTTGGGGGTCGAACGTCGAAACCAACGACTTCCGTAAAGTGCAGTTCAAGAGCGACTGCTACGTCTGCCGCTTCCGCTACCGCAGCGGCACGAAATTCAACCATGCGGAATTGGCCAACACCCACCTGCTGTCTTCCGACCCGGAGGTTCTGCGGGGGATCGGCGCGGTTCGGAAAGCCGATCAAATCCGCTTGAAAGGGGTGCTGGTCAATTACCGGGCGGAGGGGACGACCTGGGAACGCAAGTCGAGCTTGACCCGCAAAGACACGGGAATGGGCGCCTGCGAAGTGATGTTCGTCGAGGAAGTGGAGGTCCTGCGACGGGGCACGCCAATGTGGTACGCGGCCTTCGACGCCGCCAAAATCGCACTGATCCTGTTCGTTGTCCTGAAGATCGGACTCTTGGTTCTGAAAACCATCCTGGACCAACGGGATTTTCAGAACCGGGTGGATGCCAGCAGCGCGTATTAGCGTAAGTGCTCGACTCTCCCCGTTGTGCTCGGAGCGAAGCGTCAATATCCCGAAGCGTTCCGAAACAAAGTAGCCCGCCTCTCCGAGGCGGTGTCATCGAAGCGGTCCCCGCG
>CAYLNH010000320.1:0-7731 GCA_964384625.1 uncultured Lentisphaerales bacterium
CTGAAACTCGGCACCGCAAGCTCCTGCGCCGAGGCCTCGGCGCTCAAGAGGGTGGGGGATCTCGATGCGGACCGCAAGGGGCAGTAATCGATGGCTTACATTTCCGCGGGAAACCGCTTGCATATTTAAAAAAATAGTTTAATTTAAGTTAAAAGAGTTTTTAAAAAGTTTAAGACACACAGTTTTATATGGATGAGACCGATTTAGATTATCGTGATCCGGAATGGGTTGCTGAGCGGCTCGGGCTCGATAAGAATACGGTCTACAAATACCTGCAGGACGGCGTTATTCCCGGGCTGCGGTTGGGGCACAGATGGTTGATTTCGGAGTCGGCGTTGGCCGAATGGCTTGCGGCGGAGATGCAGAAGCAGACCCGGGCCCGGCAGGAGGCAGCGGATTCCACCGGTTCGGCGATCGGGCGTCTTCGGGATTTTTCTCCGCAATGCCGTGAATTGATTCGCCGGGCCCACGCGGAAGCGCGGGCGCGCGGTCACACGGAATACGGACAGGGCCATCTGTTGCTGGCGATGTTTCTGGACGATGCGGCGCCGGCCGTGCGCCTGCTGCAGCAGCAGGGGTTGAGCGAAGCGAAGTTTCGCAAGGAATTTGAGAGGCGGTGTCCGGCTGCGGCCGGCGATCCGCCGCGGCGGCTGCCGCGCACCGAGGCGGCGAAGCTGGCGATGCATCTGGCCGCCGCCAATCTTGACGACCGTCCCGGCAAGCTTGTTCCGGTTGCGGACCTGCTCTGGGGCATTGCCGCTGCCGGTGACGGTGTCGGATACGATATCTTGCGGGCATTCAAGGTTGATTGCTCGGCTTTGATGCAGACGATCGAGGAGGCTGACAGCGCGGAGGAAGGGGACTGACCCTGCTTCCCGCCCCAATGTGGCTATGGGGCGGGAAGCCCTTGTCCTCCAGGCGCGGCAGAATCAGGAGGCAGATATGCAGACTTTGACGCAGGCGATGACCGCTCCGGATCTGAGTTTCGGCAGTCGGCTGCGCGCCCGCTTCGGCTATGCCCGCGGGCTTACGGCGCTGCTGTGGGGCCGCTTTGCATTGCTGCCCGGCCCGGGATCGCGCGTGGCGCGGATCACCCGTGACGCTTTGGAACACCGGTACTATCGAACCGGCGGCGAACGGCTGCGGCGTCTGCTGCGCTGGCTTGTCGGCAGCGACTGCGAACTGAAGACGATGGCGGACCAGGCCGCCGATATTCGCCATTGGCCGGACTATCTGCAGGCGGTTTTCCTGCCGCTCGACTGGACCGCCGACCAGGCGGCCTGCGCCGCCGAAGTCCGCTTGCGGGATGTCCAGTTGGCGCTGTTGATCTTCGCCCACAATCGCTGCGTCAACGACGCGGAACTGGCGCGCTTCCTGGTGATCAGCCACCGTCGCTTCGGCGAGCGCTTCCAGCAGTTGGTGCGCCGCACCGATTACTTCCTCTGGGCGCGCGACGGATTTGTCGACCGGATCGAGGACCTCCTGCGCGGCCGGCCGCCGGCCAAACCGAAGGCCAAACCGGCGGTGACGCAGCATCCGTGGGAAGCCGACGCGCGCTGGCAGGAGTTCGTCCGCCGCTGGCGCTGTTCGCCGTTTGCGGCTTTGGGATCACGGCCGACGGATTCTCTGGACATCATCCGGCGCCGTTTCCGGCGGCGGCTGCTGGCGGTCCATCCCGACCGCAATACCGCCGTCAACGCTTCAGAAGCCACGCAGATGACCACGCTCGCCTGGGAGGTTGTCCGGCATCTGCATCAACAGGGGCGGATGGCCTGAGTCCGGGCGCCGGAAGTCCTCGGCGCCATGTGCCCCGGTTGCTTCCGGGGCGCCGGGGCGGGTTCGGTCCGCAGTTTCGTGATTCGCCACCTCAGACAGGTTGCTGTGATCGTTGTCGAAGTCCGGGTGAAAACCGGACCTGCTCCGGGCAGAGGACCGAATGATCTCGGTGCGGGCGCGGCGTCGGCGGACGTCCGGTTTCCGGCGTTCCCGGTCTTTTCTGGCTGAATTCGGGGAAATGTCTTTGTATCGGTTTGCGCGGTACGCTAGAATAGCGGCAGGATTGCCGCCAGGAGGCAGGCGGCGTGACCTGGAGGCGTAAACTTTCTGTCCGGAGCTGAACCCCAATGCCTGCGCTATTGGTTAGCTGCACGCATTGCGACAGCCGGGTTGTGGTTGACGAGGCCGACAAAGGCGCCACGACCCAGTGTCCGCACTGTTCCAGCATCATCGATGTTCCCCGATACCGACCGGCGTTCGACGTTGGCCTGGACGCGACGGAGGTCATTGATGAGCGCCCGAAGCTCGATCTGTTCTGGGGTAAGTCGATTTCGGACTACATGCGTGAGGAGGGGCTGAAGAGCTGCGTCGACCTGCGGCCGGATCCCGAAGCGGAGCAACTGCCGCCGGCGCGGGAACGAACCCGGGTGTTCCGCCTTGAGCCGCCCGGGAAGAAGACGGTGGGTGACGATCCCGCCAGCGTGCTCGAGACCGAGCACGGGCGGAAGTATCATGTTGGCGGCCTGATTGCGATGGGCGGCATGGGCACGGTGCTGCACGCCCGTGACATGAATATCCGGCGACCGGTCGCGATGAAGATCATGCGCGACATCCGCGATCTCGACAAGATCGACAAACTCCGTTTCGTCGAAGAGGCGCAGGTGACGGGGCAACTCGAGCATCCGAACATCGTACCGGTTCATGAGTTGGGCGTCGATTCCCGCGGCAAAGTCTTCTACACCATGAAGTATGTGGACGGCATGTCGCTGCGGGAGATCCTGACGCGGATTCGGGACGGCGACCGTGAGATCATCGCCAAGCACCCGCTCAACCATCTGTTGAATATCTTTCTCAAGGCCTGTGATGCGGTGGCCTTTGCCAACTCGCGCGGGGTTGTGCATCGCGACCTGAAACCCGAGAACATCATGGTTTGCGACTTCGGCGAGGTCCTGGTGATGGACTGGGGGCTGGCGAAGATCATCGGCCGGCATGAGCCGGAGCCCGCAGTGGAGGTGCCGGCAAACGGCGCGCCGCAGCGCTTCAAAACCAGTGTGAACTCGGCGCGCCAGGAAGACGACAGCCTGCAGACCTGCGCCGGGATCATCATGGGCACGCCGGCCTACATGGCTCCGGAACAGGCCCGCGGCCGGGTCAACAAGATCGATCCGCGCACCGATATCTACGCGCTGGGCGGCATTCTCTATCATATCCTCACCCTGCGCCTTCCGATCGAAGGCGAGGCCCTCCGGGAAGTCGTGCGGCGGGTGATGCACAACGAGATCTTGCCGCCGCAGTTCTGGAATCCGGACGGCGGCCACAAGAAAGAGGGGTATACCCATGCCCGGCTGCGTCACTGCCCGGGCGGGCGCGTGCCCGATGCCCTGGCTGCCGTCGCGCTGAAAGCCTTGTCGCTGGACCCGGACGACCGCTACCAGTCGGTCCCCGAACTGCAGAGCGAGATCGAGGCCTACCAGGGCGGCTATGCCACGACCGCCGAGGACGCCGGATTGACGCGGCAATCGGTGTTGCTGGTCAAGCGCCACAAGAAGGAATGCTCGCTGATCGCCGCCGCCGTGTTTCTCCTCGTTGCCACCGCCGCCGGTTTCATGTTTAAACTCCGGCGCAGTGAACGTGCCGCAGTGGCCGAGCGGAACACCGCCGACAATCTCCGGGTGGAAGCGGTGCAGTCCCTCCGCCAATCCGAGATGACCGCGCGCATCGCCGAAGCCAGCGAGGCCCGGGCCAACCGCGAACGCGACGCCGCGATCCGAGCCCATGCCAGCGCCGAGGAAGAACGCCGCCGCGCGGAAGAAGCCCTCAAACAGGCCCGCCAGGAGAACTACTACAGCATGGTCTCGCTCGCCGAGAAGCGCGTCGAAGACCTCCTCTTTGAGCAGGCGGAAAAACTGCTCTTTACCATGGACTCCGAGTTCCGCGGCTGGGAGTGGGGCCGACTCGTCCGCCTGTGCCGGCTCGAACTCATGGTCTTCCGACCGCACGACATGCCGATCGCCGATTTCGCCGTCTCGCCCGACGGCCTCCTGATTGCCACCGCCGGGACCGACAAGACCATCAAATTGACCGATATCGTCTCCGGCAAAACAAAGGCCGTCTTCAAAGGCCACGAAAGCGCGGTACGCTGCCTCGCCTTCTCGCCCGACGGCGCCCTGCTGGTTTCCGGCAGCGACGATTTCACCATCCGCCTGTGGGACGTGAAGTCCGGTAAGACCCAAACCGTGCTCAAAGGACATGCCGGCACCGTCGGCAGTGTGGCGTTCTCCCTGGACGGCAAGGAGATCCTCTCAGGCAGTGACGACGGCACCGCCAGGCTCTGGGATCTGCAGACCGAGAAGACGGTGTTCACCGTCAAGGGCCACTCCTCGGCCGTCCGGTCCGTCGCCTTCTGCCCCGACCTGCAGCGGGCCTTCAGCATCAGTGACGACGAGGTCTATGTCTGGAACGTGAATAACGGTCGGGAACGGACGCGGTTCATGGGCCATCGCGGGACGATCTATGCCATGGCCGTATCCCCCGACGGCCGGCTGGTTGCCACCGGCAGCGGCGACAAGACGGCGCGCCTCTGGAACGTAAAGACCGGCAACGAGGTGCTGCGGCTGACCGGACACGACAGCCGGGTCAGCGCCGTTGCCTTCTCGCGGGACGGCAAGCGGGTGGCCACCGCCGGCGCCGATCGCACGATCATGGTCTGGAACGTCAAAAACGGCGACCTCGAGGAGATCCTTCGCGGCCACAGCGATACGGTGAACGCGGTGTGCTTCACCGGCAGCGGCAAGCGTCTGGTCAGTACCGGAGACGACGGCTCGCTGCGCGTCTGGGATCTTGCCCGCGGCGGCGACTTCACCAGCTTGACCGGCCATTCCAACTGGGTCTCCTGCCTCGCCTTCTCACCCGACGGCAAGGCTCTGGCAACCGGCAGCGGCGATCGCACCGTGAAGGTCTGGGACGTCAATACCGGACGCGATATCCTGACGCTGGAGACGGGCATCGTCAATGCCGTCGCGTTCTCGCCGGACGGTCGCTGGCTGGCGACCGGCGGCGAGCAGACAGTGAAACTAAGGGCCCTCGGCGGCGGACAGACCGCTCTGACCTTCGACGGCCATAAAATCGGCGTGCACGCCATCGCCTTTTCGCCCGACAGCCGCCGCCTGCTGACCTGCCACTGGGATCGCAAAGTGCGCGTCTTCGACGTCGAGAACAACAAAGAGCTTGAGCCGCTGGTGGGACACAAAGGGTTTGTCCGGCAGGCCGTCTTCTCGCCCGACGGCAAACGCATTGCCACCGCCGGCGGAGACCGCACGGTGCGCCTCTGGGACGCCGCCACCGGGGCACTGCAACATACGCTCGAAGGGCATACGGCCGCCGTCAATACCGTTGCCTTCGCCGCTAACGGCATGCTCCTCAGCGGCAGCGACGACCGCACCGTCAGACTCTGGGATGCCGTCGCCGGCAAAGAAAAACTGGTGCTTAAAGGACACGCCCGGGCCGTGCGGTCGGCGGCGTTCGCAGCCGACGGCGCCCGGGTGGTGACGGTGGACGGCAAGCATGCCAAGCTGTGGGATACGCGGACCGGCAGGGAGGTCCTGACGTTGCGGGGCGCAGGAAAAGTCGTGTCCTTTTCGCCCGACGGCTCGCGGATCGCGACCAATACCTGGGACACCTCGGCCAAAATCTGGGATGCTGTGGGTTGCGGCAAACGCCGGGACGAACTGGATCGCGAACGCCGCGAATACTATCTGCAGCTTATGTCGCGCGAGACCCAATCCGCTTCCCGTTGACCGCGGCCAGCCGTTGTCCCAAAAAAAACACCAGAAATTGACTCCACTTCCGCTTGAAAACCCATATAAGTATACTTAGTATTTATCAGTTTCGTTTGCCGGGCGGCAAAACGCCGCCGGGCGCGGTAAGATGAATCGTCCAAACCGAAGGGATATACGGTCATGGCAGCATTTGACGATAACTCACTGAGTATTGGTCGCACCCCGCTGGTACGCATAAACCGCTTGGCCCACGGCCTGAAGGCGAATGTGTTCGCCAAGGTCGAAGGTCGGAATCCGGCCTACTCCGTCAAGTGCCGCATCGGTGCGAACATGGTTTGGGACGCCGAGCAGCGCGGGGTTTTGTCGCCGGGCGGCCGCATTGTGGAGCCGACCAGCGGCAACACCGGCATCGCTTTGGCCTTTGTGGCGGCGGCTCGCGGCTACGAACTGACGATTACCATGCCGGAGTCGATGAGCATCGAGCGCCGCAAGGTGCTGGCGGCTCTGGGAGCGAAGGTGATCCTGACCGACGCCTCCGGCGGCATGGGCGGGGCGATCGAGAAAGCGCAGGAACTGGCGGACTCCGGCGACTATTTCATGCCGCAGCAGTTCAAGAACCCGGCGAATCCGGACATCCATTACAAGACAACGGGTCCGGAGATCTGGGAGCAGAGCGACGGCGGCGTGGACGTGATTGTCGCCGGCGTCGGCACCGGCGGCACGATCACTGGCGTGACGCGTTTCCTGCGCGAGACAGCGCAGAAGCCGATCATCAGCGCCGCGGTAGAGCCGGAAGAGAGCCCGGTGATCACCCAGCAGCGCAACGGCGAAGAGCTGAAGCCCGGGAAGCACAAGATCCAGGGCATCGGCGCCGGGTTTATCCCGGATGTACTTGATCTGTCGATCATTGACAAAGTCGTTCAGGTGCACAGTGACGAGGCCATCGAGACATCGCGCCGGCTGGCCTCCAGCGAAGGCCTGCTCAGCGGCATTTCCTGCGGCGCGGCGATGGCCGCCGCGTTGAAACTGGCCGGGCAGGACGAGTTCGAAGGCAAAAACATTGTCGCGGTGCTGCCGGACTCCGGCGAACGCTATCTTTCATCGGTTCTCTTTCAGGGCGTCTTCAACGAAGACGGACTGACAGGGTAGGGCGGGGCAACCGCATGGTTTTAGTTGAGCGCCCCGGTTTACGCCGGGGCGTTCTTTTTCGGGTCATCCGTCTTCGCCCGTCGGGCTGCACCGTGACACGGTTGGTCATCGGTCATCGCCCGCTGGGCTGCGCCGTGACGCGGTTGGTCAACCGTCTTCGCCCGCTGGGCTGCGCCGTGACGCGACTGGCCATTGGTCATTGCCCCAACGATTCTCCAGAGCGTTTTGAGCTATTCTGTAGCCGCCACTCCTCACGCTGAAGGCGTGATAGTCTTGAGCCTGGGGTTGGCGAAGCCTACCCCAGGATGGGGGGAGATACTGAACCAGCCCCAACGGGGCGCGTTGGTACAGCCTTGGGCGACGCCCTGGGAACAACGAGATGTATGATCTGCAGCCCTGAAAGGGCGAGTTGAATCGTGGGTTGCTCAGGAGAGAGTGATCATCAGACATCCGTCTTCGCGCCGACCTCTTGAGAGCTGGGGCTGCGGCGTGACGCGGTTGGTGATGGGGGCACGAGCGGGCGTATGTCGCAAAGGTCTTAGCGCGGCCTGTGGCCGCAGCCAAGATGATCCCTAATCTCATCCTGAGTTTCTTCCTTATGCCTGACCAAGCTTTGACTTCCGGGCTCGTACGGGACGTAGGTTGAGACGTAGGTACACGTAGCGCGAAAAGGGTGCGGGATCGGGTTTGTGCTTTCCGCGAAGAAGCCCCAAGCTCTGCTTGGCGAGTGTCTACACCCCCTTCAGTTCAGCCGGCACACCACAAACCCCGCCGTTGGTCCCGGACACGGCAAACATGTTTGCCGTGT
>CAYLNH010000321.1:0-7548 GCA_964384625.1 uncultured Lentisphaerales bacterium
ATGATAACGTCCTGCGAACAGACAAAATCGCGCATAACTAGGAAAGTCAGGCTAGTAACCGTGTGCCGGGTTATTGCGGGCGCCAAAGCAGCCAGGCTGCGGCGACGACATGCAGGACCCGCCAGCGGTCGGTCTGCCGCAAGGCCCGCTGCAGCGCCAGCAGCAACGGATGCGGTTCTTCGAAGTCGCCAAGGACATCGCCGAACTCCTGTTCGATGGTCTCTTTGTCACGGTCTTCGGCAGCCCGGCAGACGCGTTCGCGTTCGCTGCGCCAGGCCGCCGACTCTTCGGCGATGGCGCCGACAATGGCCTCCTGGGTGGAGGCCGAGTTGGTGTAGCGCAGCAGCCATTCATTGCTGAGCGCAAGATGGCCGCAAAACGCGTCGGCCACTTCGTAGCGCTCCTCGCGATCCGTCAACCGCGCCAGCACGTCGACACAAAGGTCGGCGCATTCGCCGTTGTCATCGAGCTTGAGGAGGGCCCAGCAGGCCGACGACAGCACGTGTTCGCTGCGTTGCGGTGTTTGCAGGATATCGACGAGGACAGGGATTGCCTCGCGCACGTTCATTTTGGCCAGGGCCCGGGCGGACATCGCGCGGATGCGGCTGGCGTTGACGGAGTCGATATGGTCGAGCAGAGCGGGGATTGCCGGCTCGTGCTGCAGTTCGCCGAGGGCCCAGGCCGCGTGGTCGGCCACGTTGTTCTTCTCCGGGGTTTGGAAGAGTTCAAGGAGTTTATCGCCGGCCAGGGGGGAGTTGCTGCGGGCCAACGCCCGAATCGCGGCGACCTTGACGTCGTACGACGGATCATGCAGCATTTCGGTGAGGGCGTCGATACTCATGGGTGAGGAGTGGGTGCCAAGCCATTCCGCCGTCAATGTGCGGCGGTCATGATCGGCATGGTAAATATGACGTTGGACGAGGAGGCCGCGGATGGCGCTGCTGGTGAAGGACTGGAAGAAGTCGACCATGCCGAAGTGCGGCCGGGCGTTGCGCAGTTTGGAGAGCAGCAGGATTGCTGCGATCTTGGTCGGGATCCCGACGCCGATGAGGTAGCCTTTGATCCAATCGAATTCCGCCAGACCGCCGAACACCGGGACGGAGCCGGCCGGGATCGCGACTTCCTGAAGCAGCCAGCCGCCGACCAGCGACATCATCGATACCAGCAGCATCTGGGACAACATGAAGAGGTTCAGCGCTTCCAGCGAATTGCTGCCTTTGGTATGATAATGGAGGATGGACGTGGTGGCGATGCCGGTGCCGGCGGTGACGGCGCCGCCGACAAGGCCGTTGATTAGAAGCACACCCACCGTGAGAAACTGCGGCCGAGAAAACGCGGCGATGGAGTCGATGCCGGATTCGGGGAAGGGCGCCAACAGCAACTGCAGCGGGGCGATAAGCACTGCCAGGACAAGCAGGCCCTTGAGCATCGGGCGGAACCCGATGGTGTCGGCCAGGCGCCCCCAGAAGAGCAGGGACAAGGCACCGCCGAAACTCATGGTCCAGACAAACAGAGAGACGATGTTCGACGGGATGTGAAGCAGCTGCTTGAGATAGACGACGTAGATCGGCAGGGCGCCGAGCGAGATCAGGAAGACAATCAGCACGGGATAGCGGAAGACCGATGAGGTGCGCAGCACGATAAAAAGGCGTTCATACAGCTTGGTCCGCGGCACGACCTGTTCCCGCGGCAGTCGGTCGTAGGACGGTTTGGGAAAGCGCGTGGACCAGAAAAGCGAGTTGAAGACGCCGACGGCGGCCACCGCCAGCAGACATTTATACTGAAAGCCGGTGACCGTTTGGCCGACGAACAGCGGGATGAGCGCCATTGTTGTGGTCGTCACCACTGTGAACCAGAACCGCATGCGGGCGAAGAAGCGGCCGCGGTCCTGGTCGGTGGTGATTTCACGCAGCAACGGCTGCCAGACGGACGACGACCCGACGCGCCAGACGAGCGACAGCAGGACGAGCAGGCCGGTATAGAGGATATAGCCGTATCTGTCGGTGAAGACTGAACTCGGGATGACCAGGATGATGACGACGATGGCGAAACGGAAGAAGCTCGCGGCCCGGAGGGTACGCAGCAGACCGAGCCGGCGGACGCGGTCCAGGACAAACAGTCGCAACAGGGCGACGGCCGGCAGCAGCGCCATGATAATTGAGATCGCTTTGGCTGAGAACCCGAGGACATCGGTGGCGTAGAGCGCCATGATCGGCCCCATGGTAATCGCCAGACTGACGTTGGCAAAGAGCGTGTAGAAGACGGCGGCGCGCTGTCCGCGGGCGCGTTCCTGCGGCGTAAGTTGGGCTATATTGCTCATGATAAGACATCAGCCGCGGGTTGGAATTCCCGCGGCTGGCCGTCAGTTCCGTTGGTTTCCTACGGTAGCCCCGCGGCCCGGCGCTGCAATGTTGTGGCCCCATATTGATGTTTCGCCGCGGAATACCGGCACATTGCCCTGCTGCCACTCCGCGAAGAAGCCCCAGGCTGAGCTTGGGGAGTGTCTACACCCCCTTCAGTTCACCTGTCGCACGAACCTCCCCGCTTTTGGCTCCGGACATGGCAAGCATATTTGCCATGTCCGGAGCCAAAAGCGGGGGGCGAAAACTGCCTGGACCGATGTCGGCACGTGGTTCGTCGAATATGTCTGCGGGATTCGCCAATCCCGCTGGAATTAAGGTGCGACGCGGCAAAAACGCGGTATATTGCGGCTTCCTTGATTTCATCGGCAACGCAACCATCGAGGGGTCCACGACCGTGGCACAAGACGCAATCATTGAAGTACAGGACCTGAAGAAGACGTATTCGTCGGGTTTCATGGGCCGCCGGAAGACAGACGCGCTCAAGGGCGTGACGTTTCGTGTCGGCAAAGGCGAGGTATTCGGTCTGCTCGGCCCCAACGGCGCGGGCAAGACCACCATGGTCAAGGTCCTCCTGGGCCTGGTTCGGAAGACTGGCGGCGACGCTTCGATCCTGGGCCAGGCGGCCGGGGCGATCAACGCCCGGCGACGGGTCGGCTACCTGCCCGAACACCACTTGATCCCGCGGCATCACAGCGTGGATTCCGCCCTCGAATACTACGGCAGCCTGAGCGGCATGCCGATGGCGGAGATCAGAGAGAAACGGCAGCCGATGCTCGAACTGGTCGGGCTGGCGAATCAGGGCAAGACCAAGGTCGGAAACCTGTCGAAAGGCATGAAGCAGCGCCTGGGACTGGCCCAGGCCATGCTCCATGATCCCGAACTGTTGATCCTCGATGAGCCCACCGACGGCGTCGACCCGGTCGGCCGCGAACAGATCCGCGTCGTCCTGCATAAGAAGGCTGAAGAAGGCACGACGATCTTCGTCAACAGCCATCTGCTGCACGAAGTGGAGAAGCTCTGTTCCCATGTGGTCGTGCTCGATCGCGGCCGCGTACTGCAGGCTGGGGCGGTGGACGACCTGACGCGGGTCGGCGGCAGCGAACAGGTGACGCTGATTCTGGACGGGGCGAAACCGGACATTATGGGCGCCGCCGGCCACGAACACAAGATGAAACTCAAGGACGCGCCGGCCGGCCGGGCGCAGCTGAATATCGAGCTGCCGGATCAGACGGCGGTGGACGGCTTGATTGACCGGCTGCGCGAGAAGGAAGTGAGCATCATCTCCATGTCCCGCGCGAAGAAATCTCTGGAAGAAGCCTTCCTGTCGATGGTCGAGGAGGAGCAGCAATGAAGCCGTATCTTGCCATCATCAAGGACTCCTTCCGCGAGGCGCTGGCTTCGTACCTGCTCTGGATCCTTCTGATCCTTTGTACGCTGCCGCTGCTGCTGGCCGCGCCGTGTTCGCTGAAAGAGAAAGAGAGCGTGTTGTTGACGCGCCGGGACGTGATCGATGTCCAGGGCGTTCTCGAGAAGATCGTTGAGCAGGGACAGAAGGCGGAGCCGAGTCCGGCGAAGCAGATCTGGGACAAATTGAGTCAGGAGTACAAGGGCTCCATTGCCGACCTGGCGGACTCGCAGAAGAAAGAGGAACTCGACCTGATGCAGGTGCGAAACATTTTCGCCCTGCTCCCGCGGGAGCTCAACCGGATCGTGGCGGACCCGTACTTCTACACGAAGGATGCGTTCGAGGGGGTTGAGTTCGGTGACGAAACCAGGGAACTGCTTGCCAAAGGCCCGCAGAATCTTTCCCTGGAGAAGACAAAGCGTCTGAATCGCTTGCTGCTGCACGACGCCTTTCCGCGGGAGATCGCCGCCGCCCGGAAGACCGACTACGTCCTCAAGTACTTCAAGTGGGAAACGAAGATGGAGTCGTTCGACAAGGGGAAATGGTTGAACTGGATTATCGCAAAGTTTCTCAGTACGCTGTTCGGGTTCTTCGCGATCTGGCTGGCGATCATTTTCACGTCCGCCTTTGTGCCGCGCACGTTCGAGGCGGGATCGGTGGACCTGCTGTTGAGCAAGCCGGCCGCGCGGCCGCTTGTCTTCCTGGCGAAGTATGTTGGCGGGCTGTCGTTTATCCTGGTCTGCGCGACCTATACAATTGTCGGCGTCTGGCTGTTGGTCGGGATTCGTCTGCAGCATTGGGACTGGCGTCTGTTGATCAGTATCCCGATCTTCCTGTTTCTCTTTGCCATCTACTACGCGGTCTCGGCGCTTGCCGGCGTGCTGTGGCGCAGTGCGGTGGTGAGTGTGGTGATTGCCGTGGCGTTCTGGGTGGTCTGTTTCGGTGTGGAAAAGACCGAGAAGTTTGTTGGTGGATACTTTCTGTCACGCAGAGCCGTGGCAGAGGTGATCCGCGCCGACCGCTCATTGCTCGTCGCCGACGAAACCGGCGAGGTCCGTCAGTGGTTCGGAGATACGAATGAGTGGAAGCAGGTGTTCAGGAATCCGGAGTATGATGAGCTGGGCGGCATGGTCAAGATGATCGGGCCGGTGTATGACTCACACAAAAACCGGCTGCTGGCGATGTACGCCTACGACGACCGGCTGCTGGTGGGGACGCCGGAGAACCGGTGGGCGAAGGAACTCGACCTGATCCTGCCGCGCGGCGTCAACAAAATCCTGGTGGCGCCCGATGGTACGGTCTATGCGGTTTCGATCTTCGGCATCTTCAAGGAAGTCGAGCAGGTCCCCGACGAAACACCGGCGGAACTGGCGGAAGTGAAGGGCCTGCTGCCGCCGCCGGCAACGCCGGGCGGCCGCGGGTTCGTCATGGCAAGCCCGGTGATCCGTTTCCTGAACGTGGTCGAGAGCGCGATGAACCCGGTCTCCGGCGATCTTGTCTTGTATGATCAGGCCCGGCTGATTCGGATGACCCGTGACGAGAACGGCGATTACTCTCTGGCAAAGCAGATTGATCTGCCGAAACTCGGGCCGGGCATCCTGGCGTACGCCGACAACGCCGTCGTTCTCGCCCTGGCCAGCGGTAAGGTCCGTGTGTTCGACAACGACCTGCAGGCCGTCAAAGAGGAGGAACTGGCTGACGGCGAGCCGGCGCGGCGGCTCAGTGTGAGCCCCGACGGCAAGCGGCTGGCGGTGCTGCTTCACAACGGCGAACTGTGGCTGTTCGACCCGGCGGCCAAGACCTTTGCCAAGGCCGGGGTTTCCGGTCAGGGCGACATCTGCGCCGTGAACTTCGACCGCGACAATCTGTTTGTCGTTGACGACTACGACCGCGTGGCGGAATACAGTGCCGGTATGGAACGTCTGGACCGTTTCCGCGGCAAACTCTCGGGCATTCAGAAGTTCTACTATTGGGCGGTGAAGCCGTTGTACACGATCTTCCCGAAACCGGGTGAGATGGAAGACGTTATTCAGTATGCCCTCACGGATCAGGAGACCATGCTGGTGAGCGACGACCAGAGCCGTGCCGGGGCCAAGCTGAATGTGGCGCAACCGATCTGGAGCAACCTGATTTTCATTGCGATCGTTCTTGGTCTGGGCTGCTTCTATGTTCATCGCAAAGACTTCTAGGTCGCCGTGATGAAGCCTGAGATCGCGGTTGTCGGGGAGGCGTTTCAACTGCCGGGCGTGTTTGTCTCTGCGGCGCCCTACGGCAGCGGGCACATCAACGATACGTATGCTGCGGTCTATGACGAAGGAGAGACCGTCCGCTATATCTTTCAGCGGATCAACCACACGATCTTCAAGGATGTGCCGGCGTTGATGGCGAACATCCAACGGGTGACGCAACACATCAGGATGAAGCTGCAGGAGGGTGGCGCCGATGACATCCATCGACGTGTTCTGACGCTGATCCCGACCCGGGACGGGGGCGTTTTCCACGTTGATGCCGCCGGCAATTACTGGCGGGTGTATGTCTTTATCGAAGGCGCGCAGACCTTCGACGTGATCGAAACCCCGTCACAGGCGCACGAAGCGGCAAAGGCCTTTGCCGGTTTCCAGAAGTTGTTGGCCGATCTGCCCGGCCCCAGACTGCACGAGACAATCCCCGACTTCCACCACACCCGCAAACGGTTCGACGCGCTCCGGGCCGCGATCGATGCAGACGTCTGCAACCGGGCTGCCGCGATGCAGCCCGAGATCGCGTGGATCGGCGCCAGGGAGGCCATGGTTGACGTGCTGCCGCGGGCCCATGCTGCGGGCGATGTGCCGGAGCGGATCACGCACAACGATACCAAACTGAATAACGTGATGATCGACGACTGCACGGGCGAAGGCATCTGTGTGATCGACCTGGATACCGTGATGCCGGGGTTGGTTCACTATGATTTCGGCGACCTGGTTCGCACCGCGGTCCGTCCAACCCGCGAGGACGAACTGGACCTGTCGCGGGTGCAGGCCCGCACTGACATGTTTGAAGCGGTTGCTCGCGGCTATCTGGAGGTCGCCGGCGGCTTCCTGGGCGCGGCTGAGAAGGAGCTCCTGGCCGTCGCGCCCAAGCTGATTACCTTCGAACTCGGCATTCGCTACCTGACGGACTACCTGCAGGGCGACGTCTATTTCAAGACGCATCGGGTCGATCACAATCGAGACCGCTGCCGGGTCCAGCTGCGGATGGTGAAATCGCTGGAAGAACACGAAGACGAGATGGCGCGATTCATCGCCTCCGTAGGTTGATACAGACCAAGGCCTTGCTCTTCTGCAGGCAAGTCAATGCGCACCGACTGCCTTTCTTGCCCCTTTCTCTGGCACACCTTTCAATGTGTGCCGGGGATGCCGTGGGGTTTGTCTGACTTCGGCACACCTTTCAATGTGTGCCGGTGATGCCGCGGGTTTCGTCTGACTTCGGCACACCTTTCAATGTGTGCCGGGGATGCCGTGGGATTCGTCTGATTTCGGCACACCTTTCAATGTGTGCCGGGGATGCCGCGGGGTTCGTCTGATTTCGGCACACCTTTCAATGTGTGCCGGCGGCTCCCGCTGGGTGTTTCGACTTCGGCACACCTTTCAATGTGTGCCGGCGGCTCCCGCTGCGTTCGTCTGATTTCGGCACATCTTTCAATGTGTGCCGGTGATGCCGCGGGGTTCGTCTGATTTCGGCACACCTTTCAATGTGTGCTGGCGGCTCCCGCTGGGTGTTTCGACTTCGGCACACCTTTCA
>CAYLNH010000322.1:0-2309 GCA_964384625.1 uncultured Lentisphaerales bacterium
GGGAACTGGAGGTGGCTGTCTGGTGTAGGTGACCGATCCTGAAACTCCGCACCGCAAGCTCCTACGCCGAGGCTTCGGCGCTCAAGAGGGTGCGGGATCTCTATGCGGACCGCGAAGGGCAGTAAACGAGGGCTTACCCCGGGCCGGCGCGAGCCTTGAACTCGTACCGGGCATTTGCTATACTCAAATCAGTCCTGTCGTCATTATTGGCAGGCGCGCATCGTGGATATGCCGCAGGAAGTCAACGCAGACAGGCAGCGCCGTCTTGAGGACGTCCCCCCGGGAACAATGGTCGGCAAGTGCCCGGTCGATCACGAACAGAGCAAAGCTGCGGCCCATCTGCTGGAGAACGGGGCGACCGTTGAGTCGCTCGATTACCACAACGCCACGCCGCTGCATCACGCCGCCGAACGCGGAGGCACGAGATGCGCCCATGTTCAGCTGGATGAAGGCGCCAGACCTGACGCCCGTGACCGCTATGAACGGACTCCACTGCACACCGCCGCCCGGGATGGCCGTCGCGCCGTGGCCGCCATGCTGATTGAAGCCGGCTCCCCCGTCAACGCGCGCGATCTGAGCAAGGAGCCCCCTCTGGACGCGGCTTCCGGAAGAGTCTGCAAACGACTCCGGCGCCACGGCGGCACATCGGTCAGGCAGACCACGGACGGTCGCGGCTTCAGGGTATGCTCGACGCGTCACACAGGCCGGCAACGGTGCGCCGGGCAGGCAAATGCCGCACTGCAGTTTGGGAAGCCCGACGCTGCCCGCTACAGGGCGCTTCGAATTGCGGGCTGGGCAAATCTTATTCGAAACCGTTAAGCTTAGCCTCAAGAGCGGTGTCCTGAGGCCCAAAGGGCCGGCATTGAAATAGTAATAGTACCCAGAGTAAGCCCCCGGACGACCTGGCCTGCCAGGTCTGGTGAGCATGACATGCGGGGGCTGCCGGCCCGGGTGTTGAACCGCCCCCCGATCAGATGCCTGAAGGCCGAATTATGGCCTCACGTGAGCATGAGCTTAACGGTTTCGAACAATTCTTGCACAAGCCTGAATGAGTAGCCCGGACCTACAAAACCAGCCCGGCAGCTGCTCTGATCCGTTGCTCGAGGGCCTTGCGGTCGACCGCTTTCGTCTGCGGCGAGAGACCGATCATCACAGTGCGGTTCAGGATGTCCAGTGACTGCGGCAGCATGTCCGTCGAATACTGCATCCGGCAGCCGCGGTTGGCTGCCATCTTGTAGGGATTCAACTCGGGATGGATATGTCCCTGCTGTTTCAGCACCGGCTCCCACTCGGTGTACGTATGGCGACCGGTCTGCCCGGCGATCGTCGCCGTCAACTCGGCGGCAAACCGCCGGGCCTGCTCCGCCGTGGGCAGCAGGTACATGACTTTCAAGGCACACTCCCAGTCGGGACTGTGACTGGGCGTCGGCGTCAACCCGCACGCAGCAGTGGCTTTGAGGATCTGCCGTTTCTGGCGGCGCAGTTTCTTGATCAACCCGGGCAAACGGTTCAATTGTACATTCAACATGGCGCCCTGCAGTTCGGACGCGCGCGCGCTTGGTGCGGCGAATCCCTCGAAGGATTTCCGGCGGCCGGTCCAGAAGAAGCCGCAGCAATCCGTCAGACAACGTACTTTTTCGTGGGCTTTCTTCGTGCGCGACATCACCGCACCGCCTTCGCCGCAGGTGATGTTTTTGAAGTAGTTGAAACTGAAGCAGCCGGCATCGCCGAAACTGCCGACCATCCTGCCGTCACAGCCGCCGCCAATGCACTGACAGCAGTCTTCAACAACGAGAAGCTTGTGTTTGCGCGCGACTTTCATAATAGCGCGCATATTGCAGACGGCACCCCACATATGCACGGGGATCACTGCCTTGGTACGCGGGCCGATGGCGTCGGCCAGAGCTTCGGGCGACATCATGATCGATTCATCAACATCGATGATCACTGGGATGGCGCCGACCTGCAGGACTCCGATCGCCGTGGCCATGTAGGTATGCGCCGGGACAATCACTTCGTCGCCGGGCCCGACGCCGAGGCTGGCAAGTGCAGCCACCAGCGAGTTGCTGCCGCTGGCCGTCAGTTGCACGTACTTGCCGCCGTGATACGCAGCAAACCGCTGTTCGAACAGAGCGCACTGCCCGTCTTCCTGATAGCGGAAGATCTTGCCGCGGCGCAGTTGCCCGGCAATTGCCTCGATCTCCTGCTCACCGACTTCCAGCATGATTGTGCACCTTCTCTGGGTTGATGTTCCTGCTACTATATCGGGTCGGATTGATTTGGGAAGAGGGGTTCGGGGTTCACGGTTC
>CAYLNH010000322.1:2409-7506 GCA_964384625.1 uncultured Lentisphaerales bacterium
AGGGTTCACGGTTCAGGGTTCACGGTTCAGGGTTCACGGTTCAGGGTTCACGGTTCAGGGTTCACGGTTTCCACCATCGGTGGACCTGCCTGTGGCCGGAAGGGCTCAGGGTTGCGGTCGACAGGATCCCGGACGGTGCGGCCCGTGGGATGGAGTCACTCGGGGCGGAACGGATCTCAATCGGCGCTCGCGGAGGCGCGGACGACGGGTGAGAAATCGGCTTGACGGAAAGGGCCGGACGGCGGTAGAGTGTGGAGTTTTCGTCGGCCGGCTGCGAGGATACACTCACCGGGATGCTCGGCGGCCGACACCCGGGTTGCGGATGACAATACCGGGGATTGGCAATGGAAATCGGTGGTTCGGAAAGGTACAAACATGCTTGGTCTCATTGGTGCGGTCATTCTGCTTCCCATCGGCGTCATGGCATTGCGCAGCCACGAGGTACGTTGGCGCTTCGCGATTCCGTTCGGCATGATCCCCGCCCTGTTTGCCTATTTCATGGGCATCATCGGCATCGTCATCGGGGCGGTGTTGATCGTCGCCTACTGGAAGATGAAACTTGATTGATTGCCGGCGTCGACACCGCCATGGAATCCACCGGCAGACTCAGTCCTGGACGGCAATCACCGGGCCGCAGACAACGCGAAACCCGATGTCCTGACGCACGGTATCGGGCGCGGCACCGGCCCGCGAGGCATTGCGCGACTTGAACAGACCATTGCGGTAGGAGCCGCCGCGGATAACGCGCAGCGGGGTGATCGGCGCCTGCATGGCGATGCCCGCCTGCTTTTCGTCGTAACCGTCCAACACCCATTCGGCGACATTCCCCAACATATCGGCGAGGCCGAACGGATTGCGCCCGGCCTTGCCGTTGCGATCCACCGGCGCCGCGAAACTCCACTGGTCCTCCCATTCGGCGGCATCGGTCCAGACAATTTTGTTTTCGGCATCGATCGGCGTGGCATCCCGGACATTGGCTTTGCCTTCGGCGTCGGCCCAGTCATCCCCCCACCAGAATCGCGGTCGACCTTTCTGGCCGGCGCGGCAGGCGTACTCCCATTCGGCTTCAGTGGGCAGGCGATACTCCAGGTCCGGCGGGAGCCGGCCGGCATCGCGCTCCCGCCTGGTCAACCAGGCACAGAAGGCGCGGGCATCCTCCCAGCTGCAGTTTACCACCGGCATGGTCGGTTTGAGTTCGTAAGGATATCCCGGTCGCTCCCAATTGGCATTCTTCTGTTTGCGCCATTCGCCGGCGGTCCAATCCCAGGTCCAGGCCCAACGCTGGCGGTCCGCCTGCGTCTTGGCCTTCGCGGCGCGCACATAGGCCTCGAATTGGGCCACCGTCACTTCCGTACGCGCCATCCAGAAAGCCTGGTTGATCTCTGCCTGGCGCGGTTCCTCCCCCTCATTCACCGGTGTTTTGCCGGTCCGTTTCTCCACCCAGACGCGTTCCTCCCTCGTACTGCCGAGCATGAAATCGCCGGCCGGGATATGGGCCAGTTCCAGTTCCAGCTCAGCCCCCAGTGCCAGCGTCCAGGGGAACAGTTCCTTCGGGCCGTTCTCGATGGCGCTCAGGGCGTTCTTCACTTCGTCCTGCAGGTCGGCGGCGCGGTCCCAGCTCTCTTTGGGGAACTCCTTGGCCTTGAGCAGGCGATTCAAGACCGCGGCCGCCTTGTCATACAGTTTCAGGACCTCCTTACGCCGGCTGTAGTCGGTCCGCAGTTCGCGGGCGGTCTGCATGGTCTCCTGTACCCGCACGAAGTGTTCATCCAGATCTTTCAGTCGCGCCGCTTCAGCTCGCGCCAGCCGGGCGGCCGCAGCAACTCCGGCCAGTTGGTCCGGCGCCTTTCTGTAGACGGCGATCGCCTTGCGATATTCGCCCTCATTCCGCTGGCGTTCGGCAACGCGAACAGCGAAACTCAGGTCCTCCCAGGCCTGGCCGCCGTGTTCATTCAGGAGGCCGACATCGACCTCGGCCAGCGCGGTTTCCCAGGCATCCTTCGCGGCCGCGGCGCGGGCGTACTGTTCGGCGTTGCTGATCGCCTGGCGCAGGGCTTCCCGAGCGGCGCCAAAGGCAGTTCGGGCAGTCTCGAACTCAGCCTGAGCCATGGCCGTGGCGGCGTCGGCCTCGGCCTTAACGGCATCGGCCATATCGCTCGGCGCCAGGCGCTTCGCCTTCACTCGCCGAGCCCGCTGTTTCAGACGCACCAGCCCTTTGCGGTCGGCCAGCGCCCGGCGGCGCAAGTGGTCCTGCGCCAGCAGCTCCTCAGCCTCTTGAACGACGGCGTCGAATTCTCTGCGGGCCGCACTGAAATCCCGTTTCTCCAAGTAGGTGGAGCCGGTTTCGAACCGAACCAGGAACGCCTCGATGCGATCAGCGAAACCGTGGCCGCGATTCAGCCGGGCAACCTGCTGGCGCAGTACCGTTGCCCGACTCTGCAACGCCACCAGATCGTCCGGCGCCCGCGGCGACACAACGACGGCCGGACCGCCCTTGTCCGGATCTTGGCCGTTGGTGAACCATTCGGGACGCAAAACCATGGCCCCGACGAATACGACTGCGATCAGCAAACCGATAACCAGCAACACCGGGGCGATCTTGTCGGCCGCGGTCTGACGGGCCCCCTGCAACTCCTTTATAAATGCCGTGCAACTGGGGAACCGGTCATCCGGATGCTTCGCCAACGCCCGTTGCAGCACCCGATTCTGCCGCCGGGTCAACTGTTTCAACGGCGGCACCGTCGTCGACAGGACGGTCTCGGCAATTCCTTCGCGTTCGTCGGATTTGAACGTATCGGCAAACGGCACATTGCCGTGCAGCAGTTCGTAGAAGACCACGGCCAGTGAATACTGATCGGTTGCAGGCCCCTGTTTGGTCCCGGTCCACTGTTCCGGCGCCATATACTGCTTCGTCCCGCAGATCTTCTGCAATTCGCGGGAGTACTTGGCGACGGACTCCTCAATGCTGGCGGCCAGCCCGAAATCCAACACCTCGGCGTGAAGGTTGTCGTTGACGACGATATTCCCGGGTTTGATGTCCCGATGGATGATGTTCTGGCCGTGCGCGTAATCGAGGGCGGTTGCCACTTGCCTGCAGATGGTCAGAGCGGTACCCAGCGGCAAATGGGCGCGCTTGTATTGTCGCCGCAGCTTGTTCAGCGTCATCCCCTGGGCGACATCCATGACGATCAGATAGTCGCCGGGGTTCACGCCCATGAACCCGCGCGCATCGTCGTCGACATCGACGGCTTCGTGGAGATGACGGATCGTGGTGATATTCGGGTGACTCAGGTGGGTCACCAGGGAGAAGTTGCGGCGAGTCAATTCCAGGGCGTCGCTGTGACTGGTCACAACGCGCGGGATGGACTTCAGGGCGACCTGGATGCCGGCCACCGAGTCGTACGCGAGATAGACAGCGCCGAATGCTCCCGATCCGAGTAACCGGACCAGGTGATAGCGATCGATCTGACCGATGACCTCGACCTCGACGAAGTAGTCCTCCGGCCGTTCAGCATCGGGCATCAGCATGGTGGGGTCATCGTGCGCCATGGGTCTTCGCGGGCGGCCAATACAGCCGCTGAAATGCCTCCTGTCAGCCTCTGTAAGCAGAATAGAAATATGTGCCTTCGCGGCCGTAAATACAAGCTTGAGACGGCGAGCGCCGTAATGCGTCAGCAGCGGCGTGAGTGCTTTCCCACGTCGCCGTTCCGCCGCCAACGGCCCCAGGCCGCTGAAGCACTGGCCGGCCTGCGGATCCCGATGCATCCAGGTTCTCGCCGGGCGGGGTCCGTCACTGCAGCATTGCCGAGCGCCGGTCACGCCGGCGCTCCTTGTACCGTTCGCAATTGCAGTGTCAACGAGTACCTTGAAGGGGGATTCGAACGGGACGCATGATGAAAACGAACGCCGAAGTCCAGACCGAAAGCACCCCCCGCACCCGCCGGCGGCGCCGACGGTGGGCCGCCGTCGCCCTCCCGCTTGCAGGACTGGCTGTCGCCGCTGCCGCCGGCCTTTTTCCGGCCTGCACGCGAGCCCCCGCAACCGCCGCACCGACGGTGATCCAAAATGCCGCCGAACCGACGATCCCGGACGGGGAGATCATCGTCATGAGTCTGAATCTGGCGCACGGGCGCAAGCTGGCCAAGACCCAGGGGCACCAACGTCGCGCCACGATCGAAGCCAACCTGAAAGACATCGCCGCAGTCCTGGAGCGCGAGCAACCGCACGTGGTTGCCCTGCAGGAAGCCGACGCCGACTCGTGGTGGAACGGACGCTTTAATCATGCCGCCTACATTGCCGAACAGGCGGCTTTCCCGTTTGCGGTTGTCGGCGAACATATCTCCGGCTGGGGCCTGCATTACGGTTCCGGGTTCATCGCGCGCGTGCCGCTGCAGGACGTGACCGCGCACACGTTCCACCGTGAGAAACCGTATTTCTCCAAGGGCTTCACGGTGGCGACCGTGCCGTTGTCGCCCAGGCAGGACGTCGACGTGGTGGCGGTCCACTTCGACTTCGCCAGCCACGAGGTCCGGATCAGCGAAGCACAGGAGTTGGCGGACATCCTCCGGCCCCGGCGACAGGAGCGGCCGCTGATCGTGATCGGCGACTTCAACTCACAATGGCTGTCGGACCCGTCGCCGGTGCGCGATTTCGCCGTCGCTCTCGGATTGACAACGTGGGAGCCGGAATCGAAGACGCTTATCACCTTCCCGGACTTCAAGTCGCGCCTCGACTACATCCTGATTTCCCCGGAGCTCGAGTTCGTCGAACACCGTGTCCTGACGGACGCCGTCTCCGACCACCGTCCGGTGATCGCCCGGATCCGCTTGAAACCCGGCACCCCCTCTAAGGCACTCGAATGAAATACCTCCCGACAATCATCCTCGCACTACTCCTGGGACTGACCGGCGCCGCCGCAGATCCGCAAGCGGACAAGCCGAAGCAGAAGCCGTTGATCAAAGAGTTCATGGGGCTCAACGGCCACTTTCAGTTCAAGCCGGAGCTGTACAAACAAACCTGCCGGCTGGTGCGGAACTATCACAATCTAAGGGTCCGCGCGGAAATAACTTCACATTTTGAGAGACTTTCAAGAGTCGC
>CAYLNH010000323.1:0-7463 GCA_964384625.1 uncultured Lentisphaerales bacterium
GATTTTTTAGGTGATCTTTTTTTGAGGCGGGGCCGAATATTTAACACCCCAGGTCTGACCCCACGTTTCCAGCCGTTTCGGTACCCGCACCGGCGATTCAACGCGCGTACCTGCGACTTTCTTCGAACTCCGCCGCGAGTACGACGAACTCAGGAAGACACCGACCGGCGTGCAATGGAACTTCATCGAGAAGGCAGAAGCCTACGCAAAGAAGACGAAGGACTCGACGGATGACAATGATATCCGGACACTGGACTTGCTGACTGACTGCTACCTGAAACTTGGCGAACTCGAGGACGCACGTGCCGCGTTCCGCAAGTACCTGGAAGAATTCGGCGGACCGAATTCCTCTAGATTCTTTCGGCAGTCCTGCCGAAAGCAGGAGAGACTTCTTCTCTGCCGGCGAATGCCGGCCTAGGTTTTGTGGCGTCCGCGTCAGAAAACTTGGCCTATTATGCCCTGGGCGCGAAAGAGTATGAAAACGCCCTTCGCCACTTTAAATCCATCGCCGACGTCTACCCGAAGAACAGGTTTTCCAAACAAGCCGTGTCGATGGTAAGGCTCATCGACACCAAGACGAAGTCAGCGGCGCGCAAGCCGCCGACCCCGGCGCGAGCCGGCACAAAGTAACCCGCCTCTCCGAGGCGGCTCATCCCGAGGCGCAGCCGCATCAAGCCGCTTGCGGCGCTCCTTCTCTCCTCCCTTAGCGCGGGCATCTGCCTTATGCACCCCACCTATGCGTGCGCAGCGCTCCGCCACAAAGTTGACGCTTCGCTCCGGCCATGCGGCCGGCATAGGACTCTTGGGAGTCCGTCATCACCGCCTCTCTGAGGCGGTCCCCCTGATCTCCATCTCACACCTCGCGATGTGTAAGCAAACCGCCGGGGCTTGTTTCCGGCGTCCGGTCCGGATACATTAAACAAACGGGAGAGGCGGTATCCTCCAGATCCAAGAACCCAGCAAATCGCAAATGACCTGCAACCAAAACACAGGCCGGAGTTGGAATGAGAACCGATCCCAACCAACCGATTCTATATTTATTAATAGTAGGCCTGACCCCAAGTTTTCGACCCCACGGAGTTGGAATGAGAACCGATCCCAACCAACCGATTCTATATTTATTAATAGTAGGCCTGACCCCAAGTTTTCGACCCCACGTTTTCGTTTTCGCTGATAAGTTGGGAGAACTTGCGTGATCCAAAGGGATTTCGGATGAAGGCCATGAGTGAAATCGAGAAGAACCCAAAACTCGCACCAGTAGAGAGGCATGCTGCCAAACTGTTCATTAAGGCATGGGGACAAAAGACAATGCAGCTCAAGAAGGAGGGGATTGTCTCAGAGGCGTATATCGATTTCTTTGCCTCAAACTATGATGACTACAAAATCTATGGTCCGGAGTAGATGATAGCCATCCTCAACCAAGGCAGGAGCGTTGTTTTCTGGGTTATGGTGCTGGCTGTGGCGGCCGTGGTTTCGGGTGTCGTTTTCGTGGCGGCCAACGTGCTTGCCGCAAGTCGGCTGGACCTATGTGACGAGGTTAGGCTGGGGGATGTTGATGCAGTCAAATACATTTTGAGATGGAACCCCAAACAGCTTGAGGACAACACTATGACTTGCCTGAACGATGGCCAGGTCAAGCTCCCTTTGCTTTACTTTGCTGTGCGGACAGACGAGCCAGAGATGGTCCAAGCCCTTCTTGATGCAGGATGCGACGCGAACCAGAAGATGTCTGTTTATGAGTCTCCCATAAGTACTTCGCCGATTGAAACCCCACAGATCGGTTTCACTGTCTTGCATCTGAGTGCTAGTAGCAGCGGCGCAGAATCGCAGTTGATATCAGCCATGATCTTGGAACATGGCGGCATACTTGAGGAGGAAGATGGAGAGATGAGAACTCCACTTCATTACGCAGCAATGAACAACGAAGCGGTCGCACGCTTGCTCGTAGAAAGAGGGGCTTCATTGCTGAGAAAGGATAAACAGAGAAATACGCCGCTTTGGTATGCGGCAGACAAGGGGCATTTGAGTACCGTCCGATTGCTTTCAGGGCAGCCAACTCAAAGAGACCTCCGTGATGCTGCCAAGATCGCGGTCGAGAATGGGTTTGACGAGATCCTCGTCTTTCTCATTGGCAAGGGGCTTCAGGTTAACCTGACCGATCATGATGGGCAAAATCTTCTGCATACGGCTGCCGGAAGTGGTCAGACAGAGTGCTGCAGGGCACTGCTGCGAACAGGTGTTGCTCCAGATCAATCTGACAGTTGGGGGGTCACACCACTGATGATGGCGTGCGTTGCCACAGAGACAGGAAGGCGTGCCCATAGAGAACGTCTAGAGTGCATTGAGCTGCTTCTGCGCAAAGGCGCGGATCCCAACACGCAAATCAAGAGTGGGAAGACCTGCTTGCATCTGTTGGCACAGGAAGTTGGGGAGCCAGAGCACTCTGGCTTTGCAGTTACGGCAATCACCTTGCTCCTAAAGGCTGGGGCCAACCCAAATCTCAGGTTTGACGGAAAGACAGCCCTGGATGTGGTCTTGGAAGAGTCTCCACAAACTGATGACCCAGACCATGGAGAAGATTTCCAGAGGGCAACTGACGCTATCCGGGCCGCGGGCGGGGAGGCCTCTCAATCACCATGAAGAGACCATCCGCGTCTTGGAGCTCGGCAACTGAATCTCGGGACCGCATAGTCCAGTTGGGGATGTACGAGCTGAAGGAATCAGACAAATGAAAGGAAGATAGGGAGTGACTGCAGGTCAACGAAATATCGCGCTGCTCATCGCAGCGGGGCTGCTGATTGGCACCGGGTTCTTTGTCGGGCGCTATGCGCGCCGGAGTGAATCGGACCAGCGATCTACTACCACCGGTACACAAAAGCCCACGACCTATGATTCCTCGAAGGAAGCCCCATCGGCCACTCTCAAAAACTTCTTCGAACTGCGGCGCGAGTACGACGAGCTCCGCAGAACACCTGCCGGCGTGCAGTGGGACTTTGTCGAGAAAGCGGAGGCGTACGCGAAGAAGACCAGGGACTCGACGGATGACAATGATATCCGGACGCTGGATCTCTTGACCGATTGCTATCTGAAGTTTGGTGAGCTGGAGGACGCGCGGGCAGCGTTCCAGCAGTACCTCGATCGCGTCGAACGCGCCAAGGGCAAGGAGGAAGCCGCCAAGCGCGCCCGCGACAAAGCCGATCAATTGTTCTATCGCGACAACAAATACTTCGACGCCCTGTCGTTCTACGAGCTGATGTCGCATCGCTATCCGGATACCGATCACGCGGCCTACGGCCAGTTCATGGTCGGCAAGTACTTCCTGCGCACCAAGCTTTCCTCCCAGGCCATCGAGGAGTTCGCCGCCTTCGCCGAGAACTATCCCGACAGCAAGCAACGTAGCCTTCGCCGACGACGTGGCCGGAAGATACTGTAAGCGGCGAAAGATGGCAAACGGCCGCCGACCGGAAAGCGAATCAGGGCTGGTCCGGACAGGCGCGAGGACGCCCGGCGGCTGTCACGGTTCGCCCAACGGATGCATGTCGGGGATCGTGGGAATGCCGGCGGCCCGGAGGAGATGCAGGATGAGCTTGCCCAGGATTCGCAGTTTCGCCTTGTCTTCGGCCTCCCGGTAATCGATTGCGCCGCCGCAGAATTCGGCTTTGATTGTGAGATTGCCGATGTCGGTGGAATCGGCGATGTCGCCGGACGGCGGCTGCCGCCGCAGTCGTTCGGCTTGAAACACGAGACTCGCAAAACGTTCGACGGGAATGCTGCAGGTCCCGCTGTAGTTGATGTCCGGCCCGTTGATCTCGACCGCCGTGCGCATCACGTCCCCATGGGGTTGGGCGCCAAGTTGCGTCCGGGTGGAGGCTTCGCAGCCCAGTCCCCACAGCGTAATCTCGGCGGGGCCGGTCGGGAAGCAGTCGGCGGGACACAGATCTTCGGCATTGCCGTACCGCGGCGGCGGCACCGGATCGTCGTCCGGGACGGCCCCGTGACCTGTCGGGTTCTCGATCATGGTGGGGGATTCCGTCGTTCAGAGATCGTTTACGGGTCAGGCACGATTGCTTTTCGCCAGGCGGACCCACTTCCGTTGGCGCTTGCCGTAGAACGCCGGCGACGCTTTCACCTGCTGCAGCGTCTGGGCAAACAGGTCGTTGGCGCGTTCGGTCTCGCCGCGTTCCTTGAGGTAGAGGCCGTAGCGGACGCGGGCCTCTTCCCCGGGGAAGCCTTTGATCGCCTGTTCGTAATACTCGCGGGCCTGTTCATCGTTGCCGGTCACTTCGTAGCAGCGGGCGCGCAACAGGGCGGCCTCTTGCTGCCGCATCTCCAGGTGTTTGGGATCGATGCTCTCCAGGATCGCCAGGGCTTTGACTGCATCGCCGGCGCCGAAGTAGCCGCGGGCCAGGCCCCACTGCACTTCACCGTCGTCCCTGCCGATGCCGGCATAGGCCGGTTCCAGGACTTGGACGGCTTCGTCCCAGCGTTCGGCGCGCAGATATTCGTCTCCCAGTTTGATCCGCGTATCGAGAGTGTCGGTCATCATCAGTTTCTGCTGCAGGTGGCCGATGCGTTTACGCTGCTGCATGCCTTTGAACAGGCCGCCGGCGCCCGCGGCCATCCATCCCCGGCCGGCCTGGATGTCCGGCAGAATCTCGACAAAGAAGTAGATGATGCAGCCGACCATCGGGAAGAAGAAGATGATGAAAAACCAGTACCAGCCGCGTCCTGTGCGCAAGGCATGGACAATACAGAAGATCTGGGCGGCGAGACTCACCAGGAAGGGGATCCAGCCGAACAGACTGAAGATGATGCCGAGGGCCTCGTCCATCACCGCTCCGTTACGGCGCCGCCTGCGCCCGTTGATCCAGCAGTTTTATGCCGGGTTCGGGCCGCCGCATAAATACCGGCAGGAAGAGGATACTGAACCGGGCGCTGCCGTCGTAGCGGCGGTCATAGCCGATCAAACCGAACAGGATACTGGTGCCGGAGCCGCGACGCCAGCCGGCATTCGTATAGGCCCGGCCGTTGCGGCGCCGAAAAATCAGGCCCCACACAATGCTGCCCGATTTCTGGTACATCACCATTCTGCCGTTCGGGCCGTACAGCGCCTCGCTCTTGTAGCGGACCAGCAGGGCAAACGGCCCGATGCCTTTGGTCTTGAACGCTTCGTAGCGATTGCCGTCCACCCGGTACAGCCAACTGCGAATGCCGTAGATGAACGGCAACCAGAACTTGCCGTAGTCCAGCATCTCCCGCGGCGGCGCCCCGCGGATGGGCTCGGCGGTCAACGCGTGGGACGGCAGGTCCTCACCCAGATTCCGGTGCGACAGCGTGCCGCAACCGGCGGCGGTCAACAATACAAACCCCATCAGGAGCGCAATTCGCAAACCTGTTTTCATGTTCCGCATACCTTTCCAACGCAGTTGTCAATAACAACATTACTATAGCAAACGCCGCCGAACATTGCCAGACTCCGACCAGACAGACGCAGGATCTCTACCCGTTTCCCCGTTTCCCCGTTTCCCCGCTTACCCGTTTCCCCGTTTCCCCGCTGCACCCTTCGACGAGCTCAGGGGCTTCGAGGATCCAGGGAGGTGGGAGTTCACGATTTTTCTTCAAGAAGTTGACACAAGACCGGAAATGCAGCGTATAGTATAGGTAGAAAGATTGACGCATGACCGCGTCGGCCGGATCCCCCGGCTCAAGATATGGGGGCGACACGGCTTCGACTGGGCAGGTTAGCGCGTTGGTCGCACGTCGAGGTTGATCGGTTGGCCTCGTAAAAAGCCGATCAAAACACAACTGCCAACACAGAAATGGCTCTCGCGGCATAACAAGTCCGCGACGTCTCGCGCTGGACGCCCGATAAGGATGCGAGGCGAATGGATCGGGCTGGTCGATGATTCTGGCCTCTGTGGTCATCGGCGAGATTTTTTCAGAGGATAGTCTGAAAGCAGGCCCCGGCTGTAGGCGACGTGGACGGACGATAAATTCTAAATGCAGCCTAAACGTGTAGACGCCACCGTCGTGTCTGTTCAGGACGCGGGTTCAACTCCCGCCGCCTCCACCAGGATCAGCCCTGAGGAGCTCAGCTTCTCAGGGCTTC
The DNA here is from genome assembly GCA_964384625.1 of uncultured Lentisphaerales bacterium. Taxonomy (GTDB): domain Bacteria; phylum Verrucomicrobiota; class Lentisphaeria; order JABSQK01; family JABSQK01; genus CAYLNH01. Next base: position 6,110 of record CAYLNH010000323.1, read on the forward strand.
GTTTTTGGTCCGCCGAACCCCCGGCTCGCAGATCTCATGCGTTCCGACGTCGCACGTGATGACATCTCCGCGCCGGGCGAAGGCGGGCGCCGGTATTGACGCGAATACTGATTGCCGGCGGGTTCGAATCCCACTGCTCCCCGCCGGAACCGTCCCGGCCAATCAGACGGGTTCCGGGTCCGCACCGAACTCGGCTCGCGCCGCCCGGACGGCGGCAACGGCCGCGTTGATGAACTCCCACTGCAGACGCATCTGATCGACGACCGGCATCGGCTGAATGCCGCTGCGGCAAAGCGTCTGGATCCCGTCCTCATCACGGCCGCGGACGACCTCGCGCCAGTCGTCGGAAGCGCCCGGCGGCAGGATGAACAACGGCATTTCCGAGACAATCGTCAACGGATCGCCGCCCAGCGCGCGGATCGTTTCCATCGAGCTCGGCCGGAACAACGCCGCCGTTTGCGGATCGCCGCGCGCGCGGAAATACTCGGCCATCGCCCGCGAATCCGGCCGCGTAGAAAAGCCCTTGCCGATGCGGGCAAACCCCTTTTCGCCCCGGCGATCGACGTCATGCACGACGTACCCCATCGCGGCCGTCTTACGCCGGCACCGCTCCTGCAGTGCCGCCGAGCGGTCCTGCCAGGCGGCCTCAATCAAGAACCACGGTCCGGTTGCGAACCCCATGCCGTGCAGGGACGCATGCAGATGGAACGGGCCCGCCTGCCGCCACCAGGCGCAGGCGGCCCGCGCCTCCGGGCGCGCGTCCGTGTCGTCGTCCCCGCGTGGAAAGCCGAACTCCAGGTCGTCCCCCGGCAGTTCGCGGACGACCCGATGCGTGTACGCCGACAAGTCGTAGACGGCCTCCGTACCGGTGTACCAGTCCCGGTTGCGGGCTTCGCCGTCCGGATTGATGTGCGGCAGGATCCACCAGGCGTAGTCGGTGAGCAGCGGGTCGTCGGCCGGCAGCGCCGCCAGCATGGCGGTCAGCGCCCGCAGCAGCCGCGGTCCGGTCGGTTCGTCGGCATGACAGCCCCCGAGCAGGCTGATGCGGAAGGCGCCCCTGCCGAAGTGCCAGCCGGCCACCGGCCGGTCTTCGCGGGAACGGCCCAGCACCAGGCCGTCCGGCAATGCCGCGCCGTCGAACGCCAGGAGATCGTCATCGGGTCTGAGTTGCAGAGCAGTCATCTGCCTACAGTACAGGCGGCGGACAGAAAGGGAATAGCCTGCCGCTGCGGCGCATGTCACTTCCGTAGGCGTTTCCTGCCGACAATTGGCTCGATCATACGACCCCAGGCGGTTTACCCGCCTGGTGAAGAAGTTCATCAGTGGCTGCAAGCCCTCACCCCTCACCCTGCTT
>CAYLNH010000324.1:0-7351 GCA_964384625.1 uncultured Lentisphaerales bacterium
AGCCGGCTTCCCAGCGCCCGAAAAGCAGGGTGAGGGGTGAGGGCTTGCAGCCACTGATGAACGTCTTCACCAGGCGGATAAACCGCCTGGGGTCGTAGGATCGAGCCAATTGTCGGCAGGAAACGCCTACGGAAGTGACATGCGCCCTCCGGCCAGCCCCGTGGTTGCAGGTACCGGTCGGGTGTGCTATCTTTCTGTGCGTGTCGCCCAGTGCCGTTACATGCCGGGGATGGATTGAGTTTGTGCCATGAGTTTCAGTGACCCGTTCCGGGATGATACAACCAGTATTCTCGCTTCCGCCCAGTGGCAACGGGCAGTTCGCCCGTTGTCGACGGCCGGCGACGCCGGCGTCCCGTCGCGGCAGACCATCGGTCTGGCCTGGTATCGATCGGACCAATGGGACCTCCTGCGACAGGCTGCCGCCGACCAGGCCGAGCTGGCCGGGACGCACCGGGAGTGGGCGAACCAGGCTACCCGGCTTCTGGCGGAACTGGAGCCCCGCGGCGTGTTGATTCACAAGATCCCGGTGGATGTCCCCCACATGGTTGAATGGTGTGAACGGCAGAACTTGACGGTCAACGCCAGGAATCGCAGCGTCTACACCTGTGAGCAGGCGGGCGATCTGCGGCTCGTCCACAGCCTGGCCTGAGGCGGCGACCGGATTTTTGCGGGGAGAATTCCTGCCTTATCCTTGCCTTCTTCGTCTTGCCCGGCTACTCCTTGGCATGCCTCGCCCCAGAAACAATCAGGAACTCGTTGTCACCTTCGCCTGGTTCAGCCCCGAACAGTGGGGGGCCCTGCGTGACATCTCCACCGACAAGGAGATCCTTGAACGTACCCATAAGGAGTGGGCCAACCACGCCACGGTGTTTCTGGCGGATATGGAAGAGCAGGGGTTCGTCACGCAGAAAGTGCCGGTGGACGTCATGACGATGTTCGAATGGTGCCACGCTCAGGGGAAACCGGTGAATGCTGAGAGCCGCTCGCAGTACTTCGAGCACGAGGCCTTGCGCGACGTCTGGAAATGCGTCACCCTGAGCTGACCTGCCCGAGATGGGCCTTCAGCGCGGCCGGCATCGGCCATTCCAACTGCACATGCTGCTTCTGCAGCGCATCGTGCAGTCGACCCGCCGGTACGTCCCCCGGATCGCAGCCGGTCTCGGCGGCGATTGCCGCCGCCGTTCCGGCGGCCTGGCCGAGCTGGATCATCGTTCGTGACAGTCGGCAACTCGACGCCGCGACTGAGGAGAAGCTGGCGGCGCGACAGGCAACCAGCAGATTGTCCAGATCGGCCGCCACCAGACAGCGGAACGGCACGCCGTAGGGCTCATGTAATTCGCCACAGCCGGCCCGCCCCGTGCTCGTCCCGTGGGTGTCCATGGCATGGTCGGCGAGCGTCACGATATCGTCGTGATCCTGGCCGCTGATACCGGCCAGAAGATCGTGCTGGGTCAGCACGTAACGACCCACAACCCGCCGGCTCTCGCGTACGCCCAGAACCGGAAACGCATATTTGAACCGGAAATTGCGGAACTCGTCGAAGTTCGTCTGGAGATAATGCCAGTGGGCGCGGACCCGATTCCTGCACTCCCGGTAGGCCGCCCAAGGCCCGATTTTGAACGCATCCTCGCCGTCCATTGTCGGCAGCATGTTGATATTGCGGTCGCCGTTCGGATATTGGTTGATGCAGGCTCCCGGGAATCGGTCCCGCCACCAGCATTCCCCGGAAATATCCTCCGGCAACGGCTCGACCGCGGCCGCCGCCGCCGGTGAAATCCGGTAGACCAGAGTCGCCGCATTGAGGTGGTTGTTGGCCTTTTCGGGAGCCCCGGGTTCGTTGAATGTCCGGCGGCTCTCCTGCCCGAACATCATCCGGCAGCCCGCGCTCAAGGCCAGAACGGCGTCGGCGCTGCAGTCAATAAACATGCCGGCCTGGACCACGCCGCCGGGATTCAGCGTCACCGAAGCCACCCGGTTCCCCGCGGTCTCGGCGGCCTCGAACGTGGTGTTCCGGCAGACGTCAACGCTCGGCATCTCGGCAAGCATGGCTTCGACCGTCGCCGCAAGCTCGTCCGGTTCATAGGTGACGCCGTGCCAGGTCTGGCGCACAAAGGCCTCCGCCTCGCCCATGCCGTTGCAGCCGTGCCGCCGGAGCGTGTCGAGATATGCCCGCTCCGGGTCGATCAACTGCTCGCCGCCAGGGAAGCGGTACGGTTCGTCGGGCTTCTGCCAGCACCAGTGCCGGCCGTAGCTGTAGATGCCGACCGCCTGCGGGACGCGCCGCAGACGCTGGTAGATGTCGAACGGAATGCCGGTGCCGCCGACCCCCATCTCCCACGTGTTGACCCCGCCGATTGTCGAGGTCCCCCCCAGTTTGTCGGCCTTCTCCACCAGCAGTGTGCGCAACCCGAAACGGCCCGCGGCAAGGGCCGCACCGATGCCGCCGCTGCCGGCGCCAATGATGATCAGATCGTATCCGGTGTCCATATCGGGGAGGTCAAAGTCGACAACGGCCGGCTGGCGGCCGCGTCGCGCTACGGAAAGAGCTCCTTCGGCGGCCCCTTCTTCTCGGCGGGCGGTGTCGGCGGCCGGTCGGACTTCGGCAAGGCGTCTTCGAAGCGCCAGTAGACTTTCAGAAGCTGCGACTTGCTGAAGCCGCCCTTCATCTGTTTCGGCAGGAGCTGGGCTTCGATGATCCCGGCAATTCGGGATTCGCTGCCCGTTCCGAACGCGTCAAACGTGATGCTGCCGAAGACGTTGCTGTCCCGCGCCGGATAGTCGGAATGCCCCTCGGGCCCGCGCTCATTCGTAAAGACCTCGCGCGTGCCGAAACGCTTGACCAGGTCAACGTCCTTCGCGTCAGGACGGAACGAGACCTCGACCTCCAGGGCTTCCGCGTCGCCCAGCGTCCGCGTGTCATTGAGCAGCAGCCGGGAATCGCCGCGGATCCGTTTGACCAGGTCGGCCCGGAACTTCATGCGCAAGGCGCCCTCATGGCCTTCCGCCGTCTTATATCGGGTTGTGATCAACAGGTCCCCGTCGTCACTCAGTTTAGCCGTCGCTTTCTTGACGCGGCAGCGGTGGAGTTCGTCGATCGCGATCGCGAACTTGCCGTCCGGCTCTTCCTCGAAGACCATGCGGTCGCGCGGATCACTGCCGTCGTCCGGAATCGGGGCCGTCGTCCCGTGTTGCTGCGCCTGGCGCTCGGCGATCTGTTGCTGCCGCCGGGCTTCTGCTTCGATTTCTTTCACCGTCTGTTTCGCTTTCATGAAGCAACCGACGAAACCGATCACCACGAGCAGGACCAGCGCCAGACAGCCGATGCCGACGCCGAGGAAGACCTTCTTCCCGGTCGACATCCCCTGCTGCTTCTGCGCCGGCATGTCCAGGCCGAGTGCGGCGCCCTGGACGTGTTCGCCTTCGGCGGGTGCGGCGGCATCCGAACCGCCCGCCAGGGCGGCGCCGACCTTCAGTTTGGCACTGCTTGCGGGGGCCTCCGGAATCGCCTCGGCCGGGACTTCATCCACGGTTTCCGCCGCGGCCGGGGCCGCGGCTCCGGCGTCGGCCTCGGCGAGTACGGGCACTTCCGGCGGCTGCTCCGTCGCCGGTTCATCCGGCAGCTGCGGCGGCCCGGCTGCCGCCATTTCGGCGACGGGTACGGCTGCGGGGGCCGCGGCGTCGGCGTCGGAACCGCGGCAGTCCGGACAGAGAATCCGGCCGTCGATATTCTCGGCGCATTCTTCGCACAGAAAGCATTTGCACCCCTGGCAGGCCGCTGCCGGCGCTCGGTCCGGGTGGTTCTTGCAGGCCGGGCCGTCGGGGTCAGGCTTCGGCGCGCCGCCGGCGCAGTCACGGCAGCAGATCTTGCCGTCCTTGTCGTGACGGCATTCGTCACAGATGAAAACAGCGCATTCCTCGCAGGCGCCGGTCGCAATCGTATCCGGGTGAAAAGCGCACTTGGGAGCTACTGCATCGTCCCCCGGTGCTGCATCTCGATTAACTCTGAGTTTGGCCATGGCCGTCCCACTGAGTTTGAATTCTATTCTGCTGATTCGGGCACAATCGTGCCGTTTGCTCACGGTAAAATAACGCGATCGCCTCCCGCTCGCAAATCTGTTCTGCGAATGCTTCGTTTTGTTCGCCGGCAGCGGTGGCGGGGCGCACCGGCCGGGCTACAGTATCCGCCCGCAGTTACAGGGAGAGTCGATCCATGGCCGCGAAAAAAGCCGCGTCACAACCGAAGATCACCGAGTTCGATCTCTTGCCCGGGCGCATTATTGCGCGCAAGTACGAAGTCCTGAAGAAACTCGGCGAAGGCTGGGAAGGCGAGGTCTACAAGGTCAGAGAACGCAGTACCGGAATCGTCCGCGCCGCCAAAGTCTTCTTTCCCCACCGCAATGTCCGGAACAAGACGTCCAAAATGTACGCCCGAAAACTTCATAAACTGCGGGACTGCCCACTCCTGATTCACTATCACACCGACGAACAATGGGTCTATCGCCGTACCCCCGTCGCCGTGTTCATCTCCGAATTCGTCGAAGGCGAACTGCTGTCCGAGTTCATCAAACGCTTCCCCCATGAACGGATGCAGCCGTTCCAGGCCCTGCATCTGCTGCACGCCCTGGCGAAAGGCATCGAGCAGATCCACCAGCACCACGAGTACCATGGCGATCTGCACTGGGGCAATATCATGGTGCAGCATTTCGGTCTCGAATTCGAACTGAAAGCAATCGACCTCTTTCACTGGGGCGATTCCAAAAAGGACAACCGCGACGAAGACCTGTGCAACCTGATCCGGATCTTCTATGATTGCCTCGGCGGATCCCGCTACTACCGCATTCAGCCGCCGGAAGTCAAACACATCTGTTGCGGGCTGAAACGATCCCTCATCTTCAAACGCTTCCGTACCGTACGCCAACTGCGCAAGCACCTGGAAAAAATGGAGTGGCAGCTGTAGCCCGCTGCTTGATGTCCTGTTTCTGCTGGCGTTGTTTTCCCCCGGCGGCCGGAACTTCTCTTTGTGGCCGGCGTCAAACGAGGTAGTTTTTGGTAACGTTGTCAAAAAAGGCGGGCCATGGCTACGATTCGCGAAATTGCAGATGCCGCCGGGGTCTCCGTAAACGCTGTCTCCAGAATCCTCAACGGACGCAACAAAGAAAACCGGCCGACGGCGGTCGCCAAGGCGAACAAGGTGCGGCGCATTGCCCGCGAACTGGGCTATCGCCCGAACGCCGCCGCCCAGGCGATGAAAGAGGGACGGTTCAAGTCCATCCTTTTGCTCAAAAGCACGCATTCCTATCGCAGCCATCTGCCCTCGCCAACCATTGAGGCCATCCAGACTGAACTCGCGCGACGGGACCATCGCCTGCTGCTTGCCACCATTCCGGACGATCGAGACGCGGCGGAACAGGAGTTGCATCGTCTGTTGCGGGAGCGATTCGTCGACGGCATTCTGGTCGCCATCTCCCACGCCTTCCCCGAGTGGCTTCGGGACACTCTCGATCGGATTGAAACCCCGAAGGTCTGGATCGGCTCCCGGCACCACGCCGACTGCGTCTATGCCCGCGACCGCAAGGCTGCCCGCGACGCGACCGAGAGACTGATCGCTCGGGGCCATCGCGACATCCTTTATCTCGATTATGCCAATCCGCTGTCCGGCAAAGCCCAATGGCACTTCAGCTGCCGCGAACGCGAACTTGGCTACCGATCGGCGATGAAGAAACACCGGTTCTCCGCCCGTGTCCTCCGTCCGGGCCGCCCGTTGGACCGGCGGACCCTGGTGGACTTCACCGTCAAGGAGGTCCTGGCGTCGCCGCCGTCGGCGATCATTGCCTACGGCATGTGGCTGACCGGCCGCGCGGTGTTGTACGCATTGGCGCGTCGCGGTCTGACGGTGCCGGATGATCTGTCCTTCCTCACGTTTGCGTCGGAATGGATCATTGAGAATGATGTTCTGGTTTCCTGCTATGGCCCGTCGTTGAAGCAGGTCGGAGAAACGGCCGCCCGCATGGTTCTTGAGCGCGTTGAGACGGGGGTTGAGGCCCCGCCGGCAATCCTGCCTTTCGAGTATATCGACGGCGACTCCATCAGCGATGTAAGGGAGAAATAACAACAGAAGCCTGCCTCGATGCACAAGGAGACATCCCCCATGGCAAAGTTGCTGACCTGCATGATTCCGGTGCTGTTTTTGAGTCTGGCCGTCCGGGCGGAAGACACCGTCCTGATCGATTTTTCTGCAGCTGATGCGGCGTCAAGGCTGGCGAAGAACGGCAAGAGCGGCGTAGCGTACCAAGTGGTCGGCAACGCGCTGGAGATCACCTGTACCCCCGGCAATAACAGGTATCCGGGCGTCGCCGTGAAGCCCGATGGCGATGTGTGGAATCTCTCCGCTTACGGCAAGGTGGAAGTGGACCTCGAGAACCTGAGCAAGCAGGCGATAACTGTTTGTTTGCGGGTCGACAACGCCGGTGATTGGAAGAAGAACCCGTGGAATGCCGAGAACGTCCGCGTTAAGGCCGGGAAAAAGGTGACCGGCACAGTGATCTTCGGCTACTCCTGGGGGAAGAAAGCGTACAAACTGGATCCAAAGAAAGTGTCCCAGGTTCTCATCTTCTCCAGTAAACCGAAGCAGGAAACAAAGTTTCGGGTGACAGCAATTCGCGCCGCCGGCAAGCCCGGTGCGAAGCCCAAAGGGATCGAGCGCCTCCGACCGATGAACGGCGCGATGATCGACTTCAAGACGTACCCGAAAGACCGGATCCAGAACCGTGACACGGAGACGACCATTGTGAATGGTGCGGCGCGGATCAAGTTCCCGGCCGGCGTGAAGAACAAATGGCCCGGCGCCTCTTTCCGCACGCCGAAGAGCACCATCTGGGATTTGTCCGATTACAACCAGGTCGAGTTCAAACTGCGCAACCCCGGTGACAAACCGGTGCGCGCCATGTGCCGCGTCGACAACCGCAATGCCAATGGTACGCGGAACTGCGCCAATGCCATTGCGAACATTGCTCCCGGCGCTGAGAGGACCGTGATCGTGCCGTTCGTGACGGACAAGATTTTTGACGCTAACGAGAAGCGCGGTAAAACCGGCTTCGTATTCGACAGCAGCAAGGTGATCGGCGTATTGGTGTTTACGGATCGTAAAGACCATGACCAGGAACTCATTCTGTCCGGCGTCAAGGGATCGGTGGCGCCGCCGCCGGCGATGCCGGAATGGCTCGGCAAACGCCCGCCTGTACAGGGCGATTGGGAAGTGACGTTCGAGGATGACTTCAGCGGCGAAACGATCGACCGGACTAAGGGTCGGCGCGGAAATAACGTCGCATTATTCGGGGCAGACATACCAACC
>CAYLNH010000325.1:0-7301 GCA_964384625.1 uncultured Lentisphaerales bacterium
ACGATCCTGCTTTTCGGGCGCTGGGAAGCCGGCTTCCCAGCGCCCGAAAAGCAGGTTGAGGAGTGAGGGCTTGCAGCCACTAAAGAACTCCTTCACCAGGCGGATAAACCTCCTGGGGTCGTAGGGTCGAGCCAATTGTTGGCAGGAAACGCCTGCGGAAGTGACATGCGCCCAATGATGAATCCGATCAGCAGCCGACAGCCGCTGAGGATCCTGGCGAAACTGCACCCGATCGCCCGGCCCACAGTCAACAGCTTGCCGGCCGCCACCCCGGAACTCTCGCCTTCACGGAGTTGCTGGGCGAAAATCGGTTTGCAGGCCGGCAATCCGGACCTGCGTATGCGGTTGCCGGTTGCCCATGCCCTCGCGCCGGACCAACGTGTCTGCCGGCAACTCGCCGGCGCTGACTTCCCGGTCGAGCGCCGCTTTCGACATCGTCCCGGCCTGACTGCCGCTGTCGGCATAGTACCACTCGGACATGATGGCCGGCCCGCTACTCCTTGCGTCGGATCGCCCGGCGCGCCGGTCCCAGGGCCTGGCGGGCGGCGTGGTTCAGGAAGATCGTATCGCCGGCCAACGCCAGAAAGGTGAATCCGTCTTCGATCGCCTGCTCAATCTGCTGCTCGTCCGGGATCACCACATGCAGCCCCGCCGATTTCCCGGCCCAACTGCAGGCATCCAGGATGCGGCGGCGCGCCTGCAGGATCTCCTTGTCCATGGTCCGCCCGGGAATGCCGTAGGACCCGCTCAGATCGTACGGACCGATGAACACGCCGTCCACCCCCTTCACCGCAATGATCGAATCGATGTTCTCCACGGCCTCGCGGCTCTCGATCATGACGACAACCACGATCTCGTCATTGGCCCGACGGACGTATTCGTCGAAATCGACGCCGTGGTCGTTGGCGCGGCAGAACGCATACCCGCGCTTGCCCACCGGCGGGTACTTGGCCGCGGCCACGGCGGCCTCCGCTTCGGCCGCCGTATTGACCAGCGGCACAATAACGCCTTGCGCCCCGAGATCGAGCACCTGCCGGATCGCCAGCGTGTCGTTTTCCCGCACCCGCACGAACGGCGCCGCACCGCGGCCGTGGATCCCGCGGAACACTGTCGCCAGCTGCGGCAAGGCGATGTCCGTGTGCTCACAGTCCACCGCGATCCAGTCGAACCCGGCGTTGGCCAGAATTTCCCCGGCAGACGCATGCCCCATCTGGATCCAGGTCCCGATGGTCGGCGTCCGCCCCAGTAATGCTTGGCGGATTTTGTTTTCCATGCCCACAAGTATAACCGCCGAGCGCCGGCAAAGCAATGCCCCGAAGCAGGCAAGCCCATCTGGCGGATTTCAGATCTCAGATTCCGGATTTCCACAAGGGAAAGAAAATTCGGAGGCGGAGAAGCAGCCGCGTTGCGGCGGAAATCACCGCCCCCTTCTCGCGCCAGGCGGCGTGGGGCAGGCAGATACCGGCGTTACGATCGCAAGCAGATCCAGGCCGGGCGGTCACCTGGATACACCCGCCGCGAAAAGGGTGCAGGATCGTGTTTCTGCGTTCCGAGAAGAAGCCCCAAGCTCAGCCTGGGAGATTTTTTCGGGGGAGTGGGGGCCCTCTATGGATGCCCCCATCCCTGCTCCTACTGCCGCTGCGCCCGAGCCCGGCACACGTCGAATAACAAGAAGAAGAAAAACAACAACCGCAAGAACGGCAGCAAATACCTGTCTTGGACGCTTGTGGAAGTCGCCCACCACTGCAAGAAATGGTGTCCGCCGGCACAGAAGTTCTATCAGCACAAAGCATCGAAAACCGGCAATGTGGCGTTAGCGACCAAGGCGCTTTCCAGCAAGTTGTCGAAAGCAGCCTACTACATCATGCGCGACCAGGTGGACTTCAACGAAAGCAAAATTTTCGGTTGATGAGGATTGCGGCGGCGAACCAGTCCAGGGGTTGGCTCAAACCAAACAGGTCTGATTGGCACCCGCCGCAAGCCTCTCCTTTTACATCACACGGAGATGTTCGATTGAATTCTGGTTTCTACCCGTATCGTGGGGGGGGGATGAGGACACGCCTCCTATAGGCCCCGTTGTCAAGCACCCGTATCATGGGGGGGACGGGGTCACACCTGGACCCGAATTCGACAACGCAAACAACCGCGGCGCCGGATTATTCACCCATCGCGATGTGTGAAACGAAGGTCGGATGAGCCGCCTCGGAGAGGCGGGGATGACGGACTCCCACGAGTCCTATGCCGGCCGCATGGCCGGAGCAAAGCGGAAACTTTGTGGCGGCTCGCGCCGGTGAGAACGGCTTGCGCTTCGCCTTGGTCTTCTGCTTCTGGTCGATGAGGCGGACCATGGAGCCGGCTTGTTTGGAAAAGCGGTTGTTGGAGCCAATTCCGCAGACCCGTCGTGGCCGAGGCTATGCCGGGCAAGCAGGATTGGCTGTAGTCGGCAGATGAACTGCCGAACTGTTTCAGAATGATCCTCCGCCCCGCGATACGTCAAAACTGCCGATTCGGCTGCGACAACGACTGCGGCAATCAGCAAACAAACGACAACGGCGCCCTGCCGTACCGGGTTGGCATCCTTCATGACCGAGGTTCTTCCTTCCCTGCCAATCTTCACAACCCCTTCCGTCGGCACGTCCACAACGGGAAGATCCGCACCACGTGCCGGCAAACAAAATGGTTTGTCCACCAGTCCCAGTCGATTGCCCTTCGGCTCCCTCAAGCACGCCTCGCCCGAGATGTGACTGACGCGATTTACCTGGCGAACCCCTCCCTGGAGTCAAGGCAAATCCCGGAGTTCTTCCGCGCCGCAGGTCGCAGCCTCCAGACAAAGGGCGGAATCTCAGAATTGGGGCTGGCAACAGCAGCACGCAGCAAACATGTGTCTGAGATTACCCGGATGGAGCTCGACGGATTGACCTGCTCCCGGGGGCACCTATGTTCCTGCACCCAATCAAGGAGCACCTGCATGGATTCCCGGCAAACCACCCTCGTTCGTGACCTCGCCAAACAATACGCCGACATCGCCGCTGACCCCATCCAGAATGAACGCCGCGACCTGTGGCGCCGGCATAACAGCCTGAAGCCCACCAAACCTTTGATCTACGTCCGCGCCTACGCCTGGAACGAACTGCCGGCGTCCAAGTGCGAATGCGAAGACCCGTTTCTGCGCGGTTTCGAAAGCTTCTTCCGCCGTCAGCTCTTCCGCCACAGCCTGAATGACGACTCGATCCTTGAGCCTTGGGTAACCGTCGCCGCCGTGAAGACATGTCACGGCTGGGGGCTCGCCGGAGAACGCCGGCATTCGGGAGAAGCCGGCGGCGCCTGGAAGATGGATTACCCGATCAAAGAACTGGACGACATCGAGCACATGCGAACTCCGCGACACGAAATCGACGAAGACGACACCGCCCGCAAGTTCGCCCGGGCGCAGGAACTGTTCGGCGATATCATCACGGTCAATCTCGATCGCGGCCCGGCTTACCGCGTCTGGTCCGCCGATCTGTCCACCGACCTCGGCCATCTGCGCGGCATCGAGCATTTCATGCTCGACATGCTTGACCACCCGGAGTGGCTGCACCGGCTGGTCAAGTTCATGGCGGACGGCGTCCTGAAAGCCCACGACGAAGCCGAAGCAGCGGGGGACTGGGGCATGTGCAATTCCGAGAATCAGAGCATGGCCTACGCCGAGGAGCTCGACGATCCCGCGGCTAACGTCACCGGCGTCAAGCGCAGTCAGATCTGGGGGTTCATGGCGGCCCAGGAGTTCACCGCCGTCTCGCCCGCGATGCATGACGAGTTTCTGCTGCAATACCAACTGCCGATCATGCAGCACTTCGGCCTGGTCTCCTACGGCTGCTGCGAGGATCTGACGAAGAAGATCGATATGCTGCGGCAAATCCCGAACCTTCGGCGCATCGCCGTTACCCCCTTTGCCGACGCCGCCCGCTGCGCCGAGCAGATCGGCCGCGACTACGTGGTCAGCTATCGCCCCAGTCCCAGCGACATGGTTGGCTATGGCTTCGACGAAGAGCGAATCCGCAGTATCCTCGGGCGCGATCTCGCCGCCTGCAAGGACTGCTGCGTCGACATTACACTGAAGGACGTCGAGACCGTCGAAGGCGATGCCGACCGTCTCCGCCAGTGGGTACAACTGACGCGGACGATCATCGACGAGATCTTCTGAGGCCGAAATCAGCGGATCTCACGGCGAAGCGATCTCCAACGCGCCGCAGGCCTGTAGCAGGCGATGTCTATCGGTGCCTGTCGAAATCCATCAACATCCGTCGATTCGGACGCCACCGACAAGCTGCGCCACTGCATCCTTCACGCCCTGTCCCCGACTTTCGACGTGGATCTTCGGCCGGACTGAATACATAGTGTGAAGCAACTTGCGGAGGATCCTGTATGAATATGATTGACGATCAACTTGCCGCACGCATCAAAGACTTTGTCGACATTCCGACGACGCAGGCCCAGGCGGTGACCGTCTCGTCCGACCCCTTCTGGCAGGGGCTCCGGCACGTCGGCACCGAACTCTGGCTCGACACCGGCGACATCGACGCCGCCGCCGAACTGTGGAACAGCGAGTTCTCGGCGCTCACCACCAACAACACCTTGCTGAACAAGGAGGTGCAGAAAGGCGTCTACGACGAGTTCATCGGCGAAGCTGCCGAGTTCCTGCAAGACCTTGACGCCCAGGCCCGGGTCGTCGAGATCGCCTTCATCCTCAACGCCCGCCATGCCTTGCGTCTGGTCAACGCTTTCGGCGGCGACGTCAGCGTCGAACTGCATACCGACCTGGCGCACGATGTCCAACGCAGCCTGCACTATGCCCGCCGGTTCCACGACATCTGCCCGACGAATTTCATCATCAAGGTCCCCCTGACGCCCGCCGGTCTGATCACCACACGGCAACTGCGCGAAGACGGCATCCGCGTCAATTTCACGCTGGGCTTCAGCGCCCGGCAGAATGCCGTTGCGGTCCTCTTCGCCAAGCCGTCCTACGTCAACGTCTTCCTCGGCCGCGTCAATGCCTACGCCGGTACCAACGATCTCGGGGACGGCAATCTGCTGGGCGAGAGGACTACACTCGCCAGTCAGCGCACGGTGGATACGCTGGCGGTCGACAACCCGGAGCCGACCAAACAGATCGCCGCCAGCATGCGCGGCGGGCAGAACGTGGCGGACCTGGCGGGCGTCGACGTCTTTACGATGCCAACGAAAGTCGCGCAGGAAGCCAAGGAGATCCTGGACGGCAACTGGGAATCAAAGCTCGGTGAAGACTATGAAACCGGGTGGTCCGTCGACCCGAGAGACATCCGGGCCGACACCCTGACGGCAGTCACGGATGAGATCGTTGCTCTCGGCAAACAGTTGGACGCCGAGCCGCCGGCGTCGCCGGCGGACCTGGTGGAACGCACGCATGCTGCCGGTCTGGGCGACCTCTTCCCCAGGCTTTCGCAGGAGGACCTGGACACGATTGCCGCCGACGGCAAGGTCCCCGATCACGCCAAATGGGCCGCGCGCATCAAGGCCGGCGAACTGGCGATCGACACCTTGCTCAATCTCGCCGGGCTGGCATCGTTTGCTGCCGACCAACGGCAGCTTGACGATCGAATCCGAGGCCTGCTTGCGTGACCGACAAGACCACGTCTGCCACCGATAATTCCGCCGCGCCGACAACGACGAGGTTTTCCCTTGTCATCCCGGCCTATAACGAAGCCGACTACCTGCCGGCGCTGCTGGACACCGTGGATGCCGCCCGAAAAGCCTTCCGTGACGGCGGGCCCGACGCGATCGAAGTCATCGTCGCCAACAACAATTCCACCGATCGAACTGCGGACATTGCCCGCGATCGCGGCTGTCGTGTTGTCGACGAAGAACAGCGCATCATTGCGGCAGTCCGCAACGCCGGCGGCCACGCCGCCACGGGAGAGTTCCTTTGTTTCGTCGACGCCGACTCAACCATTCATCCCGATACCTTCAACGTGATCTGCGACGCCATCCAACGCCCCGACTGCGTTGCCGGCGCCACCGGCGTCCACCTGGAACGGATGTCGCCCGGCATCGCGGCTGCCTACTGCCTGATGATCCCCGTTGTCTGGTGCACCGGAATGGATACCGGCGTGGTTTTCTGCCGACGCAGTGATTTCCTCGCGATCGACGGCTACAACACCAGACGCCGGTTTGCGGAGGACGTCGATTTCCTCTGGCGCCTGCGGGCACTCGGGAAGACACGCAACCAGAAACTCGTTCGCGTGCGCGGCGTCAAGGCCACGACGTCAACTCGTAAGTTTGACCAACACGGCGACTGGCATTATGTCAAGATGATTGCCCGCGTCTGCTGTTGGACGCTTGTCGGCCCCGAACGCCTCGAGCGCCTCGCCGAGAACTACTGGTACGGCAACCAGCGCCCACCACGTACTCCTTAGTGCATGGGTACAAATACGGTGACGTTTGACGCGGCCATTTCTGGTGCTCCGGCAGATCGGCTGCCGTCAAACGATGCCGGCATCGGCGTCGGGGGCCGCGGGGGCAAAGCGCCGAAAGGACGCGCCGAAGGGGCCCGATCAAGCGGCAGCGCGATTGTGAATCCATCTACTTGGCACGGTCGTCGGGAGCCGCGGCGGCAAAGTGCCGAAAGCACGCCCTCGAAAGGTCCGATCCAACGCCGGCGCCATTGTGAATCCTTTTAACAACTTGGCCTCGCCCCCTGGTGATTAGCGTAAATCACTGTTGTATAATAGCATACGCGGCCATAGAGTGGTTGTGATGCAGGATCTGTGGCCTGCTGTCTTACCATTAACCGTTCTTTATTTAAGGGGTCAGGGGTATGAAACCTTCCACCAGCAAACGCAGTCACGACCTGGCGCAGCGTCACCTGGACATGCAGCAGAAATCGCAGGGGGGCTCCTCCAGGTTCATCATCGTCCTGGGCATCGTCCTGGTCGTCTGCGTCTTCATTGTTCTCGGCCTGCTCAAGGCGTTCGGCCAGGCATAGCGCCGGCCTGTCATCGTCACGGGGCTTTGGGAGTCGGCGAGGGGCTGCCAGCCACAGGCTGGTCCGCCGCGGCGGAAAGCACGCCTCCTGCTTCCGGCTGAACGGAATGCGAGCCGCGACTACGTCCGCGTCCACGCGTTAGCGCGATCCTACAGAGAAGGCAATGAATCGTGTTGCATCTCCACGGTTAGAACGGGCCCGAGAACGCAGCGATGCATGGCCCGAATCCCCGGGGAGGGACTACAGAGCGTTTTAAGCTATTCTGTAGCCGCCACTCCTCACGCTGAAGGCGTGATAG
>CAYLNH010000326.1:0-7277 GCA_964384625.1 uncultured Lentisphaerales bacterium
GGCTGACGATACAATAAGGTATTCAAGGCCCGCCTAATTGATGCGCACGCCCTAATCCAGTTCCGGCCGGGCTTCGCGGGTCATCAGGTCGTTGACGGCCTGACGCGGGTCCTTGCCCTCGTAGAGACTCAGGTAGACTTCGTCGACGATGGGCGTGTCGACGCCGACCTGCATGGCCAGACGGTAGGCACTCTTCGCGGTGGATACGCCTTCGGCGACGACCATGCCCATGCCCGCGACGATCTCATCGAGTTTGCGTCCTTTCCCCAGTTCCTCGCCGACATAGCGGTTGCGGCTGTGGCCGCTGGTGCAGGTGACGATGATGTCGCCGAGGCCGCTGAGGCCCGAGAACGTTTCCGGGCGGCCGCCGAGGGCTTCGCCCAGGCGCGCCATCTCGGCAATGCCGCGGGTCAGCAGGGCGGCTTTCGGGTTGTCGCCCAACTCCATGCCGTCGCACATACCCGCCGCAATGGCCAGCACATTCTTCAGGGATCCCCCAAGTTCGACGCCGACGACGTCGTCACTGGTGTAGACCCGGAAATTGTCGTTCATGCAGGCGTCCTGCACGGCGACAGCCAGTTCTTCCTTCGCGGCGCCGACAACCACGGCCGTCGGCACGCCGCGGCAGACCTCCTCGGCATGACTGGGACCGGACAGTACGGCGTAGTTGACGTCGCCAAGGACCTCCTGCACCATCTGGCTGAGCCGCTGCAGCGTGCCGATCTCGATGCCTTTGGCGACATTGACCAGGACTTGGTCGTCCGTCAGTCCGACGGCTGCCAGTTTCTCCAGCGTGCCGCGGGCATACTGGGTGGGCGAGGCCATGACGACGATGCGGGCGCCGTCAACGGCCTCGGCCATATCGGCGGTGACCAGGAGGTCCTGCGGCAGTTCGGCGCCTCTGAGGAAGCGGTCGTTCCGACGCGTCTGTTTCATTTCGTCGACGTAATCCGGGAACGGCCCCCAGAGTGCGGTCTGATGACCGTTGCCGTGCAGCAGGAGGGCGAGGGCTGTACCCCAGCCGCCGTCACTCAGGACGGTTGTCTTCATCAGTGGTGCGGTCATTTTTCTTTGCTCCGATTTTGGCTTCGGTGCCGGCCATGATGCGTTGCAGATTGCTCCTGTGGCGGAAGATCGCCAGCGCGCCGAGCGCCGCCAGCATGATGAGCACCGGGACATCGAGCCGTTGGCCCGGCAGGTCGACGCGGCTGAGCGCGACGGCGCTGACGGGCAGCGCGACGGCAGCGCAGACACTGGCCAGGCCGACGTATCTCCAGACCAGCAGGACGCCGAGCCAGACGGCGAAGGCGATCAGCACGGGGATTGCGGCGATTGCCATCAGCGCGCCGGCGGAGGTGGCAATGCCTTTGCCGCCGCGGAATTTCAGGTAGGGGCAGAAGATGTGGCCGCAGACCGAGCCCACGGCGCCGAGGACGGCGGCGTAGCTGGGGTCCAGGCCGCGGGCAGCCGCCAGCCAGAGCGCGGCGGCTGTCGGGCCGAAGCCCTTGCCGAAGTCGAGGACGAAACACAGGACGCCCCAGGGTTTGCCGATGATCCGGGTGACGTTGGTGGCGCCGATGTTGCCGCTGCCTCTGGTGCGGATGTCGATGCCGCGGAATCGGCCGATCAGCAGGCCGAACGGGACGCCGCCGATGAGGTAGGCGACGACCGCGATCGCGATGTAACAGGTCGGGGTCAAATGTCGAAGGCCCGCGGCCGTTCCAGCACTTCCCGGGCAATCACGGCCATGCGCGCGCCGGCTCTGCCGCGCATGGCTTCGAGGACCTTATGCCCTCGTTTCCGGCGTTTTCGGCCGCCGATTTCGTAGGCGTCGCCGTTGCGGTCCTCGTACGCGTCTTCCTCGTAGGCTTCGTCCGCGTCGTAGTTGCTGTCATCCGTCCGCGCGGCCGCCTGCTGCTGGCGCTGGAGTGCCTGTTCCATGACGCGCCGGGCTTCGGCGGCCTGCTGTTGCGAGACGGATGTCGACCGTTTCACTTTGACGCGGTGGCGGGCGGGGACAGGCGGCGGCTTGGGGCGCTGCGGTTGCGCCGCCGGCCTGGCTGCCTGCCGGCCGTCGCCCCAGAGGTCCTGCTGTTGCGGCGGCTGCTGGGCCGGCCGGCGGTCAACGCCGGTGTCGGCCTCTTTCAGCTTTTTGATGATCCTGCCGATGACGGAGACGACGATGATCACCGCCCAGATGCCAAGGACGATGAAGAGGTCGGCGCCGGCCCGGGCAATGTCGGGTTCGGGGTGCATCAGAGCTCCCTCATTGCAGGTTCTAGTCTTCGCGGTCGGCGTCGCCGATGTTGTTGCGCATCGTCGTGTCGGCCTTGAGATTCTCGATGCGATAGTAGTCGAGGATACCGAGCGAGCCGCTGCGGAATGCTTCGGCCATCGCCAGCGGCACTTGCGCCTGGGCTTCGACGACCTTGGCCTGCATCTCCTGGACGCGGGCGGTCATCTCCTGTTCGAGCGCGACGGCCGCGGCCCGGCGTTCCTCGGCGCGCGCCTGGGCGACGCGCTTGTCCGCTTCCGCCTGGTCGATCTGCAGTCGGGCGCCGATGTTTTCGCCGACGTCGACGTCGGCAATATCAATCGAGATAATCTCGAACGCGGTGTTGGCGTCGAGCCCCTTGCCCAGTACGCGCTGCGAGATCAGGTCTGGATTCTCGAGCACGTTCTTGTGGGACTCCTCGCTGCCGACGCTGGTGACGATGCCTTCGCCGACGCGGGCGATGATGGTCTCCTCCGTGGCGCCGCCGATCAGGCGGTCCAGGTTGGCGCGGACCGTGACGCGCGCCTTGGCCTTGAGCTGAATGCCGTCTTTGGCGACGGCGTCAATCGTGTTCCTGCCCTTGCTCGGGTCCGGGCAGTCGATGACCTTCGGGTTGACGCTGGTGCGGACCGCGTCGAACACGTCGCGGCCGGCCAGATCGATGGCGGCGGCGCGGTCAAAGTGCAGGTCGATGTCGGCGCGGTTCGCCGCGATCAGGGCGTTGACTACAGAGAGGACGTCGCCGCCGGCCATGTAGTGGGCTTCGAGGTTGTCGGTGTTGATGCCTTCCAGGCCGCCTTTCTTGACGCGGATCAGGGCCTCTACGATCAACGCCGGCGGCACTTTTCGCAGTTTCATGCCGATCAGATTAAAGATGCTGACCCGGCAGCCTGAGGCGTAGGCCCGCAGGTAGATGGTGAAGAAGTACATAAACGGAAACAACACCACCAGCAGGATAAACAGGACGACGACAATGGCGACGACAATCAGCGCCGTCTTGTCCCCGGCGGCGACCGGGGCATAACTCAGAAGTTCGAGGTTCACGATTTATTCTCCTCCGTTATCGGTTGTTTGTTTTGTTGCCGAAATCTGTTGTGCTGCCGCCTCGTCGTCAATGCCGTCCTGCGTTTCGTCCGGATCGAAGGAGGACACGGCTTGGGCTGCCGGTGAGTCGGCGGCGGCCACCACGATGCGGTTGCCTTCCACTTCAATGACCTTGACGGCTTCGCCGGCGGGGACCATTTCGCCCTGGGTCACGACATCGACGCGTTCGTCATCGATCGTGGCGAAGCCGGACGGCCGCAGCGTCGTCTGGGCGACGCCCTCGCGGCCCAGGAGGTCCTTGTTTTTCGCGTCTGTGCCGTGCCAGTCGCTGCCGTCTTCCTGCAGGAACATCTGTTTGGCCAGCGGCAGTTTGTGCAGGTACTTGAGCCAGAACCAGAAGGCCACGCCAAAGAACACGGTGGAGCCGGCCCCGACCGCCAGACCAGCGCCGGCGCCCTGGGTGGCGAACGTGTAGATGATCGCGCCGATCAGGCAGAGCGCTCCGAGTGAGCCGACCACGCCGCCGGGGATCACGATTTCCAGCAGTATCAGGAAGATTCCCAGAGCGATCAGGATGGTGATCGTAACGATGGCCGGAGTCATAGCTCTCCCTTACTGCAGACTCGCTGAACTCAGTTCAAAAACTGTACTGGACCGCCCCCTGAAAGCAACCGACTTTTTTGAAAAAAGCGCGTTGCGGAGCCGTCCCGTATGCATATAGTACATCCTCCCAACTGCCCGGTGGTGTAAGAGGTAGCGCAGCGGGTTCTGGTCCCGCTAGACGAGGTTCGAGTCCTCGCCGGGCAGCCAACTCCCCCTTGTCGGCCTCGTCCGGCGGGGCGGCCGCGCGCCAACCGCCCGGCCGGATCCAGCCCGGCCCCGCTTCACTTCCGGCGGATCCGTATTACATTGCCCGCCATGCAGCGCCGGATCATGCAATCGTCCGGGACGGACGTCTATCAGCATCTTGCCGTCGAGGAGTTCCTGCTGAATACGCTGGAGCCGGATACCTGCATTCTCTACCTCTGGCAGAGCGATCATGCGGTTGTCATCGGCAAGAACCAGAATCCCTGGCTGGAGTGCAGCCTGCCGGCTGTGGACCGCCGGCAGGTGCGGCTGGCGCGCCGGCTCTCCGGCGGCGGCGCGGTGTACCAGGACCGCGGCAACCTGAACTTCACCTTTGTCCTGTGGCAGGAGGACTACGACAAGCAGGCGCTGTCCGGGATCGTCGTGGACGCCGTCCGGTCCCTGGGGATTGAGGCGGCGATCGGCGACCGGCATGTGCTGCAGGCCGACGGCCGGAAGTTCTCCGGCAACGCCTTTGCCATTCGCCGGAAGAAGGTGATCCATCACGGTACCCTCTTGATCGACGCCGATCTGGCGGCGCTGCAGGAGGTCCTGCGGCCGACCTGCGCCGGCATCGAGACCAAAGGCATCCGTTCGGTCCCCGCGCCCGTGGTCAACCTCAAAGAGCTGCAGGAGGACCTTGCTGTGGCGGATGTTGTCGGCGCCGTCGTCCGGGCGTTCCGCGGGTCGGGTGCGGCGGCGGAACTGGATCTGCCGGAAGTCGGCGAACTGCGGGCGGTCTACGCTTCGGATGCCTGGCGGTTCGGCCGCACCCCTCGGTTTACGGTTCGCGGCAACGTCCGCGACGGCGATCGCGAGGTGGAACTCGAGGCCGTCATCGTCAAGTCCATGGTCGACACCGCTTCCGTCTGGCCGGCGGATTCCGAGCTGGCGGATGCCTGCCTCGGCCTGCCGTTCGCTCAACTGCTGAAACGTTATCCGGAACTGGTGGTGCAATGATTGAACAGATCCCCGACGATTGGCAGGAGGTCCTTGCCGCGGAATTCGATAAGCCGTATTTCACCGAACTGCGGGCGTTCGTCGAACGGGAACGCGAGAGCCACACGGTTTTTCCCCCGGAACGCGATGTGTTCCGGGCGCTGCACCTGGCGCCCTTCGATTCCGTGCGGGTCATGGTCCTGGGGCAGGACCCCTATCATGACGAGGGTCAGGCCCACGGCCTGTGTTTCTCCGTCCGCCCCGGCGTCCCAATTCCGCCGTCGCTGCGCAATATTTTCAAAGAACTCCACAGCGATGTCGGCGTGCCTCCGCCGGCCACGGGCTATCTGGAGAAATGGGCGCGGCAGGGCATGCTGATGATCAACGCGGTGCTGACCGTGCGCGCACATGAGGCCAATTCGCATAAAGGCAGGGGTTGGGAGGAATTCACCGACGCCGTGATCCAGGCCGTGAACCACCGGAACTCGCCCGTCATCTTCGTGCTCTGGGGTAACTATGCCCGCAAGAAGGCGAAGCTGATTGATACGAGCCGGCACCGGGTTATCGAGTCCGCCCATCCGTCGCCGCTGTCGGCCCGGCGCGGCTTCTTCGGCAGCCGGCCGTTTTCCCGGATCAACGCCATTCTGCGCGAGACCGGCCGGAAAGAGATCGATTGGCGCCTGCCGGCTGCCGCCCCGGTCCAGGGCGAACTGCCGCTGTTCGAGTGACTCGGCCCGAAGCCCACGGCGAAGACGATTCGGAAGGGGGGCCTTTTGCGCCGGACACGCCTACAGCGACTTCAGTTCGGCAGTTACCGTCTCCGGTGTCGCCGTAATCTCGGCGTACCGGTTATCGGCGAAACTGCCGGGGTTGATGATCGCGGTCTCGCCGATATGGTCGATGCCGCGGCCCTCGTGGATATGGCCGCAGATGCAGGCCAGCGGTCGCGTCGCTTCGATGTAGTCGCGGACGGACCGGCTGCCGACGTGCCGGTTGATGGTCGCGAAGTCCGCCGTCGTGTCGAACGGCGGTTGATGGGATACCAGGATGTGCGGCCCGGGCTGCAGTTGTCGACGGCAGCAGTGCAGGGCATCACCGAGTTCTGCCTCGCTGTATTCATGGGGCGTCGGGCTGGGGCAGGGCAGGGAGCCGCCGAGACCGGCGAACTGAATGCCCGCGACCCGCCGAACCCGGGCGTGCACGGAAATCCCGCGTGCCGCCAGCTCCGCTTCGAGCCCGACAGGGTCGCAGTTGCCCGCGACCGCCAGGAGCTCCCCGGCGACGCCGATGACGTCATCCGTGATCGCCAGCCCAGCCTCGAGCTTTCGGAACACACCGATGTCGCCGACCAGCAGCACCAGGTCGGCGTCGGCAAGCTGTGTCTGCAGCCGTTTGACCTTCTGTCGGCGGCCGTGAATATCGGCGAGGGCAATGATTCTCATGGGTTCACAGTAACGGCGGCCGGCCCCGGTTCAATGCCCGCGCGCCTGTCTGCGCGTCTGATTTCCCGGTCGGATTCCCTTGACTTTCCCGGGCGCTGCATTAACGTTAATGTTGGGCCGGCGAGTGCACGTGTCGCGGCCGGCCGGTTGACGTGCGAAACCGAATTGTGGAGGACAGGCCATGAACATGTCCGGGAACCGTGGACGCGATGGCGGTCGAGAGCGGTTTACATTGATCGAGCTCCTGGTTGTGGTGGCGATTCTGTTTGTCCTGCTGGCGATGCTGCTGCCGGTGTTGGGACGCGCCAAGGAACAGGCGAAACGAACCCTGTGCATCGGCAATCTGCGGCAGATCGGCGGCGGCGTGGCGCTGTACGCCGAGGATACTGACGGCGAGACGCCCCACGGCGGGGCGTGGATTCATTGGGAGCGCGCGATGCTGTACATCATGCATCAGACCAGCTGGGGCGGCTACGGCGGCAACCAGGACCGGCCGGTGAACCTGGGCTTGCTGATCGCCGGCGACTATCTGGGCGAGTGGCAGGACGACCGTGTGTTCCGTTGTCCGAGCCTGGACGGGGTCAACGACAGCCGCGGGGATCCGTCGCATCCGAATTACTTCGCTTCCACCAGCGTGGGCACGTGGGTTAATTCGCGGGCGGACTACCTGCGGAACGATTTGAGTGCGTTCCCGTTCGTTGACCATCATGCGGCTCTCTTTTGAGCATAGA
>CAYLNH010000327.1:0-7275 GCA_964384625.1 uncultured Lentisphaerales bacterium
GGTTGGTATGTCTGCCCCGAATAATGCGACGTTATTTCCGCGCCGACCCTAAGCGCAGCGCCAGTAAGCCGAAGGCGCCATCCTGCATCGTGGCGCGGGAATCCACTTCCCTGGACCATCGATCAGAAGCCGCGGGATTCCCGTACTACGATCGGATTCGCTATGCCAGGACCTGTAATGTGTCAGTCACGGGGAGTGCCCCCGCGTGCTGCTCTCCTGCCGTTGGTGGAACGGCGGCAGACGCTGCTTCCCGTCACTGACGCATTACCAGGACCTATTTCCGGGGATTGCCACTCGCCATAATTCCGATTACAGTACATCAACCACCCACCCGGGAGGACACCGTGTTGTTGAGACTCACCTTTGCCATTCTGCTGTTGTCTCTGCGAGTCCTTTCTGATGAAGCCCCCAAGGCTGACAAGGACAAGACCAAAGCCGAACTCATTGCCGAACTGCAAACAGCTCGTGCCCGCGAGAAGCGTGTCGCAGATGCGTTCGAACAGACGTTGCAGAAGCTCGGCGGGGTAGATCGCCTTGGCGTCAAACCCAAGAAACTCCGGGAGGCAAAACCGGAAGATGTGACGCGGCTCATGCGTGCACTGGAAAAGACCGGTGGGCCAGACATCGCGGCGAACGAGAACCTTCGCGTCCAGATCAAGACCGTCGAAGAACAACTGGCCAAAGCGCGCGACGAGCTGGAGAAAGGGAAGAAAGCGAATGCCGGGATTCAGGCGATCCGCGCCCGTGAGAAACGGTTGGCCGACGCCATCGAAGAGATGGCGAAGAGACTGGGCGGGAACGAACGCTTGGAAGTGGAACCCAAGAAACTCCGTGAAGCGAAACCGGAAGATGTGAAGAAGTTGATGCGCGGCGTCAACGTGTACATGGACCCACCGGCGGAGATCGACAACCTGCGCGCTCAAATCAAGGCCGCCGAAGGGCACGTGACCAAGGCAATGGATGCTCTGGACGAAGAGAAGGCAAAGAACGCCAAGCTCCAACAGGAACTCAAGAAGCTGGAGGGCGCTCCAAAGTAGGTCGTGGCGGACTCCGACCGCCGGAACGCCGGCTGCGAAGCCGGCGTTGACGTTCGTTCCTCACTGCTGCCGTTGGCAGCCACAGCTTCTCGTCTCCCAGTGATGCCTACTCCGACTTCGTCGCCGGCCGCGCGTCAGGTGTGATCGTCGTCAGTCGCACGTTCTCCACGCGCAAGCCATCCACATCGCGAGAATAGATGCCGTACGCCGGCAAGGTCCCGAACATCTCCATCGACGGATAGCCCTCACGATTCTGCGGGACCTCGCGGTCGATGAGGTCTTCGGTCCCGCCGCCTTCGAACTGAAGATCGCTCTCAGCAATGGTGACGTCCTGGATGTGTTCCTCCGGCAGGCCGACGACATAGCAGCCCTGACTCGACGCGTTGCGGGCGTTGATGTTGCGCAAGGTGATGTTGCGTGCGTACCCCAACGGCTGGTGAGGACCTCCTACGACGTGCGGGCGGCCGCGGTCGCCGAGACGGACAAAGAACGGTACGCGGACGCCGTCCATGGTGACGTTGGTCACGGTGATGTTCTCCAAGAAGCCGCCGTCGACCGCACCCAGACCGATGCCGCAGGCGCCGCGATAGTCAGCGCCCTCGGTGCCGCCGTGCGAATCCTGGTGCTCCGACGCAACCATTACCAAACCGTCGGCGCGGATGTTGCGGAAGCCGCAGTTCGACTCGGTGCCGCATTTGAAGTGGTTGCAATGCGACCGCGTGATGCAGTTGCTCACGAGCACGTTCTCGGTCGGCGTGTCGTTGCCGGCTTTCAGGCAGATCGCGTCGTCCGCCGAGTCCACCCGACAGCCGCTGATGACGACATCGCGACAGCAGTCGACGTCGATGCCGTCGTTGTTCGAGCCGCCGTGATTCCAGACATCAAGATTCAGCAGCCGGAGTTGCTCGCACTTCATGTAGTGCTGCATCCAGAAGGCGGAGTTGCGCAAGGAAATGTTCTCGACGGTGACGTTGCGGCAGCGGGCGAACCAGATGTTGCGCGGGCGTCCGGCGCGCATACCGGGAGGAGCGTGGAAGCTGCCGCCCTGACCGTCGATCGTGCCTTGGCCGGTGATCGTGATGTTCTCGGCATCTACGGCGAAGAGCAGGGCACGCATGCCCTGCGCCCCTTCATGGAAGGTTTCCGGCGGCGGATCGTGGTGCGTGTAGTCCTCCACTGCAGTACTGCCGAGCACTGTCGCGCCGGCTTCGAGGTGTAACGTCAGATTACCGTGCAGGACCAGCCCGCCGGTAAGATAGTCGCCCGGCGGAAACATCAGTGTGCCCGCCGCCGTACGGTCGACCAGATTCTGCAGCGCTGTCGTGTTCTGCGTCGTGCCGTCGGCCACGACATTGTGCTCCAGGACATTGATCATGTTGCGGGGTATCCAGTTCGGAGATTTCCTGGGTGTTTGTCCTTGGCGTGGCCCGGACCGGTTGTCGATTTCAGTGAGCATCGTCCCGGCCGGAGTTAATCTGGGGTCCTCTGAGGACATTTTCAATCAGCGGTTGAGATCTGCCTGGGCATGACTACTGTTCCCGGGTCGAGTGCAACGTGTTGTTTGGTATAATACGGCAGCTCGATACAACAGGAAGCAGAACCATGAGCATCACGCCACAAGGCATTTCATTCGCGAACGAAGCCGGCTTTGGCCTGCAGAACCTGCAACTCCGACTGTTCACGAGTCACGGCGACGCGATCGTCACCTATGACAGTGTTAACGACGGCGTCGGCGAAGCGACCGTGCTGGAGAAGCTGAGGGTCAAGACCGAAGTCAAGGCGGTCTCCGACACGGTGATCACCGTATCGCACACGCTGGAGAATACCGGTATCTCGCCGTTCTGGATCAAGGACGCAGCCACCGGCCAGTTTGCTGCGGACAGCGCCGTGACGGCCGGCAAGAGCAACGGCTTGGGCTGGGACTTGCGGTTTGCGCATACCGACAATCTGCGGACGGAGAAGTACCCGCACTGTCTGATGGAGTATCCGTGGTATCGCGTGCTGCCGATTCAGCCGGTGGTGTTGGGTGAAGGGGAGGATCAGGCGTTCCCGGCGCTGTACATCTGCGACGATCGCAAGAAGCATGGCGTCCTTATCGCCGCCGCGACGCAGGAGTTGAACTACATCACGTTTGCCCTGAAGAAAGCGCCTTTCGTCCAGCAGACCATGTTTGAGCAGTTCGAGATTCGGCACGACTTCGCGTTGTCCGGCGGCCTGGAAATCCCGCCCGGGAAAGCCGTTCGTCTGGACGGCATATACGTCGAGTTGATTGAGAACGGTGATCTCAACAGTCTGTACGACGGGTATCTTGACCACCTCGCCGCCAACCACGAGTTCCGCGGCGGGAAGACCACGT
Source organism: uncultured Lentisphaerales bacterium (assembly GCA_964384625.1). GTDB lineage: Bacteria > Verrucomicrobiota > Lentisphaeria > JABSQK01 > JABSQK01 > CAYLNH01. The sequence continues at coordinate 3,394 of CAYLNH010000327.1, forward strand.
TGCTCGTCGAAGCCATGCACTGCACCTGGAACTACGGTGTTTTCGCCGATCAGACCGAGGCGTCGCTGATGCCGACGGCCGAATTCATCGCGAAGAACATCCCGGGCATCAAGTACTTCCTGATGGATGCCGGCTATCTGCACGGTGACATCGCCAGTACTTTCCTGGATCGTTTCTATCCGGACCCGAACCAGTACGTCAGTCCCGAATCCTTCCCGGAGGGCATCCGCGGCTTCACCGACAAACTCCGCGCCCTCGGGCTGAAGCCCGGCATCTGGTGGTCACCCACGGCTCACGTCGATTCGAAGCTCTATGAGGAGCACCCCGAATGGTTCCTCCGTCGAAAGGACGGCGGCGTTTTCATCATCGGCAAGAAAAACGTCTTTCTTGATTATACCCATCCGGAAGCACTCGATTATCTCGATCGCACCCTGGCTGTGATCCTGGGCGAATGGGGTGTCGATGCCTGCAAGATGGACTTCTGGAGTCAGAGCTTCGAGTGCCGTGAGGCACGCCTGCATGATCCCACACAAACCGTCGTCCAGGTGCGCACGAGGTTCTTTGAGACGATCCGTAAGCACCTGCCGGATGACGGCGTGTTCATGACGTGTGTCGCGGTCGGCATGGGCAATCCGTTCATCGGCCAGCATGCCGATACCTATCGCAACACGATCGACATCGGTGTTGGCGCCTGGGCCGAACAGCACTACAATTGCGCCTGGGCCTTGCCGACCTTGCTGCGTGCGGGCAGCAAGACCTTCCTGCTGAACAACGACAGTGTCGGGGCGAATCTCGATGCGACGGAGAACGAGAACTTCTTCCGCTTCACCTGGAGCTTCATGCACCAGGGCATGCTCGAGACCGGCGGCCGTATGGAGCAATGGCCGGAGATCTACGTCGAGGCGATGCGTCGCTGCACGGCCAACGCGGACCGCGGCCATGCCGTGCGTTGCGTGGATCTCCAGGCGTTCACCGGAAAGCCGCTGCCGCAGGTGTTGATCGTCGACTATCCGGAATGCAGTGCAACCGCCAAGCGCGGCGTGCGCGCCCACGTGGCCCTGTTCAACTGGGACGACGAAACCCAGGCGATCGGTGCGAGCAACGAGCAACTCGGCTTCGACGGCGAAACCGCCGTCCGCGACTTCTGGACGGACGAAAAGAAGACCTTCGGCGCCGACGGCATCTACGAAGTCCTTCCCGGGCGCACCGCACGTCTGTACGAGATCGAGTAGCGTCCAGGCAAGTCAAAGTGGCCTTCGTCGATCCAGCCGGGGCCACCATCGACGCCGGTGTTGTGCAGGTGAATGGGGTCGATGCGCGGCCTCGTTATGCGGTGCGCATCCACCAACCGCAGTTCACGCCGGCTTCCTCGAAGCAACAGGCGTGTCCATTGCCGAGGAATCCACCCGTCCCGGTTACCAACACACCAATGCGTCATATCCGTATCTGAGAACTGTGCTGATTCGAGTTCCGATCTTCTGCTATGGCGCCGGTTTGCAGCTTGTCACGGCAGATGGCGGCGTGTAGATTTCGAGGAATGCGAATCCGTCATCAGGGAGCGAGGTGTGCCGAGCACGATCAAGATCGAGGGAATTGTTGCCGAAATCCGCCCTATGGATGCGACATATATTGTTGGCGACGATGGCGGTGCTTCCGGCGTAAACGTTGAAATCCAGTGCTGTCTGGGACATGCGGCCTGGCCGAATCCCCCCTATGTCGCGTACTTCCGCAAGTTGGTCGAAGCATATGGTTCAGCCGCGATTTGTGCCTGGCAGGACTCGAACCTGGTGGGCTTCCTGCCGTTTATCCCGCTGGACTGCGGGATGCTGAGACTGCCGCATTGTATCTCGGCACGAATTGACGATCGCGCCGCCGAAATCAGGAAGGCAACCCCGACGCCATTTGCGGATCTGCGGGACAGGACACTGAAGGTACAGTGCCTGAGCGTTGCCCGCCGACTGCAGCGCCGGGGCATTGGCACAGCCATGGCGCGTGAGCTGATCGATTGGGCTCGTGAACGGGGCTGGCATCGTGTCCAGGGATGGGCCTTTGCGGATGGGACCGTAGATGACTCCTATCGCTGGCTGCCGAGCATTCAGTTCTGGGAAGGTGCAGGGTTTGAGCGCGGCATCGAACGAGTCTTTGATGCCAGCGACCCCGTGACGAACAAGCCCGGATTCGAATTCTTTATTGAACTTGAGGGGAGTTCGACGTGAAGCCGGTAGAAGTCGTCGTCAACGACAAAATGCAGCAGGGCTATCGCTATCTGCGGACCGAAGCGGTCGGGGGCAACTTCGATTCGGAATTCCAGCCGGAGCTGACGCCGAAGGAGATGCTGGCACTCGGCGTGTTCGGCGGCAAGTATATGTGCGACTGCACCGATGAGTTTCCAGCGTCCTGGTTCAAGAAGGCAAAGTTGTCTCCCGCCGGCCGCGATCCGAAACTGAACTTCTTCAAGGTGAGTGCCTCGAAGCCCTTGGCCTACTGGATCGAAAAGGGGTGGATCCACGAAGAGGACCCCCGCGGCTGGTTCCAGTGGTATTGCCGGTACTACATGGGCCGGCGCGGCGAGGACGATGCGCGCCAGATCAAACGCTGGAAAGCCATGCGCCGGCATATCGCGCAGTTGACGAAACACTGTCGCAAGGGCGACCTGTCTTGTCGGCCGCGACAACGGCAGGCCCTTTTGCACTGGGCCTACGACAGCCGAAAACTCTAACAGCAGGATCCCGCTTTTGACCCATCATGGCTTCTCAGACCGGATTTTCGCTGTCGTCAACGGATACAAACTCTGTCTTGACGTAACCCTTCCCGACGGCGTCGAAGAGCCGCCTCTGATCGTTTACATCCACGGCGGTGGCTGGCGTCAGGGCTCCTATAAGAACAACCGGATGCCCTGGCTCGTCGACCATGGCTTCGCTGTCGCCAGCATCAGCTATCGGTTGACGGACAAGGCTGTCTTCCCGGCGCAGATCCACGATTGCAAAGGGGCGGTGCGCTGGCTGCGGGCGAATACCAAGCAGTTCGGTTACGACGCCACACGCCTGGCTGTCGCCGGGGGGTCGGCCGGTGCGCATCTGGCAATGCTGCTTGGGATGAGCCCCGGGGTGACTGAACTCGAAGGCGAGATCGGCGGAAACACGGAACAGTCGACGCATGTATCGGCGATCGTGCAGTACTTCGGCCCCAGTGATTTCCTCCTGCGAGCGGAAACGCAGCCCAACACGGCAACGGCTTCAGACCGCGGCAGTTTCAAGCTCCTCAATGGCGAAGCGACCGGGCATATTGATATGGAGCTGGCAAAGCAGGCCAGTCCGGTATTCTACGTCAATGAGCAGAGCCCGCCGCTGTTGTCCTTCCAGGGACTGGCTGACAACATCGTGTTGCCAGACCAGGCTTACCGCATTGACCGTGCGTATGAGGAGAAGGGCTGTCCCCACGAGTTAGTGCTCGTGCAGGATGCCGGCCATGGCGCGCAGGTCCTCTTCGAAGGCGAATGCCGCAAACGGGCGATCGAGTTCCTGCGGAAGTACGTCTAGGCAGGATCTACAGGATGGACGGGATCTATGCTCCTGCGGAGCAGTAAGAGACTGCGACGCTTCCTCGCGCTGAAGGCGCGATACATACTAGCCTAGGGCAAGGTCCCCCGACGCCCTAGGTCCCCGTTGAGGGAAGCAGATCCACCACGCCCCGCTTGCCGGGGCCCCGCCGCAGGCGGTCCGGTGATACCCGGGTGCAGTCGAGTGTAGTCGGTATTCTCGGGCGGTTCAGTTGACGTTTGCTTCTCTCACTGCCGACCACTTGGGTCGGCAATAGGGCCGCCACACGACTAAGGGTCCGCGCGGAAATAACTTCACATTTTGAGAGACTTTCAAGAGTCGC
>CAYLNH010000328.1:0-7263 GCA_964384625.1 uncultured Lentisphaerales bacterium
CACGGGACACGGGACACGGGACACGGGACACGGGACACGGGACACGAGACACGGGACACGGGACACGGGACACGAGACACGGTGGCAAGTTCAGGATCAAGAGTCGGAATCGATTGCAGTCGGCTGTCGTCGGTTGCAGTCGGAAGACACAGAGGGATTCTGGTCCACGTTGGCATTGGGTGTGCTAATCCTTTTGCGGAGCAGCGGATGTGCACGTATGTTGAGGACGTCGTTACCATTGGAAGACCAAGCAGGAACATCAGCGCTGATGAGCAGGACTCGTGATTGGGGGGTCTACGGGCTGTTGATTCTGTTGTCCGTCGGCTTCCTCGGCTGGCAGTGGTTTGAGCATCAGCGATTTAGTGAGACGGCTCGGCAGCGGTTGTTGACCATCAGCCGCAATATGACGCGGTCGCTGGAGATCATTGTTGGTTCCCAACGGCGGCGCCACGGGATCATCCCGCGTGAGCCGCTGGAGGGGGCGCTGGGGGCGCTGGTGGAGAACGGGCCGATGCGGGCGATCGCGGTCTACAACAGTGACAACCAGATCATCGCCAGTTCAGGGACGGTTCAGGAAGCGGCGCACGGCACTCTGGCGCCGGGCACGGCCGTTTGGGGTGAGCAGACCCTGACCGTTGTGCAGCTGGTACAGCTTGGACAGTTCCCGCGGCCGCCGTCGAAGGGCAATGACGAGGAGCAGGCTGAGACCGATCCGTTGATCCTGGACCGGGAGACGGCACATCAACTTATGCGCGATTTCTTTGACAAACACCGCGATGAACTTGCGGCCGACACCGCTGCCGGTTTCGAGCCTTCGCTGCGTTCGTTCATGCACCGCATGGGCACGTGGCGCGGCAATATCGCCCCTGAGACGCTGCGCCGCTACGGTTTGAGCAAGATGGTCCTGACAATTTCGACGGGAATTATCGACAGCCATATCCAGCGGGATCTCTGGATGCGCATCCTGCTGAGTACGGTCTTCGTCCTGGCCCTGGCCGCCGTCGGCTGGGGGTGGTACACGACCCGGCGAACAGCGGCGTTGAATCTGGAACTGGTCCGCGCCCAGGAACAGAACCGGCATCTGCGCGAGATGAACCTGGCCGCGGCGGGGCTGGCACACGAGACCAAAAACCCCCTCAACGTCATCCGCAGTCTGGCGCAGACGGTGAAGACCTCACCGGATTTGCCGGCAACAGCCCGGGGCGACGCCGACCTGCTGATCACTGAAGTCGACGCGGTTACCAGTCGACTCAATGAGTTCATTGAGTACTCCAAGCCGCGGCAGCCCGCCGTCGCACCGGTACTGCTGCCGGAGCTTCTGAACGATGTCGGCCGCATATTGCAGTCGGACTTCGACGACAAGGATATCGAGTTCACGGTGGTCGCGGACAGCCAGGTGGTCCTTGCCGATCCCGCGCTGTTGCGGCAGGCTGTGTTCAATCTTGTGCTCAACGCCTGCCAGGTCGTTGCGGACCACGGGAAGATCATCTGCCGCGTCACGCCCGCCGCCGCCGGCGTCGCGCTTTGCATCGCGGACACGGGCCCCGGGGTGCCGGCGGCGGAACGCGAGGAGATCTTTCGTCCCTACTACAGCCTGCGTCCGGACGGTACGGGCCTTGGCCTGGCAGTGGTCAACCAGATCGTCCAGGCCCACAACTGGAGCGTTGACTGCAGCGCCGCCGGCGGCGGCGGCGCGTGTTTCACCATTCGCGGCATGCAAGCATATATCCCGGACGAAACGGCATGACGGACGCGACGAACAGCATTCTGGTGGTCGACGACGACAAGGAGCAGCGTCGGCTGATCAGTGCGTATCTGGAGCGACAGGGGTTTGTGACGGAGACGGCGGGATCCGGCGCAGAAGCCCTGCAGAAGCTGAACGGTGCGGCGTTCGATATGGTCGTCTCTGACGTGCGCATGCCGGGGATGTCCGGGCTTGAGGCATTGCGCCGGGCACGGCGGGAGTTCCCCGAACTCCCCGTGCTGCTGGTCACCGCGTTTGCCGATATCCGCGATGCCGTCGATGCCATGAAAGACGGCGCCGTCAACTACCTTGAGAAGCCCATCGACTTCGATGAACTGCATGACTCCGTCTTCCACGCGTTGGGTTTGACGGTGGCGACTGACGGCGAGGGGGAAGACCTGCCGGCCCTGCCGGCGCACGTTGTTGCGGCCAGCCCGTCAATGAAGGACCTCCTGCGCGAAGTCGCTCTGGTGGCGCCGTCGGACACGCGCATTCTGATCACGGGCGAAAGCGGTGTCGGCAAGGAGGTGATTGCCGATCTGGTGCACCAATGGAGCGCCCGCCAAAACCAGCCCTGTGTCAAAGTGAACTGTGCCGCGTTGCCGGAGAACTTGTTGGAGAGCGAGTTGTTCGGGCACGAGAAAGGTTCGTTCACGGGTGCGACCGACCGCCGGATCGGTCGCTTTGAGGAGGCCGACGGCGGCACCATCTTCCTGGATGAAATCGGCGAGATGTCACCGGCACTGCAGGCGAAACTCCTGCGCGTGACGCAGGACGGCAGTTTCTATCGCATCGGTTCGAACGAGGAACGGCGGGCGAACGTGCGGTTGGTTGCCGCGACCAACCGCAATCTTGAGAACGAGGTGAAGAACGGCAGTTTTCGGGAGGACCTGTTCTACCGATTGACCGTGATCGAGCTGCACGTGCCGGCACTGCGGGAGCGCCGCGAGGAAATCGTGCCGCTGGCTCGGGCGTTTGCCGGGGAGTTCAGTCGGGGCCGGGCACGTCTGTCCAGTTCCGCGGTCACTGCCTTGTCCGTATACGACTGGCCCGGGAATATTCGGGAGCTGCGCAACGCCATGGAGCGCGCGGCACTGATGTGTCGCGGCAATCTGATCCTGCCCGAGCATCTGCCGCAGCGCATTCGTGACAAGACCGGCGTGGTCGAAGACCTCCTGGAAGACAGCGGCGGCCGCATGGAACACATTCAACGGGCGGTGATCCTGGAAACCTTGCGACAGAACAACTACAACCGCTCCGAGACCGCCAGGGTTCTCGGGATCAGCCGGCGCTCGCTGATCTATAAACTCAACCGCTTTGCCGAAGAGGGGCACGCCGTCGATTCAGGGGATGCGGGGTAATGGCAGAGACCGCTGCGCCCCGGAACGACCACGCAACCCTGACCCGCGGACCCGTCGGCCCGACGCTCTTCCGGCTGGCCGGTTCCATGATGATCGGCTTTGTCGCCGGCGCCGCCTTCAACATCGCGGACACCTATTTTGTCGGCAAACTCGGTACCGAAGCTCTCGCCGCCATGGGGTTCACGTTCCCGATCGTGATGACCGTCTTCAGCCTGACCATGGGCATCGGCGTCGGGATCGCGTCGGTCTGTTCGCGCACGATCGGCGCCGGCCGCATGGCGGACGTGCATCGATTGACCTTCCAGTCGTTGTTTCTGGGGTTGACGCTGACGGTGGTCTTTGTCCTGGTGGGCATCGTCTTCCTGGAGCCGCTGCTGAAACTGCTTGGCGCGGGATCGGAAACCCTGCCGCTGGCCAAACGCTATATGCGCATCTGGCTGGCCGGCATTGTGGTGCTGGTCATCCCGATCCTGGGCAACAACGTCATCCGGGCGACCGGCGACACGTTGTCGCCCAGCATGATCATGACACTGGATCTCGGGTTGAACATCTTCCTGGATCCGGTGTTGATTTTCGGCTGGGGACCGATCCCGGCCATGGGCATCGAAGGCGCGGCGATTGCCACCGTATTCTGCCGCGGGCTGGCGCTGGCCGCGTCATTGTATATTCTCATCTTTCGGAAACGCGTCCTGGTGCGCGACAGCTTCACTTTCGAGGGCATGTGGCGGTCGTGGAAAAGCGTGCTGTATATCGGCTTGCCGGTGGCGGCGACCAATCTGCTCATGCCGTTTGCCGGCGGGGTTGTTACACGGATGATCAGTTCGCTGGGCACGCCGTTCGTGGCGGCGCTCAGCGCCGGCATGCGCATGGAACGGTGTATCGGCATTCCGCTGATTGCGATGGGCGTGTCCATGGTGCCGTTTGTCGGCCAGAACTGGGGCGCCCGCGAATTCGAACGGGTGCGGCGGGCCCGATCAATTACGTATCTATTCTGTCTGCTCTGGGGCAGCCTGTGCCTCATTGGCCTGCGTGCGGTCAGCGCGAATGCCGCCGGGCTCTTCAGTGACGATTCCAGCGTCATCGAGGCGTTGACGGTCTACCTCTGGATCATGCCGGCGGCGTTGGCATTCCGCGGCATGTCCCATGCCGCCAACGGCGCCATGAACGCGGTCAACCGGCCGTTGGACAGCTCGCTGGTGACGGTTGTTCGTCTGGTCGCCCTGCAGTTGCCGCTGGCGGTGCTGGGCATGAAGCTCGGCGGTTTCATCGGCATCCTGCTGGGGCTGGTCATCAGCGAGGCCCTCGGCGCCCTCGGCGGCGCGGCCTGGTGCCGCATCCTCTGCCGCCGGCTCGCACGGCGGGCGGAAGAGTCGTAGCAGACGGCTTTCGCCCACGTCCACGCATGAGCGGGGCGCACAAGGTACAGTCGCAGGGTACATGGAGCACCGGCTGAAATCGGTTGTAGGCGATCGCAGTCGATTGCAGCCGACAAGCTGGCGGCTTCGTGGCCGCCTAGACAAATCCGGCGGAAGTCTTTCCGCCACGGATTGCCCGGGGTTCGCGGCTCGCGGCAGGCGGTGGAAGGGGCCTGTGCTGCAGCCCATGAGCATTTCGCCAACGCCCCCCGAGCCCGAAAATGGGCAACTCGGAGAGCGGGTCCAGGCACCCGGCCGGCGGCGTTGCTGTCAAAACACGATGCTCGCATCGCTTATTCGGCTTCGTCTGGCCGGACCGGCGCTTGGCCTCCTTCCCTGGCTGGAAAACTTCCGCCGAGCCCATCTAGTGTATGGGCGGAGCCGACCGGAGTCACCGATGGCGCGAGCACTGACAAAAATCAGTACTTGCGGAAGAGCGAAATGACGATGCCCTGGATCTGGACCTTGTCGAGGTCGTAGATCTGGGGGGAGTAGCGTTTGTTGGCCGGGCGCAGCTCGACCTTGCCGTCGTCCGAAAGGTAGAAATACTTGACGGTCGCTTCGTCGCCGTCGACCAGAGCGACGACGATATCGCCGATCTCGGCTGTGGTCATCTCCTTGGCGATAATCGTGTCGCCGTCGAGAATGCCGGCGTCTTTCATGCTGTCGCCGTTGACGCTGAGGGCGAACAACCGGTGGCCGCCGATGCCGTAGGGCAGAATGGACGGGTCGACCTGGATGGTGTCTTCGCGGTTTTCCTCGGCGAACAGGGGCAGGCCGGCGCTGATCCGGCCGAGCAAGGGGATGCTGAGGGTGAGGGACAGGTGTTTGGGGCGGGAACCGCGGACGAGCGTAACGCTGCGGGCCTTGGAACTGCGTTCGATGTAGCCTTTGCGCTGGAGTGCGCGCAGGTGGGCAAAGGCGGTGGCGGGCTTGATGTCGAAGTGGTCGGCCACCTCGTAAACGGTGGGCGCCATACCCTCACGGCGGCTGAATTCATCGATAAAATCGAGAATTCGCTGTTGTTTGACAGTCAGTCCCTTCATTTCTACCTCCTTGAACGGAAGATGCTCCCGTCTCCCTTTCTGATTCATGGATGAATTATCACTAATGAATATATGCATGTTTCGGCAGGGGTGCAAGAAGCCCGCGAGAAAAACGCGGAAAAAGTCATATGCGGGGGGAACTGTGGCAGCGGGCAACGGCCTTTCATCAAACATCTCGCCCACCCACGGCCTCGGGCGGCGGGAAAACGGGAACAGGAGGAGGCCGTCTGGTGCAGGTGACCGATCCTGAAACTCCGCAACGTCAAGGTGCGGGATCTCGATGCAGAATGCAGAGGGCAGCAGACAAGGGCTTACCGCGGGGCAGAGAATCCGGTTGTAATTCGAGGTGGGGAGGCTAATTTATGCGCTTCTGTTTGGAGAACAACCCATCTAAAGATAGGGAGATGTGGCTCAATGAAGTATTTACGAGCTGTACTCGGTATTGTTTGCGTCGGTTTGATCGCGGCCGGTCTGGCTGTCGGCTGCGGCCGGAAAAGCAATGACATCAAAGTCGGCGTGATCCTGCCGACATCCGGCAAGCTTTCTCCTTTCGGCAAGAGTGCGCTTGCCGGGATCCAGCAACGGGTGAAGGAGATCAATGCGGCCGGCGGTATCAACGGCAAGCCCATCACGTTGATAGTGGAAGACAACAAAGGCGAAGCGACGGCCTCGAGCACGGCCTACAAGAAGCTGGTGAGCATCAACAAAGTCGCAGCGATTGTCGGGCCGGTGACGTCCACGAATGCGCTGCAGGTTGTCGGCGAATCGGCGCGGACGAAGACGCCGACGATTTCGCCGACGGCAACGAACGACACGGTTGCGCCCAAGAGCCCGTATATGTTCCGGGCCTGCTTCAACGACTCGTTCCAGGGCAAGGTTGTGGCCAACTACGTGCTGCAGAATCTGCAGCTGACGAAAGCGGCGGTGATGATTGATCAGGGCAGCGACTACAGCAAGGGGTTGTCCGCCAACTTCAAGAAAGCGTTCATTGTCGGCGGCGGCGAGGTGGTGGCCGAAGAGAAATACCAGCAGAAGGACACGGAGTTCGGCGGGCAGTTGACCAAGATCAAGGACAGCGGCGCCCAGGTCCTGTTCGTCCCCGGCTACCCCCCGGAATTGCCGTTGATCATCAAACAGGCCGGCACCATGGGACTGGATATCCAGTTGTGCGGGGCTGACGGCTGGGACAAAGATGCTGTCCTGCAGGAGTCCGGGGACAACATCATCGGCAGCATTATTGTCGGGGCCTTTGCCAAGGAAGACGCGCGCGATGCCGTCCAGAATTTTATCAAGTCCATGGGCGACAGCGCCGGTTCGTTCGAGGCGTTGGGGTACGACAGTGTTTCGATGCTGGCCGCAGCGATGCAGACCGGGACTGACGCGGGATCGATCAAGACCGGGTTGAGCAGCATCAAGGACTTCGAAGGCGTGACGGGTAAGATCACCGTACTGCCGAACGGCGACGCCGAGAAAAGCGCCGTCATTCTGAGCATCGAGAAGGACGGCGATAAGTACGTCAAACGCTACAAGGCAACGATCAACCCGTAGCCGGTCTGTCTTGACCCGTATACTTTCTTCAGTGCGCGACCGGGGCCCGGCCGCGCACTGATTGTTTTAAGGAAGAGAATTGATTGGGAAGATCTTGGGGCTCCAGTCTTCGCCAGGGCTTCGCCGGGCAGGCTGGCCCGAACCCCGCC
>CAYLNH010000329.1:0-7234 GCA_964384625.1 uncultured Lentisphaerales bacterium
ATCGCATATGCAGCAGCATGACGAGTGTCGCCTATTTGCATGCCGTATTAATATCCTGCGGCGTCGGCCCGCCGCGGGTCAGCAGTTGGCCGAACATCACGCAGATGCCGTCGGGGTCGTCGTCCTGGCCGAACTGGAAGGCCCAGGGCAGGTGGTCCTGGAACATGAGCTTCCTAAAACGCAGTCCGGTGACGAAATAGTTGAACGCGGCGGTGGCGACAGGAACGGTGCTGGGACAATGATACTTTTGCGGGTCGCCGGCAACGCCCTGGAACAGCACTTTCGGGTGCCACGGCGAGACGGCCTGCTGGCCGGAGGCCATCCACTGGCACATCACCTGAGGCAGCAGGTACTCGCTGATTACCAGCCAGGTTTCGTTTTCGATGGAGAACTTGCCGTGCGCTTTGGCGACCATCGGGCCGTAGGCGTTGTGGGGCGTGACATAGTGATCGGTGAAGACGTCGATGTACCGGTCGAACTCGTACTTGCCGTTCTGGTCCGGGCCTTCGGAGTAGAACTTGTCCTCGGTGTTCATGATCGAGGACGCCGCGCAGATGCGAATGTCTTTGCTGACGGAGTATGCCGCCTGTGCCAGGTGACGCTGCCAGTCGCGGTAACTGATGCAGTCACGGGCGTAGCCGCTGATACCGCCGCCTTCCCATGGCTCGTTGTAGTTCTCAAATCCCCAGAGGGCGCCCTTGCCGTCTTCCCAGTAGCGTGCCGCGAACTTCTTGACCCATGCCGCGTATTCCGGGAAGTGCTTCGGTGCACAGCCCCAGTCGGCATTGCCCCAATAGGGACTGCCGTCCCAGTCCGGTTTGACGGCGGCCGGCGTGGGCTTGTTCCTGGTCGGGATGCCGTATTTCTTCGAGGTGCAGCCGCCGAGGGTGAACATTGCTTTGATGCCGCCGGCCTTCAGGTAACCGGTCAGCCTGTCGTACTTCTCCCAGTCATAGCTGCCGTCCGGGTTATTGCCGCTCCAGGAAATTTCCTTGCGTACGCCGCGGACGCCCATGCGGTGGAAGGCTTTGGCGGCTTCGGCTTTGTCCTTGAACCCGCCGAAGATCTGGCCTTCACCGAACACCGGCGTATTCTCGACGACCGCGTCTTTGCGGGTTCTGATCAGTCGCGCAACGGAGCCGAGCAGGACGCGGTCTTCCTTCTTCTTGCCTTCGTTCTTGAGCAGTACAAGGCAGTAGGTGCCGTAGCGTTCCGGCACTGGGAGGTCCTTCAATTCGAAGGTGACCGTGTTCTTGCCGGCGTAGTCCACATTGATCGGATGCCGGACGGGATTGCCCTCGAGATTCAGGATGTCCGGGAACCCGAAAGGATCGATGTATTTCTTGGCCTTATTCGGTTGGCGTGTATGTACGCCCTGGATTTCGATGGCGTAGCCGGGGGCGTCCTTCCCTTTTGTGAAGGTGAACGTCAGATTCACTTTCTCGCCGCGGAAATAGAGCAGCCCGGGGGCATTGCCGTCGACCAGCCGATACTGCTTGCTGGTTTCCCGGCAGTTCAGCGGGATGATCATGGCCGGGTCGAACATGGAGCCGTCACCGGCCATGCTGGTGAACGCCGCGAACAGCGCGGCCAGGAGTAAGGGGAGTCGTCTGGTCATTGGATTCTCCGTTTGTGATTGCTCCCTTGATGTCAATAGGCATGGGTTTGCTAATCTTGTTCGAGCGGTCGAGGCCGGATGGGCATCACCGGTTGTTGATCAGCGGTTGCGGCGGAATGCGATACATCAGTTGTTTCTGTTTCCAGTTCTCTTCGTTGAACAGGATGATTTCGCCGTTGTCGCGCTCGAAAGCGCGCAGACCCCAGCCGATGTCGAGGGCGCCGGTCTGGCCGTAGACTTCGGGGCCGGGGGTGATGACGCCGAGATCCTTGCCGTTGCGCATGTCGTACACGTGGATCTTGCCGCCCCAGCCCCAACCGGCGAAGAACAGGTTGCCGGCGCGGTAGACGGCGTTGATAACCATGCGTTCACGGCCTTCGTGGGGCAGGTTGATCTGCCAGCGGATACGGCGCTTACCACTGTTCCAGTTGTCGTACATCACCGCCAGGTTGCCGGCGCCGCGGTGAAAGTGGAACTTCTTGGTGTTCGGGTTGGCTCCGACCAGCAGCATCGTATCGTCGGCCGGTGTGTAGATGACGCGGGACAGTTCGCCTGCCCGTTGTTTGCGGACGCGTTCGGTGTGGTTGTCGCCGGCCTGCACCGGCAGCTTGAACGGGGCAGGGCGGGGAATGCGTTTTTCCGTCTGCCAGCTATATAAAGGGGTGCCCCCTTTGGTGAACCCCTGCAGCGGGAAATGGATGATGTGATTGGTGCCGTCGTGATGGAACAGGTAGTTCCACAGGTCGCCCTTGCGGTCCACCCACCACGGTTTCCAGTCGTTGTGCGCCTTCTTGTCCTGCACCATTTCATCAGTGGTTGCCCGGCCGTCGTCATTGCGGTCGATCCACATGTAGCGCCGGGCCGGCTCGCGTTTCCGGCGATCAGCCGGTTTCGGCCGGGCCTGCGGATAGCCCCGCGGATGCGACCGCATGGTCATAAAGAAACAGGGCCGGAAGATCTCGCTGTCGTTCTCTTTGACCAGGATGCTGAGCGAACCGCCCTTCGGACAGAACATGTACTGCCGACCATTGAGATTGCGGATGAAGCCGCTGTGCGGGCCGGCGCCCTGGGCGTTGCTCAGCCGCGGGTCGTCCGGATAACGGAAGGGGTCCACGGTGTAGGCGCGCATGGCGGCTTCCGTCCCCGGTTCGGTCTTGGCGTAGTCCATCTTGTAACGCACCGTCGGCGTGTAGACGTCGGTACCTTTGGCGGCGAGGTCAATGCCGGTGCTGTTCGAGAATACGGCGCAGTACAGTCGCCAGCGCAGGTCGCCCTTCGGCGTGTAAGCCAGCAACTCGGTGCCGCCCTGGGACGGGCGCTGAATGCCGATATACAGATTGCCCCGGGCATCGACGCCGGCGCCGCGCAGCCAGCTCAATCGCTGCGGTGAGATGGTGCCGCGCGGCAGACCGTCGGCCTCGCTGTACAGGCCGTCTTTCACGCCAAAGGTCTTTACCTGTTTCGGTTTCTTGCCCGAGACATCGAAGTACTTCAACTGCTGGTCCTTCATGATGTCCGGCACCAGCATCAGACCGTTGTTGTCGAAGCTGATCCACTTGACCCGCGGGATGCTGGTGATCTTGCGGCCCGTCGGTTTGCCGGTCGAAGTGTATTCGACGATTTCATGGGGGCCGTTGACGCCGAAGACATCCGGTTTCTCCGTCACTTCCGCCGGTTCGTGACAGATCCAGAGCGTCCCCTGTTTGCTGAACGCCATTCCCAGCGGATAGCGCCGCACGTCGAAGGAGGTCCTCAACTGCATGGACTCGGGATCGATGACGTAGACCTTGTGCGAGACGTTGCTGCTGACGTACAGCCTGCCGCGGTGAACGGCCATGCCGCGGATGCCGGCCGGTTTGCGCAAGTACTTCTGAGCTGCTGCCGGGTTCCGGCGGATCTCGCGGGTGCGCAGGTCGGGCCGCCAGAGGTACGGCTCGGCGTCGACCATATACAGCGTTGCATCGGCGTGTCCGGGCCAGGGCGCTTCTTTGTTGAACTGCAGCCGGGCCTTCGCGTGCCGTCGTTCTTCGGTGTCGTTCAGGAAGAACCGGCGAATGCCGATCTTCTTCTTGCCGCGGACGCAGGCGAAGACATACTTGTCGGTCACAGCCGCGGCGCCGCCGCGAATGCCTTTCAGGGCGCTGACAATCCGGCCGTCCTTGTAGAAGGTCGATTCGCGATGGGCCTCGTCCCAGCCGCAGGTGATGAAGACGCGGCCGTCTTTGGTGACGAGTACGTATTCCAGGCCGAGCTGCATCCAGTTGGCGCCGCCGGCGAAGGAGTTGCCGTACCAGGAGGTCCGGTAGGTCAAGCCCTTGTCCGTCTTTGACCCCGGTGAGGGCCCGGCGTGGGCGTTGATTGCGATCGGGTCGGCGAGAACGGCGCCGGCAGCCAGGCTGACGGCGATGGCCAGGACGGCCGCGCACAAGGTGAAATTCCTGCTCATTTGCGTCTCCATTACGTTCCGGTACGAGCATCTCTGCTCTGCATCAGTGTGTCCTTATCGTGCGGGCAGCCGTTTCCCCGGCGGCCGCCGCGCCGCTCGTCATGGTTGCAGAATTCCGCGCTTCGGATCCGACGGATGCGAATGGTCGGGATCGCCGAACCAGTACTGCGACGGGACGCTGCTGCTGTTGACCGCTTGCGGGTTGACGTGGCCGTCCGGCCAGATCTCCGCGTATTGCCCGGTCTGCGACCAGTCCTGCGACTGCACGCGGCGCCAGGAACCGCTGCCGTCGGCGAGGATGACGTTGGCGCCGGCGGCGTAGACGCGGGGAATATCGCTGACCCCGTAGTGATTGTTCTGGCGCATCCAGGCCCAGCCGCCTTCCCAGGCTTCGGCGAGTTCCAGAGAGACCGTGTCGGCCATCAGCGTGTACTGCGGGTCGTGCAGGTCGAGCTTGACCCGGTAAAAACTCGGCTCCCAGCAGTTCCGCAGACAGGTCGGCATGGTGGCGCTCCCGGCCCACATGAAACTGGAGAAGCCGTTGTTCCAGTACTCGCGGCCGACATAGGTCTCGTTCGGACTGCTGGTCGGGCGGTCATAGCGGCTGGGGCAGAGCATCAGCTTGCGTTCGGCCGGTACATAGTCGAGATCGAAAAGATCCACCATTGCCGCCATCGAGGCGTGGTCCGCCCGGGCATGGCTTGCCAGGCGGTTCCAATCCCACGTCCGTGAGTTTGCCGAGGCCGGCAGGAAATTGTCGGCGTCGTCGGCGTACATCATCGACGCCAGGGTAAGCTGTTTCTGTTGGCTCAGACAGATCACCCGCCGGGCGGATTCCTTCGCCCGGCTCAAGACCGGCAGCAGCAGTGCCGCCAGAATTGCGATGATGGAAACGACCACCAACAGTTCGATAAGCGTAAACCTCACCGAACCCGCTTTTGTTCCGACTCCCCGATGGGGGCGGGACGTCGGCCGCCAGGCCGAAAGCTCGGTCCGCGTGCGTTGCTGTCTGTTGCCCGACATGGTTCAGCCCTCCTTGGCTGGGATCAGGTGTTGACCACGATGAGTTGTTGCGGCACAACGCGGTGTTGCGGCGTGCTCGGTAAATCGCCTTTCAGACGCTCGGTCAACAACCGAACCAGTTCGGCGCCGAGTTCGCGGTTGTTCTTATCGACCGTGGCCGCCGGCTTGAACGAGCAGTAGTCGCGTTGTGGCGAATCAGACCAGTAGTTGTCGTAGCCGACGATGGTGATGTCGTGTTCGGGGTCGACGCCTGACTGACTGCAGGCTTCGGCCGCGGAGAACACCAGACCGTCGGAGATCGCCATAATCGCGTCCACCGGTTCATCGCCGGTAAGCCATTCGGTCAGGCAGTCGGCAGTGAGTCGCGCGGTTTTTTCAAACGTCTCGCGGGCATGCTGCATCTCCTCGTCGAAGGGCGCGCCCCAGGTGCGGACGGCCGGCAGCAGCGGGGCGCCGGCTTCGCGCACCGCGCGTTCGTAGCCGGCATCGCGTTCCTGCAGCCAGAAGGGGGTGAGATCATCG
The DNA here is from genome assembly GCA_964384625.1 of uncultured Lentisphaerales bacterium. Taxonomy (GTDB): domain Bacteria; phylum Verrucomicrobiota; class Lentisphaeria; order JABSQK01; family JABSQK01; genus CAYLNH01. Next base: position 5,610 of record CAYLNH010000329.1, read on the forward strand.
CCCTGCGGCCGCATCCAGTAGCGGAGGATGCGGCGTTTGCCCTGGGACAGCAGCCACTTCGTCAACTCGTAGCAACCTTGTTCATGGTCGGTTGCTACGGTGTCGAAGGCGGACGGCGCCGACGTGAAGCCGTAATGCACAATCGGAATGTCGCGGGCGCCCAACGTCTGCATCAGCTCCGTGCCGTGCGGTAGATCGCCGATGTTGTCGCGGCTGATGATGCCCGCCGGCGGATCCCGCAGCAACGCATCCACCCGGGCGCGATTCAGATTCCTGGGATGGATCGTCAGACTCAGCCAGCCGGCATCCTGCAACGCATCCACGACGCCGCGTTCCACAAACACTTCCCAGCCGCCGGCGGCGGTCCGCGTCTCGCCGCCCTCGTAAATACTGAAGACTGCAACAGAGTGCGACATGATCGAATGCGGGTTGGCCGCGGCGGCGCGCGGGCTGACAATGCGGACCCGTTGATTGACGGACTCGATCAGGCCCGCGTCCTGCAGATGGCTCAGGGCGGTACGCACCGTGCGCCGGCCCACGCCCAGTTGCCGGGCGAGATCCTGTTCCGACGGCAGCCGCTCGCCGGCGGGCAGATCCCCGGCTTCAATCCACTGGCGGATGGTGCGTTGCGCTTTGGCGCTTGGTTTCTGGCTGACAACCGGCGTATTCATCATCAATATCCCATGGATTTCAGTAGCGACCTAACTAGATACTAAGTCAAGATAGACCTAAAAAAGACCTAAGTCAAATGGATTTGTGGGATTTGTCGGCGGGGAAGTCGAAGCGGTTGCAGAGAACTATGCGCCGCGCGGGAATTGGCGGTCGACTCGTTTGCGGATTCTCCAGATATCGAAGAACATCGTGATGATGTGGCCCAGACGGATACGGGATTCTCCCTTTTCCTCCCAGGCAATGGGTTTTTCGATAATCTTCATCCCCAGGCGGTCGGCGATCATCAGCATCTCGACGTCGAAGCAGAATCCCCCGCAGTTGATATGGGCGGCCAATTCCCGGGCGCGCGGTTGTGACATCAATTTGAAGCCGCATTGGCTGTCATAGCAGCGGAGGCCGGTGGCATTCGAAGCCAGCGTCTGGAAGATCCGTCCCATCAGGTGCCGGGAGAAGACGCGTTTCACTTTGCGTTCGTGGGTCAGCAGCCGCATACCGATCAGGATCGCTTTGCCGTCACGCACGCCGGGTTCATCAAGGAGGTCCTTGAAATCGATGGGATTGGCGGCGAGGTCGGCATCGACAAAGCCGACAAGGTCACCCTTGGCTTCCAGCATTCCGGCCTGAACGGCATTGCCTTTGCCGCGGTTGACGGGATACGAGTGTACCCGCACCGAGTCCGCGTGTTTACCGGCAAATTCATCGAGCAACTGCTTGGTGTTGTCGCTTGAGCCGTCATCGACAAACAGCCATTCCCACGGCAGGTCCGCGTGTTCCTCGATCAGGGCAAAGAATGGCGGCAGTCGTTTGGCCTCGTTGTAGCAGGGGATGATGACCGTCAGTTCTGGCATGGGTTACGGTAGCCCACTTCCGCCGGCGTGTCGAGTTCCTTGCCGTGGCAGGGGCGCATGTCACTTCCGTAGGCGTTTCCTGCCAACAATTGGCTCGATCCTACG
>CAYLNH010000330.1:0-7193 GCA_964384625.1 uncultured Lentisphaerales bacterium
GCCTTGCCGCAAGTGCGGCCAAAATCGCGCATAACTAGGAAAGTCAGGCTAGAGCATTTTAGACAAAGCCATAGCCAGCAATTGACGCTGATTGCGGAGGTTGGAGTTGACAGTCGCTGTCGCTCCTTGCTGTCCGTTGGACAGCCATAGACTCCGTCGTCTCCGCCGTGAGGCGGCAGTTGCCATTTCATTGCTGACCGCTTCGGGTCAGCCCCCACGCTTCGCTTTGGTGCCACTTCGTTGCCGCCTATTCGGCAGCCATAGGCTTCGCCGTCTCCACGGAGGCGTCAGCCCCCGAATCCAAGCTCCCAGAGCGGGGGCTTCCGCCCCGAAGAGCTTCCGCCTCCCGGAGGTGTCGGTTTAATCGCACCGAAGCCCTCCGACAGCGCCAACGGCGTTGTACAACGTAGCCTGGGGTAACACCCCAGGGATCGTTTTCGCATCCGAATTGTTCCCTGAAGGGGAACTACAACCATCCGATTGGCAGCAGGTTGTAGAACGCCTTCAGCGTTCGAACTTCTCCTTTCACATTTCCTGGGGTGTTACCCCAGGCTACGTTGTGGCAGCCCCTTCAGGGCGCAGAATTTGACGAAATGCGACTAAATCGACACTCCCTCCCGGCGGTACTCCGGCAGGAAAAAGGCAAGTTCAAAGCCTACTGGGACGGCCACAGTTTTTATGAAAATGCTATAGGGCCCCAGCAACGTGAAGTGATACGATTACGCTGGTGAATGTACCCGCGGGTTACTGCAGCGGGTAGCTGAAGCCGGGGTTGCCGTTGATGTCGCGCAGAAGGAGGTCCTTGCTTGTCCGGCCCTCGATATAGTCGGGGGATAGCGGCACTTAGCCGGCGCCGCCGGGGATGTCGAGGATGTAATGCGGGATGCCGTAGCCGGACAGCGTGCCGCGCAACGCGCGCATGATCTCGAGACCCTTGTCGACGGGAACCCGGAAGTGCCCTGAACCTTTGATCGGATCACACTGCAAAAGGTAGTAGGGGCGGACGCGGATGCACAACAACTCACGAAACAGCCGCCGCAACGTGGCGCATCATCGTTCACCCCCTGCAGAAGCGCCGTCTGACTGCCCAGCACGAAACCGTGGTCAGCCAACATCTCGCAGGCGTCGCACGCCAACGGCGTGATTTCATTCGGGTGGTTCACATGCAGACTGAAGTACAACGGCTGGTACGGTTTCAGCCGTCGACATAAATCCGGCATGATGCGCATGGGCAGGACGAACGGAACTTCGCTCCCGATGCGGACAATGTCGATGGGCGGAATCGCGCGCAGCGCGGCGATCAGCCATTCCAGTTTGCTGTCACCCGGAACCAAGGGATCGCCGCAACGTCGGAAATTCCGCCGGCAGGATCGCGTTGTGCCCCCGCTCGCGGGCGATCCGGCTGATTCGCGGCTACTGCAGGTCGCCGTCAATGAAGAGACGTTTCGGGGTGTCGTAGAAGATGGCTTTGGCGATCTTGACGGCGTCCTCGGGCCGGCACATCCCCCATTCGATGCGTTCGGCCAAGACGTTGGCCAGGACCCGCTGGGTTGTCCGGATGCGGCCGTAAATCCAGTCGACGCAGTAGCCGTCGCTGAAGAAGGCACAGAGCCGGGTCAGCGGTACGATATCGAGTCGCCGATGCCAGGCTGCATGCATGATCGACGGGAAGAAACTGTTCCACCAGACGCCCGCCAGCGAGATGTTGGCGTAGGCGTTGCAGAGCGACCCGAGAGTCTGCTCGTCGGCTTCGCAGCCGTTGAGAATGTTGAAATGGATCCCGGGGAACTCTCCGGCCAGCCGGCCGAGCGTGGCCGCGAAACAGGGGGCCGTGCGGGTTATCGGATGCAGGGCCGGGCCCGGAGTCAGGAACTGAATGCCGTACACCACCTGGAAGATGCGGATCTTGTCCTGCAGGGCAGCGCAGGTCGCCCGGGTGAAGGCGGCTTCGAGCAACCGGCCTTCGTCCGGCGTCAACGCGGCGCCGTCACGGGCGCGGCTGATGATGCCGTTAACGACGGCGTCGGCCACGGGACGAAAGTCGGCGTCGTCGGAGATCCAGGCGATGTAGATCTCGCGGTCCTGCCAATCATACTCGCTGAAGAAATCCGTCGTCAAGGCGGTGATGTCGTCGACGGTCCGGATGTCAACATCGAATTTCGCGTTGATCTGCTGCAGGCGATCCGTCCAGCTCCGGTATTCGTGCGTACCGCACTGGAATCCCGTTTCAATGCCGAGTCCGATGATGTCCGCGTTGTCGCCCAGCGCCGGCGGCTCCGGCTGGCGCGATCCATACATGACCCGTTCGACGTTGAGCCGTTTAAGCACTTCCCGGCCCCAGCCGGGTTGCTGGACTCTGGCGTCGAAGCGTTCCTTGAGACGCGGGTAGCTTTCCGGCGTCAGCCATTCAGTGAAGTCGTAGAGTTCGGCGAGAATCTGACGCAGGGTGCGGCCGAAGTTCTGCGTGGCCAGCGCGTCCATCAGCCCCTCCTGCTCGGCGAACGGGTTGAAATCCCGGCTCTCGCGTTCGCGGCCGCGGGCCCAGATTTCGCCTTCCGGCACGCCGGCTGCCCGCAGCGGGTAGCGCAGCATATGGTAGTAAACGACGTCGTGCAGGTGCTCTGCTTCCAGTTGCTGCGGGTGCAGGTGGCTGTGGACATCGATGACCGGTAGCTGGGAGATCTCTTCATAGAGCGCGTCTGACTTCATCGTATAGCTGCTCGTTTCGGGATTCATATTAACGTTCATAGGTGCGGCCCAAAAAACCGCGCCCACGGCGGTCTGGTTTCATGAGATGATAACGAAAAGATAGTCGGCGGCCGTGCGATTGCAAGGCTCGGCTCGGGGGCTGCCCCCGCAGAAAGGGCGGGGCGTGATTCGGATGGAGCTTCACTGCTCTGCCGGCAGTTGAGTTGAGGCGATCCGAGTCTCGTTGGGTTCGGCTGACGAGGCCAAGCGCGAAAAGGCGCGAAATCCGTTCAGCCCTTTAGCGGGACGCATCAGCGGCGTGACCGGAGGGCATTGATCATGGCTTCGGCGATTTCTTTGCGGCGGAATGGTTTTCGGACAATTCCCAGGAGCCCCTCGGTTTCCAGTTGTTCCATCGCCGCATTGCCGGGGAAGCCGGAGGTCATCAGGACTTTCACTTCCGGATCCAGCTGTTGCAGTTCCCGGAAGCAGTCTTCTCCGTTCATGCGGGGCATAACCATATCCAGCAGGACCAGGTCGACTCGTTCGGACTGCTCCTTGTACACCTCGATGCCGTGAATGCCGTCCTCCGCCAGGAGGACCTCGTAGCCGAGCCCTTTGAGCATGGCATTGGCCATGGTGCGGACGACGGGTTCATCATCAATCACGAGGATGCGGCCGCTGCCGCGCGGCGCTTCCGGCAATCGCCTGGAGATCTCCCGGACTTCGGCTTTTCCGAGGGGGAGGCAGAGGTGGAACGCCGTGCCGCGGCCGGGTTCGCTGTCGACCTGCAGCAGGCCGTTGTGATCTTTCACGGTGCCGTAGACTGCGGCCAGACCGAGCCCGGTTCCCTTGTCCGGACCTTTGGTGGTGAAGAATGGATCGAAGATGTACTCCAGCGTCTCCCGGCTCATACCGATGCCGGTGTCGGTAATCGACACGCGCACGTGATCGCCGGGTTCGACGTCGAAATCGGTGTTGCTGCAGGCCGCGTCGTCGAGCACGACATTTTCCGTGACGATCATCAGCGTGCCGCCGCGCGGCATCGCGTCCCGGGCGTTAATGCACAGATTGAGGATTGCATTCTGCAATTGCGAGGGATCGCCGACAATGGTATGCATTTCGGCCTCCAGTTCCGTCATCACCGTGATCCGCCGGTCGATACTGTGTTTCAGCAGCTCGACGACGGCCAGAACGGTGGCGTGCAGGTCCACCGGTTTTGAGATGACCCGGCCTTTGCGCGAGAAGGACAGCAACTTGGTCGTCAGGTCTGCCGTCCGTTCGGCGGCATCGAGGATCACGTCAACGAGTTCGGCCCGGTCGTCCTCATGATCGTCGAGTTCGGCTTTGAGCAGCTCGGCGGCGCCGATGATGCCGCCGAGCATGTTGTTGAAGTCGTGGGCGACGCCGCCGGCGAGGTGTCCGATGGACTCGAGCTTCTGGGACTGGCGCAGCCGTTCTTCCATATCCTTACGCTCGGTGATGTCGATCATGGTGCCGGCCAGGTAGAGCGGACGGTTCTCCGTCTCATCGGTAATCAGAGTGACGGACATCAGCGTGGTGAATCTCGTGCCGTCCCGGCGAACGTGTTCGACTTCTTCGCCGGCGATGCCGCCGTCGTCGAACACGCGGCGGATCAGTTCGTTCATCTCGGCGACGTAGTCTTCGGCGTGACAGATGGAGATATGACTGCCGATCATCTCATCCAGGTCGCGGCCGTGCATTGCCGCCAGGGCGGGGTTGACATAACGCAGGATGCCGTCGGCGTCGGCAATTGCTGCGCCGTAGGTCGCGTGGTCGGAAATCGTCTTGAATTTACGGATATCCTCTTCGGCCCGTTTGCGGTCCGTGATTTCGAAAAACATGACGGCCATGCGGTCGGGACCGGTACGGAGGGCGTGAACTTCAAAGGCGCCGCTGATCTGATTGTCTTCGTAGAAGAGGTCTTCTTTCTTCCAGGTTGCTCCCGTCCGGGCGATCTCGCGGTAGCGCTGCGGCACTTCCGTCCCGGCCAGATTCGGAAACGCCTCTTCGATCGTCATACCGATACGTTCTCCGGTCTCGACGCCGGTCAACTCGTCTGCAGCCTCGTTCGCGTCGATCAACACCAGGTCGTCGTCGTCACGCAGTTCGTACATGTGCATGCCCATCGGCGAGGCGCTGACGATATTGCGGAATCGTTGTTCGCTGTCGACCAGCGCCCGGTCCGCTTCTTTCTGTTGTGTGACATCACGCACCACCGCGAAGATCATCTGTTCGCCGGTCAGCGGAAACGAGTTCCAGGACAGCCAGCGGTAGCTGCCGTCTTTGCAGCGGTAGCGGTTTTCGAAATCGTGCGTCGGTTCGCCGCGCAGCAGTTGCTGGCCGGCCTCCAGCGTCGCCGGGCGGTCGTCCGGGTGGACGAAGTCCAGCCAGGGCGATGCTTTCAGTTCGTCTTCCGACCAGCCGAGTGTTCTTGTCCATGCCGGGTTAAGGTCTTTCAAGTAGCCGTCAAAGCCCGCAACGCACAGCAGATCGATGGAGAGGTTAAACAGGCGGTCGCGTTCCTCCTCGGTGCGCCGGCGTTCAGCGATGTCCTCCACGACCTCGATGAATCCAGTTATCTCGCCGCCGCCGTCCTGCAGGGGAAAGGCACGCAGGGCAACCGGGTATTCGCTGCCGTCGTCGCGCCCGCCTGTAGTCTCCCGGTAGACCGGGCGATTCTGTTCCATGCCTGCCGGCCGGGGCAATGCGGGCAGGTGTCGTCGGTCTGCTCGAAGGCGGCAAAACACTTGCGCCCGACAAACTCACAGGTTGGTCTGTTGTACAATCCGCTCTGATGCGCATTGGTCATCAGGATGTTGTAGTCTTTGTCGATCAGCGTGATGCCGAGGTCGATGTTGTCCACCAGACTGCGGTAGCGTTCTTCGGTGGCCGCCAGGGCGTCCTGCGTCTGCTTCCGTTCCGTGATGTCACGCACAACAACCAGGACGCGTTCCACGCCGGCGATGTCGGCCAGACGGACATTGACCTCCACCCAGAACAGGTGGCCGTCTTTGTGCCGGGCATGCCATTCAACCAGTTGCGGCGTGCCGCTGCGGACTTCCTCGATGCGGGCCAAAGCGTCTTGCTCGGTATATGGCGTCGTGCCCGCGCTCAACTGCCCCAGTCCCAGGTCCCGCACTTCATCGACTGTTGCGTAGCCGTACATCTCCAGCATGCGGCTGTTCACATCAAGGATCTTACTGGTCTTCGGATCATGGATGAAGATCGCATCATTGACCGAATCGAAGATCGCCTGATAACGGTTGCGGGCCTCCTGCAGATCTTCCGCGGCCCGCTTACGGGACCACCGTAGACCGAGAATCAGTCCAACCAGAAGCAGCGCCGGCAACACGACGACGGCGATCGCCAGTACGACAACGTGCGGCGGCACCCGATAAACCGTCTTCGGCGCCAGGCTGAGGACGGGCGGCAGGCCGGGACCTGAGCGGTCAGTCCGCGCAGCCCGACAGCACAGGTGAAGGATGGGCATTCCGGCGCGCGTCTCCGGCGCCAAGGCCGGCAATTCCCATGCCGTCGCACAGAAGCAGACAAGCAACATCCAACACGCGCTTTTCAGGTAGACCCCTTTCAATGCCACAGTCCTTGTCTTCGGGCGGCCCCGCGGCCGGTACGTGATTCAGAAGGATAGGCCAAAACAACGAGACGTCAAGCACTTGGGAGATCCTTGCTGTTTTCTCACCCATACCCCATTGACATAACTACGCAACTCAAACCGTCTTGCTCGATACCAACTAAGGACAATCACGTGGCAATGAACTGCTTCACGACATTCGGAAAAACGAAATGCTGCGATGCTGGCCGCGAGTCGAAGTCGGGCATGCGTCTGTCGGTTCCTTGGAAGTGTTCTCTGATCCTGGCCATGCCCCCGGCCTTGCGGTTCGGGGGCATTTTGCTTTCCGGGGCTGTAGCTCAACGGCCGGAGCAACGGGCCTTTAACCCGTGGGTTGTGGGTTCGAATCCCACCGGCCCCACCAGATGCGAGACACGAAACACGAGATGCCGCAGGAAGTGATCGGCGATCAGACCGATCCCATGGGGTACTGGAGTATTGGAATGTTGGGGTGTTGCCGGACCATGAGTTGCGGCTCAGGAGGAGAAGGGCGAAACGGCAAAATGCCTTTCGCCAGATGTCCGGGTCGGTTCCGGTCCTCTCAGCGCAACCCCATGGTTCCATGTTCGTTGCGCCGTCGTCCCGGCTCTTGAGAGGTCGGGACGACGGCGGGCGTTCCATCATTCGATCATCCCGGCATCTTCTGCGGGATGCCTGTGATCGGTAATCAGTAAGGGGTGCTTGTTGGCCCGCTGGCTGGGGCGATGGCGGGAACGGATCACCGTCACCTTGCCGTTCCCGGGTTCATGAAAAGACCCCGGGTCGCTTGCCGGCCCGGTGAATGAGTTCAGTAAGGAACTTGACAGTACCGAGTTCTTCGGTCATTTCTTCTCTCGTAAGATGGCGGCCT